>NZ_JBITLW010000021.1:0-153996 GCF_044465645.1 Streptomyces sp. NPDC049627 | reverse complement strand
AGCCCGTGCCCGGCCTCGTCCTGCACCTTGGCGAACAGGATCGCCTTGCGGCGCAGCGACGGGGCACGGGTGATCCACTCCCCCTCGGGCTGCATACCGATGATCTCCGAGTGGGCGTGCTGCGCGATCTGCCTGATCAGCGTCCTGCGGTAGCCCTCCGGCATCCAGTCCCGCGGCTCGATCCGCTGGTCACGCGAGAGCGTCGCATCGAAGTGCTCCTGGAGCTGCCCCTCCGGGGGTGCCTCGGCGGCGTGTGACGCGGCCATCTGTACCACCTTCCCTACCGACCATTCGTTCGGTCGGCATCATGGTTGAGTTCTTCGTGGTCTGACAAGTGACGTCAGCCGGCTCAGCGTCCGGTGAAGGACGGCTGCCGGCCCTCGAGGAAGGCCCGCACCGCGGTCCGGTGGTCCTCGGTCCTGCCCAGCCGCTCCTGGGCCGCCGCCTCGCGTTCCAGTACCACGGGCAAGGCCGCCCCGTCGGTCCGCAGCAGCGCCTTGACCTCGGCGTACGCGGCGGTGGGGCCGGCGGCAAGACGCTTGGCGAGGGCCAGGCCCTCCGCGGCGGCGCCGCCGTCCGGCACGACGCTGTGGACGAGGCCCCACTGTTGTGCCGCTTCGGCGTCGAAGCGGTCGCCGAGGAGCATCAGGGAGGCGGCTCGCGACCGGCCGACCGCCTGTGCCAGAGCCCCGCTCAGACCGCTGTCGGCGGCCAGGCCGATCCCGGTGAAGGCGGTCGAGAAGCGAGCCCCGGCTCCCGCGACCCGCAGATCGGCACAGAGCGCGAGCCCCAGCCCCGCTCCAACGCAGGCGCCCTCGATGGCCGCGACTACAGGCTGCGGCAGCGCGCACAGTTCCTCGACGAGCGGGTTGTATTCGTCCCGGACGATGGCGAAGGCGGAGGCGGGGGCGCTCTCCAGGGCTCGCGCGTGCTCCTTGAGGTCCTGTCCGACGCAGAAGTGCCGACCCTCGGCGGTGAGCAGCACCGCCCGGACGAGGTCGCCGTCGCCGCGCACCCGGCGTATGGCGGCGCTCAGTCCGGCGCGCAACGACACGTCCAAGGCGTTTCCCGCAGAGGGCCTTCGGAGTTCGATGACGGCAACGCCGCCGTCCACGGTGTAGCCGACGCCGTGCCGCGTCTCGTCGGCCGGAAGCGGGCTCGTAACGCTCATTCCCACGTGTAGAACCCCTTTCCGGTCTTGCGGCCGAGCTCCCCACGGGCGACCTTCTCGCGCAGCAGCCGGGGAGGGGCGAAGCGCTCGCCGAGTGTGGCGTGCAGGTGCTCGGCGATGGCGAGGCGTACGTCGAGTCCGACCAGGTCGGTCAGGCGCAGCGGTCCCATGGGGTGCTTGTAGCCGAGCCGCATGGCGTCGTCGATCGCGTCCGGTTCCGCGACGCCCTCCTCGACCATGCGGATCGCCTCCAGGCCCAGCGCCAGGCCGAGGCGGCTGCTGGCGAAGCCGGGCGAGTCCTGGACGACGACGTCCTTCTTGCCGAGGCAGTGGGTCCAGCCGAGGGCCGCCTCGACGGTGTCGGCCGCGGTGTCGGGTGCGACGACGATCTCGACCAGTTCGGAGGCGGGCACGGGGTTGAAGAAGTGCATGCCCAGAAAGCGGGCGGGCCGGGTGAGGGCGGCGGCGAGGTCGGTGACCGACAGGGAGCTGGTGTTGCTGGCCAATATCGTGGTCGGGCCCACCGTCTGCTCGGCGGCGGCGAGGAGCCGGGCCTTGAGCGCGGCGTCCTCGGGAACGGCCTCGACGACCAGGTCGGCGTGCGGGGGCAGGGCGTCGACGGACGGAACCGTCGTCACCCGGGCCAGCACCTCCTCCGCGGGCTCGGCCAGTGCGCCCCGTTCGGAGGCTCTGTTCAGCCCGGCGGCGACGCGGTCCAGCGCCGCGGCCGCGGCCTGCTCGCCGCTCTCCACGACGGTCACGGCCGAACCGGCCGTCGCGAAGGACTGTGCGATGCCGGCGCCCATGCGTCCGCCGCCGATCACCGCGACGACTGTGGGGGCTGAGGTCATGCCCGGCTCCTCTTCTCCAGGAAGCGTGTCATGCGGTCCTTCTTGTCCTGTCCCTCGAACAGCACGGCCTGTGCCAGGTCGTCGGCGACCGGGTGGGCACCGGGTGAGTCGACGACGAGCTTCGTCAGCCGCAGGGCGGTGGCGGAGGAGCGGGCCATGCGGTCGAGCAGGGCGTGCGCCTCGTCCAGCAGCCTGTCCGCCGGTACGACACCGATGACCAGGCCCGCCGCCAGTGCCGCGGGCGCGTCGAGGTTCCGCCCGGCGAGCAGCACCTGCTTGGCGATCGACTCGCCGACCAGCTCGGGCAGGCGCCAGCAGGCCCCGGCCGCGGCGAGGATGCCGAGCCCGGGCTCGGGGTTGCCGAAGACGGCGTCCGGTCCCGCGATACGCAGGTCGCAGGCGTACGACAGTTCGGCGCCGCCGCCCAGCGCCCAGCCGTCGACGGCGGCGAGCGTGGGCATGGGGAGTCTGCGCACGCGCTCGAACAGGCGGCTGTTGATGCCCTGCAGGGCATCGTTCCGGCCGCGCCGCAGCAGCTCGGCGATGTCGGCGCCGCCCGCGAAGACACCGCCGTGCCCGGTGAGCAGCAGCAGCTTCGGATCGGCTTCCAGCAGACCGCACACCTCGTGCAGTTCGGCGATCATGCGGCCGCTGATGGCGTTGCGGGCCTCGGGCCGGTGCAGGGTGACGACGACCCGGTCCTCGCGTTCCTCGACGAGCAGCGTCTCGTAGGCGGTTGCGGTGCTCATACGCGCTCCACGAGCATCGCGACGCCCTGGCCGACTCCCACACACAGCGTCGCCAAGCCCCGGCGGGCGTCCTCGCGCTCCAGCCGGCCGAGCAGCGTCAGCAGAATGCGGGCGCCGGAGCAGCCGAGGGGATGGCCGAGCGCGATGGCGCCGCCGTCGGCGTTGACCCTCTCCTCGTCGAGCTTGAGACGGCGCATGACCGCCAGGGCCTGCGCGGCGAACGCCTCGTTCAGCTCTACCGCGTCCACGTCCCGGGCCTGCCATCCGGCGCGGGCCAGGGCCTTCTCCGTGGCGGGAACCGGGCCGAGGCCCATGACATGGGGCTGGACGCCGGCCGACGCGGAGGTGACGATCCGCGCCCGCGGGGTGAGCCCGTACCGCTCCACGGCTTCGGCGCTCGCGACCACCAGCGCGGCGGCGCCGTCCGACAGCGGCGAGGAGGAACCGGCGGTGACGATGCCGTCCTTGCGGAAGATGGTCCGCAGAGCACCGAGCCTCTCCAGCGTCGTGCCGGGGCGCGGCCCCTCGTCGCGGGTGACCTCACCGTCCTTCACCGGAACCGGCACGATCTCGCGGTCGAAGCGCCCCGCCTCCCGTGCCGCCACGGCCCGCTGGTGACTGCGCAACGCGAACGCGTCGGACTCGGCACGCGTGATGCCGTCCAGGGCCGCGACCTCCTCGGCCGTCTCCCCCATCGCCAGGGTCACCTTGACCGTCTCGGGACCGGCCCCCGCGGGCACCGCCCGGTCGGCGGCGGCGAAGCGCGGGTTGGTGAAGCGCCAGCCCAGCGAGGTGTCGTGCACCTCCCCCGGCTTGGCCCAGGGGGTGCCGGGCTTGGCCATCACCCAGGGGGCGCGGGTCATGGACTCCACCCCGCCCGCGACCACCAGGTCCGCTTCCCCGGAGCGGATCGCCTGGGCGGCGCTCGCGACCGCGGTCAGCCCGGAGGCGCAGAGCCGGTTGACCGTGTAGCCGGGGACGGTGTGCGGCAGCCCCGCCAGCAGCACGGCCATGCGCGCCACGTCCCGGTTGTCCTCACCCGCCTGGTTGGCGGCCCCCAGGACCACCTCGTCCACGGCCTCGGCCGGGATCCCGGCACGGCGCACGGCCTCAGCCACCACCAGGGCGGCCAGGTCGTCGGGACGCACGGAGGCCAGTACGCCGCCGTAGCGGCCCTGCGGGGTGCGCGCGCCGTCGATCAGGAAGACGTCGTCAGACATGGGCGGACTCCTCGAAGGGAACGGGCCGACGCGACTGCAGCGTCGCGAAGCGGCCGGTGACGAAGGCGGGGTCGGACAGGGTGGCGCTGGCTGCCGGGTTGGCGGCACTGCCGTGGAAGTCGCTGAAGGCGGCGGACTGGTTGACGAAGACGGCGCCGGTCAGGTTCTCCGACAGATGCACGCCGGCGTCCAGAGCGGTCTCGCGGGCCGCCGCCAGCACGTCGTCGTCGGTGGTGTACACGGAGGCGGTCAGCGCGCCGTACCGCCGGACGGTTTCGTGCAGGAGCCGCAGGCCGTGCGCGGTGGAGTCGGTGCCGATGACGAACGAGACCGGGCCGAACCACTCGCTGGTGTACGTCTTCTCGTCGGCACCGGCGTCGAGCCGGGCCACCAACGGGGTGCGGACGACCGCGTCGGGGTGTTCGGGGTGCGCCACCTCCCGGGAGGGGTGCGCGATACGGCCGCTGAGGACCGTCGCCGCTTCCTCCAGCCGGTTCAGGACGCCCTCGTTCACGATCGCGCCCAGGGTGCCGGCGGCACGCGCGGGGTCGCCGAGCAGCTTGTCCAGCGCCGTACCCAGGTCGGTGGCGAACTCGTCGGCCGTGCGCGGCCCCTGGTCGGTGGTGAAGCCCTCGCGCGGGACCAGGATGTTCTGCGGGGTGGTGCACATCTGGCCGCTGAAGAGGGCGAGCGAGAAGGCCAGGTTGCGCAGCAGTCCCGCGTAGTCGTCGGTGGAGTCGACGAGGACGGTGTTGAGTCCGGCCTTCTCGGTGTGCACGGCGGCCTGGCGGGCGTTGGTCTCCAGCCAGTCGCCGAACTCGCTCGACCCGGTGAAGTCCACGATGCGCACATCGGGGTGCGTGGCCAGGGCGGTGGCGGTGCGCTCGTCGGGGCGCTGGGCGGCGAGCAGTACCACGTCCGGCTCGAATCCGGCCTCCGTCAGGACCTCACGGGCGATGCGCACCGTGATGGCCAGCGGCAGCACGGCCCGCCGATGCGGCTTGACGATCACCGGGTTGCCGGTGACCAGGCTCGCGAACAAGCCCGGGTAGCCGTTCCAGGTGGGGAAGGTGTTGCAGGCGATCAGCACGGCGACGCCGCGTCCGACCGGGGTGAAGGTCTTGTCCATGGCGAGCGGGCCGCCCCTGCGCTGCGGCTTGCTCCAGCGGGCGGTGGCCGGGTGGCGCTTCTGCTCGTACCAGGCGTACGCCACCGCTTCGAGCCCGCGGTCCTGGGCGTGCGGGCCACCGGCCTGGAAGGCCATCACGAACGGCTGGCCGGTGGTGTGCTGGACGGCGTGCGCGATCTCGAAGCTCGCCGCGTTCAGCCGGGCCAGGATCTCGGCCGCGACTCCGGCCCGGGTGTCGGGGCTGGCGGCGCGCCATGCCGTGGCAGCGGCCTTGGCCGTGGCGACGGCCGTGTCGGGGGCGAGGTAGGGGTAGGTGACGTCGAGCGGGAAGCCGTAGGGCGAGAACTCGGTGGCGGGGACGGTGCCGGCGGTGGGGTGTCCTTCGAGGGGGAAGGCGTTGCCGAGGAGGGCGCGGAAGGCGGCCTCGCCCTGCTGGGGCGCCTCGGCTCCGTAGTCGGAGGTGCTGGGTGTCTCCGGGTACGGAGTCCAGTAGCCGCGGTCGGCGGCGTGCTCCACGGCCTGCTGGAGCAGGGCTGCGTGGCGGGCGTAGAAGTCGGTGGACATGGGGAACTCCTGGCCGAACGTTCGGTAGATCGATGGACGTAGTCCGCCCAGGGGCGGATGCGCGGAAGGCTGGAGGTCAGGGACTGAGAGTCGAGGCTGAGGAGTGTTGGGCCGGGCTGAGGCCTACGGATGAGGTCGGCGGATCAGACGTCCGCGAGCAGGATCGCCGGGCGCTCCACGCAGTCGGCCACGAAACGCAGGAAGCCACCGGCCACTCCGCCGTCGCAGACCCTGTGGTCGAAGCTGAAGGAGAGCTGTGTGACCTTGCGGACCGTCAACTCGCCGTCCACGACCCAGGGTTTGTCGACGAGGCGGCCCACGCCGAGGAGGGCGGCCTCCGGGTGGTTGATGATCGGTGTGGATCCGTCGACGCCGAACACCCCGTAGTTGTTGAGGGTGAAGGTGCCTCCGGTCAGCGCGTGCGGCGGCAGGTTCCCGCCGCGGGCGAGCTCGGTCAACCTGGCGAGTTCGGCGGCCAGTTGGACGGTCGTCATGAGGTGGGCGTCGCGGACGACCGGGACGACCAGCCCGCGTTCGGTCTGGGCGGCGAACCCCAGGTGCACCTCGTCGTAGCGGAGGATCTCCCGGCGCTCGGTGTCGACGGTGGAGTTCAGCTCGGGGAAGCGGCGCAGTCCGGCCACACAGATGCGGGCGAACAGCGCCAGCAGGCCGATGCGGGTGCCGGTGCCGGCGGACTCCAGCGCCCTCTTGGCCTCGAGCAGCCCGGTCGCGTCCACGTCGACCCAGGTGGTGGCGTCGGGGATCTCGGTCCGGCTGCGGGAGAGCTTGTCGGCGACGGCGCGGCGGACTCCGCGCAGGGGGATGCGCTCGGGGCCGGCCGCCGTGGTCGGCTCCTGCGGTGCGGGGTCGGGGGCCGCGGCCCCGTCGGCCGGGTTCGGGCTCGCAGTCTGCCCGGCCCGGGCGATGGCCTGCTCGACGTCCCTTCTGAGGACGACTCCCGCCGGGCCGGACGGTGACACGCCGGTGAGGTCGATGCCGTGGTCCCGGGCCATCCTCCGAACGAGGGGCGAGATCGCCCGGGGGGCGTGCGATGCGGTGGCGGTGGCGGCCGAGGTGTCGGGTGCGGGGTGCGACGCGGATACGGCGCCGCCCGCCGGTGCGGCACTGTCGACCGCGCCGGATCGCTGCGCGGCACTGGCGCTCCGGGCGGCTCCGGCAGACGCGGTGCTCGCGGACGGGCCCGCTGCCGCTGCGGCGCGCCGACGGCGGCGGCGCGAGGTCGTCGGGCCGTGGCCGGTGCCGTAGCCGATCAGCACATTGCCGGATCCGGCCTGTTCCTCCTCCCGGTAACGCTCCGCCGCCGCGTCGGCCGGCACCACCGGCTCCGGTGCGCCACCCGTCTCCTCGGACCGGGGCCCGCAGGCGGACCCGTCGGCCCCGGCGGGGGCGCCCGCCCCCACGGTGATCAGCGGCTCCCCCACCGCCAGCGCCGCGCCCGCCTCCGCGTGCAGCCGGAGCACGGTGCCCGCGTACGGGACCGGCACCTCGACCGCGGCCTTGGCGGTCTCGACCTCGACCACGACCTGGTCGACGGTCACGGTGTCGCCGACGGCGACCTTCCACTCGACGATCTCGGCCTCGGTCAGCCCTTCGCCGAGGTCGGGCAGCCGGAACAGCTGCTCCAGGCGCGTTGCCGTGGTCATGCGACCGCTCCCTTCAGCAGATGCCGGGTGTCCGGTTCGTCGCCGAACTGGAGGCGATCGACGGCGTCGAGGACCCGGTCGACACCGGGCAGATGCGCGTGCTCCAGCTTCGGTGGCGGATACGGGATGTCGAAGCCGGCCACTCGCAGTACGGGTGCGGCCAGCGAGTGGAAGCAGCGTTCCTGGACGCGCGCGGCGATCTCCGCCCCCACCCCGGCGAAGCCCTGTGCCTCCTGCACGACCACACAGCGCCCGGTCCGCCGTACGGAAGCCGTCACCGTCTCGTCGTCGAAGGGGACGATCGTGCGCAGGTCGACGACCTCCAGCTCGATGCCCTCGGCCGCCGCGGCCTCGGCTGCGGCCAGCGCCACCGGGACCGACGGCCCGTACGCGACGACCGTGGCGTCACGCCCCTCCCGCCGTACGGCAGCCCGCCCGAACGGCAGCGCACCGCGCCGCTCCAGGTCGGTGTCCTCCCTCGACCAGTACAGCTTCTTCGGCTCCAGGAAGACCACCGGGTCCGGGTCGGCGATGGCGTCCCGCAGCAGCCAGTACGCGTCCTCGGCGGTGGCCGGGGTGACGACCTTCAGGCCGGGGGTGTGCGCGTAGTAGGCCTCGCTGGAGTCGCAGTGGTGCTCGACTCCGCCGATCCCGCCCGCGTACGGGACGCGGATCACCATGGGCAGCGTGAGCCGCCCCCGGGTCCGGTTGCGCAGCTTGGCGACGTGGGAGGCGATCTGCTCGAACGCCGGGTAGGCGAAGGCGTCGAACTGCATCTCCACCACGGGCCGGAAGCCGCCCATCGCCATGCCGACGGCGAGTCCGACGATGCCGGCCTCGGCGAGCGGGGTGTCGAAACACCTCTCCTCGCCGAAGTCGCGGGTCAGTCCGTCGGTGATGCGGAAGACGCCGCCGAGCGGGCCGACGTCCTCGCCGAAGACGAGCACGCGGTCGTCCTCGCGCAGTGCGTCGCGCAGCGCGGCGTTGAGCGCCTGCGCCATCGTGACCTTGGCGGCCTTGGTGGCCTTTGTGGTCTCGGCCATGGGTCAGTCCTCCTGAGTCAGGGCGGTCTCGGCGAGCTCGGCCGCCAACTGGGCGCGCTGCTCCAGCAGTTGAGGGGTGGGCTCGGCGTAGACGTGGTCGAAGAGCTCCATCGGGTCGGCGGTGGTGTCCGCGTTCATGCGGGTGCGCAGGTCCGCGGCCAGGGCTTCCGCCTCCTCCCGTACCGCCGCCGCGTCGGCGTCGGTGAGGGCGCCACGGGCCCGCAGGTGTGCCTCCAGCCTGCTGAGGGGGTCCGCGGCGCCCCAGCGCTCGACCTCCTCGGCGTCGCGGTAGCGGGTCGCGTCGTCGGCGTTGGTGTGCGCGTCCATGCGGTAGGTGTGCGCCTCGACCAGGACGGGGCCGTGCCCGGCGCGGGCGTGCGCGACGGCGTCGGTGAGCACCGCGAGCACGGCGACCAGGTCGTTGCCGTCGACCTGCTCGGAGCGCACCCCGTAGCCGATGCCCTTGTAGGCGAGGGCGGGCGCCGCGGTCTGCCGGGCCAGCGGGACGGAGATCGCGTACTTGTTGTTCTGGACGAAGAAGACGACCGGCGCGCGGAGGACGGCCGCGAAGTTGAGCGCCTCGTGGAAGTCGCCCTCGCTGGTGGCGCCGTCGCCGATCAGGGCCATCGCCACGCCGTCCTCGCCCTTGCGGCGCTGCGCCTCCGCCATGCCGGTGGCGTGCAGCACCTGGGTGGCCAGCGGGGTGCACTGAGGGGCTACGCGGGTGGCGGCCGGGTCGTAGCCGCAGTGCCAGTCGCCGCGCAGCAGGGTGAGCACCTCGACCGGGTCGATGCCTCGGGTGACCAGGGCGACGGAGTCCCGGTAGGTCGGGAACAGCCAGTCGTCCGGGCGCAGTGCGAGCACGGCGCCGATCTGGCAGGCCTCCTGGCCCCGGCTGGACGGGTAGACGGCGAGCCGGCCCTGCTTGGTGAGCGCGGTGGCCTGCGTGTCGAAGCGGCGCCCCAGGACCATCCGCCGGTAGGCCTCGCACAGGGCCTCCGCCGAAGGCTCGTGGTAGCCGGCCGGGGGCTTGGCCACGGGGGTGCCGTCCTCGGCCACGAACCGCACCGGCGTGAGGGACGGCAGGAGGCCTTGGACCGTCTGTCGGAGGCTCTTCACGGACATGGAGGGCGCTCGCTTTCTCTGGACGCTTGACAGGAGAATGGTGACGACGAGGGAATATGTGTTCAAGACTTCGCGTGAACCGCAGATGAAGTGCCGAATTCCGATGTTCTGGAGAGCAATGTGTCCGAGATGGACTCACCGGCGGGGGCCGTGCCCGGACGAACTGCCGTCCCGCTCGACGACACCGACCGCCAGATCCTGGCCCGGCTGCTGAAGGACGCCCGCCAGTCGGTCCGCGCGCTGGCCGAGCAGGTGCACATCTCGCGCGCCAACGCCTACACGCGCATCGGCAGGCTGATGGCCGAGGGGGTGATCACCGGCTTCACCGCGCAGCTGAACCCCAAGCGGGCGGGCCTCGGCACGAGCGCCTACATCACGTTGAGCACCGAGCAGGCCGCCTGGCGGGACATCTCACGCGAGCTGCGCGAGATCCCGTACGTGGAGCATGTCTCCCTGGTGACGGGCGACTTCGACGTCCTGGTGCTGGTGCGCGCGCCGGACAACGAGGCGTTGCGCTCGGTCGTGCTGGAGAGCATCCAGGGCGTTCCCGGGGTGCGTTCGACACGGACCTGGCTGGTGTTCGACGAGGTGCGGGGGCGCGGGGCGGACTGGACGGGCTGACCGGGGGTACCGGCCGGCCCGTCAGGCGCCGACGAGTTGCTCGGGGTCGCGCACGGCCGGGCGTACGGCAGTGGCGAGGCGGCCGCGCGAGCGCACCACCCGGAACCGTCCGGTGACGAAGTGCGCGCCCCCGCCCGGCGGTTCGGGCGCGGCCGAGGACGGGTCGGCAGGGAGGTCGTCGGCGAGGTTCTCCACCAGGTGGACCCCGGCGTCGAGCGCCGCCGCCTCGGTGGCCGCCAGCACCAACGGGTCGGTCGAGTGCACCACGGCGAACAGCGCACCGTGGCGGCCGACCGTGCGGCGGAAGATCTCCAGGCTGTGCGAGGTCGAGTCGGTGCCCACCAGAAAGGAGACCGGCCCGGGCCACTCCCGGGCGTAGACCCGTTCGTCCCGCGCCCCCAGCCGGACCACGAGCGGGCTGCGCAGGTCGGCGCCGGGATGGTCCGGATGGTGCAGCGCCCCGGAGGCGTGCACCACCGCGCCGTATCGCGCGGCCTGCGTCAGCCCCATGCGCACCTCGTCGTCGACGATCGCGCCCAGCAGCCTCGCCACGCGTGCCGGGTGCCCGAGCAGCCGGTCGACGGCCTCGCCGAGGTCGGCGCCGAGGTCACGGAGGGTCTTGCGCCCCTCGTCGGTCGCGATGCCCGTCGCGGGCACCAGGATGTTCTGCGGTGTCGTGCGGACCGTTCCGTTGCACAGGCACAGGGAGAGCGCGAGGCCGTGCAGCAGGCCCCGGTAGTCCTCGGTGGAGTCGAGGACCACGGTGTTCAGCCCGGTCCGGTGGGCGAACACGGCGGCCTGCCGGGCGTGTTGCTCCAGCCAGTCGGCGAACCGGGCCGGGCCGGTGAAGTCGACGATGCGCACCGCCGGGTCCGTGGCCAGCCGCTGCCGCAGGGGCTCCCCGGGTGTCGCCACCGCCAGGGTGACGAGGTCGGGGTCGTGTCCGGCCTCCGCCAGCACCTGCCGCGCGACGCGCACGGTGATCGCCAGCGGCAGCACGGACCTGGGATGCGGGGCCACGATCACCGGGTTGCCGGTCACCAGGCTGGCGAACAGGCCCGGCCAGCCGTTCCAGATCGGATGCTCGGGGCAGCCGACGAGCAGCGACACACCGCGCGGCGCCAGTGCGCAGGTGCCCGCCATCGCCAGCGGTTCCTTGCGGCGGCGCGGACTCTCCCAGCGCAGGTCCGCCGGAACGCGCTCCGACTCGGCGAACGCGCGGGCCACCACCTCCAGTGCGCGGTCCTGGGCGGGTGGCCCGGCGGCCCGGAAGGCGGCCGCAAGGGACCGGCCCGTGGTGTGGTGCACGGCGAGCGCCAGTTCATGGCTGCGGGTGTTCAGCCTGCGCAGTATCTCCACCGCCACCCCGGCCCGCTGGTACGGCCCGGCGGCCCGCCAGCCGGCCATCGCCCGGCCGGCGGCCGCGACCAGCGCCGCTGGGTCGCACCGCGGATAGCCGATGTCCATGGCGATGCCGTACGGCGAGGACTCTGTGCACACCCGGCCGAGTTCACCGGGCTGGCCGAGCTCGAAGGCGCGGCCCAGCAGCGAGCCGAACACCTTCTCCGCGGTCCGTGTCGACCTCATGCCCGCGTCGGTGCCACCCCGCCCCGCGCGGGTGAACGGTGCGCAGCACTCACCGGCCGCCACGGCCCGTACCGCCTGCTGGAGCAGCTCGCGATGCCGCTCGTACGGCCCCACGCGCATGGCTGTCAGCCTCTCCAGCTCGCGGCGAGCGCGAGCAGGGCGTCGTTCTCCGCCCGCAGCCCGATCGTCACCCGGACGCCCTCGCCGACGAACGGGCGCACGACGACGTCGTCGGCGAGGCAGTGCAGGGCGAAGTCCCCGCTTTCACCGGCGAGCGGCAGCCAGACGAAGTTGGCCTGGGAATCAGGGACTTCGAAGCCGATGGCACGCAACCGCCGTGTCACCCGTTGCCGTTCGGCGACGGTGATGGCGGCCCGCCGGACGACCTCCGCGTGCTCGCCGAGGGCGACCATCGCCGCCTCCTGGGCGAGCGCGCTGACGCTGAACGGGATCTGGGTCTTGCGGACGTGCGCGGCGATGCCGGGCGGGCCCACGCAGTAGCCGACCCGCAGCCCGGCCAGGCCGTACGCCTTGGAGAAGGTCCGCAGCACCACCACGTTCGGCCGGTCGCCGAGCAGCGCGAGGGCATCGGGGACCAGCTCGGGGTCGGCGTACTCCCGGTACGCCTCGTCGACGACGATCAGTACGTCCCCCGGCACCCGGTCCGCGAAGTCGCGCAGCGCCTGCTCGCCGACCGCGGTGGAGGTGGGGTTGTTGGGGTTGCAGACGAAGACCAGCCGGGTCCGGTCACTGACCGCCTCGGCCATGGCGTCGAGGTCCAGCCCGTGCGCACGCAGTGGGACCTGCACCGCCGTACCGCCCGCCACCGTCGTGAGGATCGGGTACGCCTCGAAGGACCGCCAGCCGAAGACGACCTCGTCGCCGGGCCCGACGACCGAGTGCAGCAGCTGTGCGCAGACCTCCGAGGACCCGGCGCCCACCGCGATCCGCTCGACCTCGACGTTGTGGTGCTCGGCGAGGGCCTGTACGAGTGCCGTGGCGCTCAGGTCGGGATACCGCGACACCCCGCCTGCCATTTCCGCGAGCCTCGCCGCGACACCGGGCAGCAGCCCGTACGGAGACTCGTTGCTGGCCAGCGCGACCGCACCGGGCATTTTTCGGCCGGGGACGTAGGCGGGCAACTGGGCCAGGGACGAACGGACGCGCACCATGCTCGACTCGCTTCTGCAGCGGCGGGGCCGGAAGTCGTGCCTCCGGGCACTTGACAGGAGAATCGTGGACAGCAATCGACAAACGTTCAACCAATTGGGAAATCAGGCGACAGACTGCCGCTCCGCCACTCCTGTACCAGCAAGTAGTCCCGCCGAGCCCCCGTCGGAACCGCTCCCGCAAGACGGACTGCCCAGCCCCCCAAGCGTGTGTTGATCACAAGTCGGCTACATGCCCCTTCCCGGTCCCCCAGCCGCCGCCGCGCTCCGCAAAGACTGCCCCCACTCCGCGAGGCCGCCGGCGCCTCGCCCGCGCCGATCGAGGGAGACCATGTCCAGGCCCCAGCTCGCCCACGGGTCGTTGACGTCACTGGCGGCAGCTCTGACGCTGCTGACAACCGGCTGCGCGGAAAAGGCCGACGGCGCACAGGCCGCCGCCGACGCCTGCCGAGCGGACGGTGGCTGGTCGGCCGAGAAACAGGCGGAGTGGCTGCGCCAGGAAGTGTCGTTCCCCGACGAGGCGGCGGCCGAGGGCGCGGCGGTGGTGGTCGGTTCGCACACCGGCACGCCCCTGTGCGAACCGATCGCGGTGCAGGTTCAGTTCTGGGAGGCCACCGCCACGACGACGGGGATGGACCTGAGGTCAGTCCTGCGCATCCGCCTGACCACCGACGGAAGCAAGCCCCGGACCATCGGCTTCCCGGCGGGCCTCTCCCCGGAGGAACGCGACGACTGCACCGGCGTCCTCATGGCGACGTACCCGGGCGCACCCCTGGCGCAGACCGAACTTCCCGCCGCCACAGCCCGCTTGACGCCTGCCTCCACAACGGCGGACACCACATTCGGCACCACCCGAGTCGCCGCCCAGCGTCTCCTCCCGCCGACGACCGCGTGCAGCACACACGGAGGGCCCACACCGAACCCGTGGGGCGTCAACCATCCGTGACCCACTTCACCGACAGAACCTGTCCGTCGAGCTTCGACCCTGGCTGGACCGTGGCGCAACGAGTGCGCCCCGATGTGGGGCGATTCACCGCCGGGGTCCCACTGGGCAGGTGGGCCATGGCCATGGGTGTTCCCGTGGCCACCGGCAGTGATCGAAAGCCGTAGGCTTCTGTCACTTCCTCCAGTTCCTTCCGCAGCGCTCGAAGACCCGCAGTCGACGCAGCACGGGCATGAGCACCTCGTCGTGGCGCAGACGCAGGGATGACCACCAGGAGTGACCGCCCCGGGAGACGGAGATCCGCATGCTCCGGGCCTACCCTTGGGCATGCGCACGCCCCGCGCGCCGCCGAGCATGGAGGTGACCGGCGGGAACGGCCCAGGAGGAGCCATGCCGACTCTGCACATCGAGCATCCGATCAAGGACTTCGCCACCTGGAAGTCGGCCTTCGACCGCTTCGCCCCGCAGCGCGCGGACGCGGGCGTCCGCCACTACCGCGTCCAGCAGCCCGTCGACGACCCCAACTATGTCGTCGTGGACCTCGACTTCGACGAGGTCGCCGACGCCGAGCGGTTCCTGGGGTTCCTCAGGACGCGGGTGTGGTCCTCCGCCGAGAACGCGCCGGCGCTGGCCGGTGCGCCCCGGACGCGGATCCTGGAGACCGCCGACGAGGGATGAGTCCTCCCGGAGCTACGTCAGCGCCCCCAGCGGATCGTCCAGCACCGGCTGCCACGCCAACTCGGCCGCGCCGACCAGGCTGTTGTGGTCGAGGGTGCAGGCGAGGATCGGGACGCCGCCGCTCTGGCCCCACAGGCTGCGGTCGGCGACGACCGCGCGCAGGCGGTCGGGGTCGGCGTCGAGGAGGGTGCGGTGCAGGCCGCCGAGGATGATGCGGTCGGGGTTGAGGATGTTGACCAGGCCGGCCAGGCCCAGGCCGAGGCGGTCGATGAGGGCCTCGGTGGCCGTGCGGACCGCCGGGTCGTCGTACTGGGTGCGGATCAGGTCCTTGGCCTGCTGGAGCAGGGAGACCTCGGGCCCGGGCTCGCGTCCGGCCGCGGTGAGGAGGGCCAGCGGATCGGCCTCGACGTCGAGGCAGCCGCGGCTGCCGCAGTGGCAGGGGCGGCCCTCGGGGTTGACGGTGAGGTGGCCGACCTCCAGCGCCAGGCCCGAACTGCCGGTGTGCAGGCGGCCGTCCAGCACGAGTGCGCCGCCGACGCCCCGGTGCCCGGTGGCCACGCACAGCAGGTCGCGGGCGCCGCGGCCCGCGCCGTGCCGGTGCTCGGCGAGCGCGGCGAGGTTGACGTCGTTACCGGTGAAGGCGGGTCCGGTGATGCCGGCCTCGCGCACGCACTCCGTGAAGATCCGGCGCACGGGCGCGCCCACGGGCCAGGCGAGGTGCAGCGGATTGAGAGCCAGGCCGTCGGGTTCGGCGACCGCGGAGGGGACGGCCAGGCCGGCGCCGACGCAGCGTCTGCCCGTGGTGCGCAGGAGCTCGGCACCCGCCTCGACCACCGAGCCGAGGACCTTCGCCGGATCGGCGTCCACGATCTCGCAGCCGGGCGTGGTGGCGACGATACGGCCGCCGAGACCGACCAGCGCCGCCCGGAACCCGTCGGCGTGCACCTGCGCGGCGAGCGCGACGGGCCCGTCCTCGGCGACCGCCAGCCGGTGCGAGGGCCGCCCCTGCGAACCGGCCGCCGCGCCGGGCCGGGCATCGACCCGGATCAGCCCGAGCGCCTCCAGTTCGGCGGCGACCGCGCCGGCCGTGGCCCGGGTCACGCCGAGCTCGGCGGTGAGCACGGCACGGGTGGGCGCGCGTCCGGTGTGCACGAGCTCCAACGCGGGCCCGAGCGCACCGCGCCCCCGGTCCAGCCGCGTCCTCGAGGTGGTCCCTTCCCCCGCCGGCCGGGGGTCCGCCTTGCCGCTCATGAGGGCGAGTCTCCCATGATCCGCAGGTGTGGCGGCCTACAGCCCGCTCACTCTGAGCGTGATGTTCAACCGCCCGGTCAGCCCCAACTCCGGCGGTGCGGTGCCGGGCTGCACCTTCGGTACGCCGTGGTAGGCGAGCCGCGAGGGGCCGCCGAAGACGAAGAGGTCGCCGCTGCGCAGCTGAAGGTCCGTGTACGGCCGGGTCCGGGTCTCGGTGTTGCCGAAGCGGAAGACGCAGGTGTCGCCGAGGCTCAGGGACACCACCGGGGCGTCCGACTTCTCGTCGCTGTCGCGGTGCATGCCCATGCGGGCGTCGGCGTCGTAGAAGTTGATCAGCGCGATGTCGTACGACGTGTCGGAGCACGTTGCCTGCGACTCGCCCAGCGCCTCCCGCACCGCGCGGCGGCCCAGCTCGCCCAGCCACCCGGGGAACGGCTTGACCGGAGCGCCGTCGCCGTCGACGACCGTGCCGGCGTAGCCGTACGGGTACCAGTGCCGGCCCAGGCAGACCTGCCGGGCGGTCATCGTGCCGCCGCCGGGCGTGCGGACGGTGCGCAGGCCGGCCGGTGGGCGCGCCCATGCGCGGCAGGCCTGAAGCAGCTCGCGCTGGCTCCCGGCGTCCAGCCAGTCGGGCACGTGCACCGCGCCCGGCGCGACCTGCGTACGCTCCCGGGGGAACAGCTCGGCGTCCATGCCTTCCATCCTCCCCCACCGGCTGTGAGCTGCGGCTCGGCCGGCAGCGGGTGCGGATGTGTCCCCGGGGTCGCTTAGCCTTGACGCACGATGAACGACCGTATGACGACGCCGTGGGGCGAGCTCGCGCCGACCCGTTTCCCCGAGGACCCGCGTGACCGGCTGCGCGCCTGGGACGCCTCCGACGAGTACCTCCTCAGGCACCTGGCGGAGCAGGAGATCCCGCTGTCCGGCACGGTCGTGGTGCTCGGGGACCGCTGGGGCGCCCTCGTCACGGCGCTCGCGGCGCACCGGCCGGTGCAGATCACCGATTCCTGTCTGACGCAGGAGGCCACCCGGGCCAACCTCGCCCGGCAGGGCGTCGAGCCCGGTGCCGTCCGGCTGCTCACCACGCAGGATTCGCCGCCGGCCCGCATCGACGTCCTGCTCGTGCGGGTGCCGAAGAGCCTGGCGCTGCTGGAGGACCAGTTGCTGCGGCTGGCGCCCGCGGTGCACGAGGGCACGGTGGTCGTCGGCACGGGCATGGTGAAGGAGATCCACACCTCGACGCTGCAGTTGTTCGAGCGGATCATCGGCCCGACCCGCACCTCGCTCGCCGAGAAGAAGGCCCGGCTGATCTTCTGCACGCCTCAGCCGTCGTCGGAGCGGCCCGCGAACCCGTGGCCGTACACCTACACCCTCCCGGACGGCATCGGTGCCGTCTCGGGGCGCACGGTCGTCAATCACGCCGGGGTCTTCTGTGCCGACCGGCTCGACATCGGGACGCGGTTCTTCCTGGGGCATCTGCCGGGTGGGCAGGGCGCCCGGCGGGTGGTGGATCTCGGGTGCGGCAACGGGGTCGTGGGTACGGCGGTGGCGCTGGCGAATCCGCAGGCCGAGGTGCTGTTCGTCGACGAGTCGTTCCAGGCCGTGGCCTCGGCGGAGGCGACGTACAAGGCGAACGGGGTGCCGGGGCACGCCGAGTTCCGTGTCGGGGACGGGCTGGCGGGTGTGCCGGCCGGGAGCGTCGACCTCGTGCTCAACAATCCGCCGTTCCACTCGCACCAGGCGACGACCGACGCGACGGCCTGGCGGATGTTCACGGGGGCGCGGCGTGCGCTGCGGCCGGGCGGTGAGCTGTGGGTGATCGGCAACCGGCATCTCGGGTATCACGTGAAGCTGCGGCGGCTGTTCGGCAACAGTCGACTGGTCGCGAGCGACCCGAAGTTCGTGGTGTTGAGGGCTGTCAAACGGTAGGCCTCACGGGGACCCCAGCACCTGGATGATGCGGGCCACCGCCTGCACCATCGCCTCCCGCCCCACACTCAGGTACTTGCGTGAGTCGACCGCCTCGGGGTGGGCGGCGAGGAAGTCGCGGATGGCTGCCGTCATGGCGATGTTGAGGGCCGTGCCGACGTTGACCTTGGCGATGCCGCCCGCGACCGCCGCGGTCAGTTCGGTGTCGGGCACGCCGGAGGAGCCGTGCAGGACGAGGGGGACGTCCAGCGTGGCGGCAAGGCGTTTGAGGAGGTCGTGATCGAGGGTCGCGGTGCGGGTGGTCATGGCGTGGGAGCTGCCGACGGCGACCGCGAGGGCATCGACGCCGGAGTCGGTGACGAAGGCGTGGGCCTCGGCGGGGTCGGTGCGGGCGCCGGGGGCGTGGGCATCGAGGGGCGGCTCACCGTTCTTGCCGCCGAGGCGCCCCAACTCGGCCTCGATCCAGAGGCCTTGGGCGTGCGCCCAGTCGACGGCCGCCTTCGTCGCGGCCAGGTTGTCGGCGTACGGCAGGCGCGCCGCGTCGTACATCACGGAGCTGAAGCCGGCAGCTGGGGCCTGGCGCAGGAGGTCGTCGCTCTGGACGTGGTCGAGGTGCAGGGCGACCGGGACGGCGGCGCGCTCGGCGGCGGCGACGGCGGCGCGGGCCAGCGGCAGCAGCCGTCCGTAGCGGAACTTGACGGCGTTCTCGCTGACTTGGAGGACGACGGGTGAGCGCACGGATTCCGCACCGGCGATGACGGCCTCGACGTGCTCCAGGGTGATGATGTTGAAGGCGGCGACGGCGGAGCGGGCCTGTGCGGCGCGGCTGATGAGCTCACCGGTGGTCACGAGGGGCACGAGCTCTCCTTAGGGCGCGAGGATGACCGAGCGGGTGAGGTGGCGCGGCCGGTCCGGGTCCAGACCGCGCAGCGCGGCGACGGCGACCGCGAGCCGCTGGGCGCGCACCAGTTCGGCGAGCGGGTCGAGGCGGCCCTCGATCCACCACCCGCCCGTGGCGCGCACCTGGTCGGCCAGCCCCTCGGGTGCCTCGCCGAACATCCAGGTGGCGGTGGAGTCCGTGGTGATGCTGATCGGGCCGTGCCGGTACTCCATCGCCGGGTAGGCCTCGGTCCAGGACAGCGACGCCTCGCGCATCTTCAGCCCGGCCTCATTGGCCAGGCCGACGGTCCAGCCACGGCCCAGGAAGGTGAACTGGGTGCACTGCGCGAGCCCTTCGGGCAGGTCGGTGGCGAGCGCGGTGCGGGCGTCGGCCACGGCCGCGTCGGTGTGCAGGCCTAGGTGGGCGCGGAGCAGGGTGAGAGCGGTGGTGGCGAACCGGGTCTGCACTACGGACCGTTCGTCCGCGTAGTCCAGGACGACGACCTCGTCCGCGGACGCCATGACGGGCGTGTCCGGGTCGGCGGTGACGGCCGTGGTGCGCGTCCGCCCCTTCAACCGGTCGAGCAGGTCGAGGACCTCGGTGGTGGTGCCGGAGCGACTGAGGGCGAGGACCCGGTCGTAGGCCCGCCCCTGCGGGAACTCCGACGCGGCGAAGGCGTCCGTCTCCCCCTGGCCCGATCCCTCGCGCAGTGCGGCGAACGCCTGCCCCATGAAGTACGACGTCCCGCAGCCGACGATCGCGACCCGCTCCCCCGGCGCCGGCAGGACCCCGCCGAGGCCGGTCGCCTCCGCCGCGGCGCGGGTCCAGCACTCGGGCTGGCTGCTCAGCTCGTCCTCGACATGTGTCATACCGCCACCCTCCCCGATCCTGATTGTTCCTGCAAGATATCGCCGAGTTTCGAGCAACATCAAGCAATTCTGCAGGAGTGGTGTGCGCTAAGGTCGCCGGAGATCGAGGAAGGGAGGGCGGATGTCGCGCGATGACCGCTGGAAGGCGCTGCTGGAGCTGCTCGTCGAGCGGGGCCGGCTGGACGTCGAGCAGGCGGCCGCCGAGCTGCAGGTCTCGGCCGCCACGATCCGGCGCGACTTCGACCAGCTCGCCGAGCAGCAGATGCTCGTCCGCACGCGGGGCGGCGCGGTCGTGCACGGGGTGTCGTACGAACTGCCGCTGCGCTACAAGACGGCCCGGCACGCCTCCGAGAAGCAGCGCGTGGCGAAGGCGGTGGCCGGCCTCATCGCGCCCGGCGAGGCGGTCGGGCTGACCGGCGGGACCACGACCACCGAGGTGGCGCGCGCCCTGGCCGTGCGCGGCGACCTGGCGTCCGGGACGCCCGCGCTGACCGTCGTCACGAACGCGCTCAACATCGCCAATGAGCTGGCCGTGCGACCCCAGTTCAAGATCGTGGTGACCGGCGGGGTCGCGCGCCCCCAGTCGTACGAGCTCGTCGGACCGCTCGCGGACGGGGTGCTCGCCCAGATCACGATCGACGTGGCGGTGCTCGGCGTCGTCGCCTTCGACGTCACGCACGGCGCCGCCGCGCACGACGAGGCGGAGGCGGCGATCAACCGGCTGCTGTGCGAGCGGGCCGAGCGGGTGATCGTGGCCGCGGACTCCAGCAAGCTGGGCCGACGGGCGTTCGCCCGGATCTGCGCGGCCGACGCGGTGGACACGCTGGTCACGGACACCGCGGTCGACACGGAGACGGTGCGGCGCTTCGAGGAGGCGGGTCTGAAGGTCATCGCGGTCTGACCGGCGGTCCCGCGCCCGATCCGGGCACTCGTCCGCCCGATGCGACCTACGCTGGGTGCGAGGCGCATGGCGGGCCCCAGGGAGGCTGCGATGAGCACGACACCGATCGACCACGGCGGACCGGCGGCTTCGCGGTATCTGCCGATCGCCGAGCACGGACTGATCGGCGATCTGCGCAGTGTGGCCCTGGTCGGGACGGACGGCACGATCGACTGGTACTGCTGCCCGGCCTTCGACGCTCCGAGCGTCTTCGCGGCGATCCTGGACGCGGAGCGGGGCGGATGCTTCGAGCTGGCGGCCGCGGTGCCGGCGAAGACCAAGCAGTTCTACTTCCCCGACACCAACGTCCTGATCACACGGTTCTTCACCGCCGACGGCGTCGGCGAGGTGCAGGACTTCATGCCGGTCGACGGCGACTCGGTCGAGGCGGAACGCCACCGGCTGATCCGGCGTGTGGTGTGCGTCCGCGGGTCCATCCCGTTCCGGACGCGCGTGGCGCCGCGTTTCGACTACGGCGCCGCGCCGCACACCGTCCGGATGGTCGGCGACGTCGCAGTCTTCGAGTCGGAGAAGCTGTCGCTCGGGCTGACCGCGACCGTGCCGCTGGAGGTCGACGGCCTGGACACGTGCGCCGAGTTCAAGCTCGCCCAGGGCGAGTCGGCGGTGTTCGCACTGGACCAGGTGGGCGGCGAGCTGACCCCGCGCCGGTGCGCGCGGATCGAGGCCGAGGAGCAGTTCAACAGCACGGTGGCGTACTGGCGGCGCTGGCTGTCGGCCTCCAAGTACCGGGGCCGCTGGCGGGAGATGGTGCACCGCTCCGCCCTCACCCTGAAGCTGCTCACCTACGCGCCCACCGGCGCCATCGTGGCCGCACCGACGGCAAGCCTGCCCGAGCAGCTCGGCGGCGAGCGCAACTGGGACTACCGGTACGTGTGGGTGCGCGACGCCGCGTTCTGCGTGTACGCCCTGCTGCGGCTGGGCTTCACGGGTGAGGCCGAGGCGTTCATGAGGTTCCTGACCCAGTACGTCAGCCGGGGCGACGGCTGTCACGCCGGTCCGCTGCAGATCATGTACGGCATCGACGGCCGCACCGATCTCACCGAGCGCGAACTCGACCACCTGGAGGGACATCGCGGATCCGCCCCGGTGCGGATCGGCAACGCCGCGGCCGACCAGCTCCAACTGGACATCTACGGCGCGCTGATCGACTCCATCTACCTCTACGACAAGTGGGCGGAGCCGATCTCCAGCGACCAGTGGGACGACGTGTGCGGACTGGTGGACTGGGTGTGCGCGAACTGGGACCAGCCCGACGAGGGCGTCTGGGAGACCCGTGGCGGCCGCAAGAACTTCCTGTACTCGCGGCTGATGTGCTGGGTGGCGATCGAGCGGGCCATCCGCATGGCCAACCGGCGCGGCCTGCCCGCCGATCTGCCGCGCTGGCGGGAGTGCCGGGACGCCATCTACCGGCGGATCATGAAGCGTGGCTGGTCCGAGCGGCGCCAGGCCTTCGTCCAGCACGAGGACGGCGACGTGCTCGACGCGGCCGTGCTGATGATGCCGCTGTCGAAGTTCATCGCGCCGACCGACCCCAAGTGGCTGTCCACCCTGGACGCCCTCACCCAGGAGCTGGTGTCCGACTCGCTGGTCTACCGCTACGACCCGACGGCCAGCCCCGACGGACTGCGCGGCGACGAGGGCACGTTCTCGATCTGCTCGTTCTGGTACGTCGAGGCCATGGTCCGGGCCGGTCGGATCGACGAGGCCCGGCTCGCCTTCGAGAAGATGCTGACGTACGCCAACCATCTGGGCCTGTACGCCGAGGAGATCAGCCGGACCGGCGAGCAACAGGGCAACTTCCCGCAGGCGTTCACCCATCTCGCGCTGATCAGTGCGGCCTTCAACCTGGACCGTGCCCTGGGATGAGACGCGCGGTCAGGTGCCGCCCTGGAGATAGATCCCGGCGGTGACGTCGGGGCCGGTCTCCACGCGCGTGGTCGCGGGAGATGGGGGACGGCGTGGCGGGCGGCCTCGGGTGCACATCCAGCGCACCCCTCAGTGCCCGTGTCCGGGGGTTTCCGCGTGCGCGGACTCGGTCCCCTCTGCGGACTCGTGCGCTGACCCCCTTGGCTTCTGTGCGGTGGCCGAGGTTCCGGCCCGCACCGTGAACGCCGCGGTGTGCACCTCGCCCTCGTGCTTGAAGTCGAGGAACAGGCGGTACGTGCCGCCGCTCGGCGCCGTGGCCGTGAACGAGATCTCCGGGCCGGGCTTCGTCGTGCCGTCGCCGGGTTCGCCGTTCGGGTGGACGTGGAGGTAGGCGAGGTCGCCGGAGCGCAGGGCGACCAGATGGCCGTAGGCACCGAGGTAGGGCTGGAGGTTCGTCACCGGGCGGCCGCCCCGCGAGACGTTCAGCTTCAGCTCGCTCGCCTTGCCGGGGAGCAGACCTCCGCTCAGACGGACCTCGTAGCCGTCGATCCTCACGGTGGAGTTCGACGCGGGCAGTTTCTGCGGCCGGTAGGAGCCCGAGGCCGCCAGGTCGGCGCCGAGGGTGAGGTTCTCGGCACCCTTCTTCGCCGGGGTGAAGTCGGCGAAGACGCGGTAGCCGCCCGCGCGGGGCAGTTCGAGCGGGATGCTCCAGGTGCCGTCGGCGGCGCGGGTGGGGTGCAGATGGCGGTAGGTGACCAGATCGCGTGAGGCCACGATGAGGTGGAGTTCCTTGTCGTGCTCGCGCTGGTAGGCGGTGACGGCGCGGCCGCCGCTGTCGCGGATGACGAAGCGCAGGTCGGCGCGGGTCCCGGCGGTGACGTTCGGGGTCCTCAGGTCGAGGGTGTAGCCGCCCTCGGAGATCTGCAGCCCGCCGGGCGGCTCGGCCTGATGCCCGCCGTGGCCGCCCCCTCCCTCCGGCGCCGACGACGCCTCGGTGTGGCTGTCGTGGCGGGCCGGCGTGGGGTCATCGACCACGGGGTCGAGGCCCTTGCCCACGCCGTAGGCGGTGCCGAAGGTCGCGGCCAGCGCGGCGGCGAACGCGGTGATCTTCAGTCCGGCATGCATGGCGGTCTCCTGTGGTCCAGGCCCTTCGGAAGGACGGGGTATGGGCTTTCAATGCAGCTCACCATACCCCCGGGGGGTACTAAGTCAAGCCCGATTCAGACCTTGCATTACTTACCCCCTGGGGGTATACAGGACTCCGGCAAGCATACCCCCGCCCCGTATGGCATGCCTTATCGGGGCCGACACGCAACCGCACACCCGGGAGGACCCATGTCCACGACCACCTACGCCGTCTCCGGTATGAGCTGCGGCCACTGCAAGGCCACCCTCACCAAGGTCATCGGCGAGCTGGACGGCGTCACCGAGGTGGGCGTCGATCTCGCGGCCGGCCAGGTCACCGTCACCAGCACCGCCGAGCCCGACGACGCCCGGATCGCCGAGGTCGTCGACGAAGCCGGCTACGAGCTGACCGGCCGCGCCGCCTGACCCGCCCCCGAACCGTCCGGGGCTCGGCCGCACCGGGCCCCGGACCCCACCCCGCACGAGGAGCAGCGATGACCACCACCGCGTCCCACCCCACCACCGAGGTAGAACTCGCCATCGGCGGCATGACCTGCGCCTCGTGCGCGGCGCGCATCGAGAAGAAGCTGAACCGCATGGACGGCGTGACCGCCACCGTCAACTACGCCACCGAGAAGGCCAAGGTCAGCTACGGCGGCGACACCTCCGTCCAGGACCTGATCGCCACCGTCGAGGCGACCGGGTACACCGCGCAGGAGCCTGCACCGCCCGTGCGCGACGCCCCGGAGCACAGCACGGACGACGATGAACTACGGCCCCTGCGGCAGCGGTTGGTCACCGCCGTGACGCTGGCCGTCCCCGTCATCGCGATGGCCATGGTCCCCGCCCTGCAGTTCGAGTACTGGCAGTGGCTGTCGCTGACTCTGGCGGCGCCCGTCGTGACGTACGCGGCATGGCCCTTCCACAAGGCGGCGTTCACCAATCTGCGGCACGGCGCCGCCACCATGGACACGCTGATATCGGTCGGTACGTCGGCCGCGTTCCTGTGGTCGCTGTGGGCGCTGTTCCTCGGCAGCGCGGGCGAGCCGGGCATGACGCACCCCTTCGAGCTGACCATCTCCCGCGGTGACGGCTCCGGGAACATCTATCTGGAGGCGGCCGCCGGAGTCACCGCCTTCATCCTGGCCGGGCGCTACTTCGAGGCCCGCTCCAAGCGCAGGGCGGGCGCCGCGCTCAAGGCCCTGCTGGAACTGGGCGCCAAGGACGTCACCGTCCTGCGCGCCGACGGCACCGAACAGACCGTTCCGGTCTCGGAGTTGAAGGTCGGCGACCGCTTCCTCGTGCGTCCCGGCGAGAAGATCGCCACCGACGGGACGGTCGTCGAGGGTTCGTCGGCGGTGGACGCCTCGATGCTCACCGGCGAGTCCGTGCCGGTCGAGGTCGCCGAGGGCGACCCGGTCACCGGCGCCACGCTCAACGCGGGCGGTCGCCTCGTCGTCGAGGCCACCCGCGTGGGCGCCGACACCCAACTCGCCCGGATGGCCGCGCTGGTGGAGGACGCGCAGAACGGCAAGGCCGCGGCGCAGCGGCTCGCGGACCGGATCTCCGCCGTCTTCGTGCCGGTCGTCATCGCCCTCGCCCTCGGCACCCTCGGCTTCTGGCTCGGCAACGGAGCCGGACCGGCCGCAGCCTTCACCGCCGCGGTCGCCGTACTGATCATCGCCTGCCCGTGCGCCCTGGGGCTGGCCACGCCGACCGCGCTGATGGTGGGCACCGGGCGGGGTGCCCAGCTCGGCATCCTGATCAAGGGCCCGGAGGTGCTGGAGTCCACGCGCAAGGTGGACACGATCGTCCTCGACAAGACGGGCACCGTCACCACCGGCCGGATGACGCTGCTGGCGGTGCACGCCGCGGACAACCCCGGCGAGGCCGAAGTCCTGCGGCTCGCCGGGGCGCTGGAGCACTCCTCCGAGCACCCGATCGCCCGCGCGGTGGCCGACGCCGCGCTGGAGAAGCTGGGGTCGCTGCCGACGCCGGAGGACTTCGCGAACGTGCCCGGTCTCGGCGTCCAGGGCATCGTCGACGGTCACGCCGTCCTGGTGGGCCGGGAGCGGCTGCTGGAGGACTGGGCGATGGAACTGCCGGAGGACCTGCGGCGGGTCAAGTCCGAGGCCGAGGCATCCGGTCGTACCGCCATCGCGGTCGCCTGGGACGGGGAGGCGCGGGCGGTCCTGGAGGTCGCCGACGCGGTGAAGGAAACCAGCCCGGAGGCGATCCGCCGGCTGCGCGCCCTGGGCCTCACCCCGATCCTGCTGACCGGCGACAACAAGGCCGTCGCCGACGCCGTCGCCCGTGAGGTCGGCATCGCGCCCGAAGAGGTCATCGCCGAGGTGCTGCCGCAGGACAAGGCCGATGTCGTCAAGCGGCTGCAGGGCGAGGGCCGTTCGGTCGCCATGGTCGGCGACGGCGTCAACGACGCGGCCGCACTGGCCCAGGCCGACCTGGGCCTGGCCATGGGCACCGGCACGGACGCCGCGATCGAGGCCGGTGACCTGACCCTGGTGCGCGGTGACCTGCGCGTCGCCGCCGACGCGATCCGCCTCGCCCGCAGGACGCTGGGCACCATCCGGTCGAACCTGTTCTGGGCCTTCGCCTACAACGTCGCCGCCCTGCCGCTCGCCGCGGCCGGACTGCTCAACCCGATGATCGCCGGAGCGGCCATGGCCTTCTCGTCGGTCTTCGTCGTGGCCAACTCGCTGCGGCTGCGGTCGTTCCGGGCGGCGAACTGACTCCTACCGACTGGCTCCTCACGAAGCAAGGGAGCGCCGCGCAAGCGGCGCCCCCTTGTCTTCCTGTACGGTCTCTCAGCCGCTCCTGGACATGCCGGCCCGTCGGATATGAACCGCAGTCAGGGCCAAGGCCAACGGTCCCGGCGCCAGGAAGGCGAGCGGCAGCAGCATCCACGCGCACAGGGCGGCCGTCGCGACCGCCAGCAGCACCAGTCCGCTGCCGCCCGGGTCCGCCACACCGTCCCGCGCTGCCTCCCGCACGGCAGTCGGCCAGTCCGTGAGCGACTCGGGGCGGGCGCAGGCCCTGAGACCCACGACCAGGGCTGCCGCCCCGATGGCACCCGCCGCCACCGCGAACAGCGGCGCCCCCGGCAGCCCCGCCCCCGCCAGCGCCAGGTCGGCGGCGAACAGCAGCGCGCCCGCGAGGGCGACGGCGCCCGCCATGAGATCACCGGCCCGCAGCCGTCGCCGTAGCAGCTCGAAGTACCTCCCGGCGGTGGCCGGTTGCCCCTCCCCCGCGCCTCGCAGCACCGCGCACGCGGTCGACAACGCGGCCGGGAGCGTCACCACGGGCAGGCTCACGACGGCTGTCGCGAGGCCGACGCTCAGCATGTCGGCGAACAGGGTCATCCGCGGGCCGAAGACCTCGCCCGGCTCACGGGAGGAAAGGTCACGCATCCCGCTCACCCCTTGAGCCCGGAGCTCGCCATGCCCTCCACCAGGAAACGCTGGAAGGCGAGGAAGAACAGCACGATCGGCAGCAGCGCGATCACGGACATCGCGAACATCGGGCCGAACGCCGAGGTGCTGGAGGCGTCCACGAACGACCGCAGGGCGAGCGTGAGCGTGAACTTGTCCGGGTCGAAGAGGTAGATGAGCTGGGTGAAGAAGTCGTTCCACGTCCAGATGAAGGTGAAGATCGCCGTGGTGATCAGCGCGGGGCGGGTGAGGGGCAGCACCACCTTGAAGAAGCTGCGGAAGGGGCCGCAGCCGTCGATGCGGGCCGCTTCTTCCAGCTCGCGCGGCAGTCCACGCATGAACTGCACGATGAGGAAGACGAAGAAGGCTTCCGTGGCGAGGAACTTCGGCAGGATCAGCGGCCAGTAGGTGTTCACCAGGCCGAGTTGGTTGAAGATGATGTACTGCGGGATCAGCACCGCGTGGTGCGGCAGCATGATCGTCGCGATCATGAAGGCGAACAGCGGTCCGCGGAAGCGGAACCTGAGGCGCGCGAAGGCGTAGGCGGCGAGCGAGCAGCTGATCACGTTGCCGAGGACGGCGCCGCCCGCGATGAGCAGCGAGTTGCCGAGCAGCCGCCAGATCGAGACGTCGTTCACGCCGTCGAGCGCGGTCTTGTAGTTGGACCACTCCAGGTGGCTGGGCAGCAGGTTCAGGCTCGCGATGACCTCGTCGGCGGGCTTGAGCGAGGTGGCCAGCAGCCACGCCAGCGGGTAGAGCATCACGAGCAGCGCGACCAGGCAGCCGACGTGCAGGACGATCCGGCCCCGGCGAACCGGCTTGTGGGCTACGGCGGTCGATGTCATCGGTCCCCCTCGGAGGCGTAGAAGACCCAGGAGCGCGAGGTGCGGAACAGCACCGCCGTGACGGCGCCGATGACGATCAGCAGCACCCACGCCATGGCGGAGGCGTAGCCCATGTGGGAGGCGACGAAGCCGCGGTCGTAGAGGTAGAGGGTGTAGACGAGGGTCGAGTCGGCGGGGCCGCCCTTGCCGGCACTGAGCGCGAAGGCGGGTGTGAAGACCTGGAAGGCCTGGATGGTCTGCAGAACGAGGTTGAAGAACAGGACCGGGGACAGCATGGGCACGGTGACGGACAGGAACTGCCGCCATTTCCCGGCCCCGTCCACGGCCGCCGCCTCGTACAGCTCGCCGGGGATCTGCTGGAGGCCCGCGAGGAAGATGACCATCGGGGCCCCGAACTGCCACACCGTCAGCAGCGCCACGGCGAGCAGTGCCCAGCCGGGCTTGTTGACCCAGCCGCCGGTGCCGAGCAGGTTGTCCACGGTGCCGCCGTCGTTGAAGACGGCGCGCCAGACGAGGGCGATGGACATCGACGCGCCGAGCAGCGAGGGGGCATAGAACGCGGACCGGTAGAAGCCCTTGCCGCGTCTCATGCCCTTCAGGGCGAGCGCGACGACGAGGGCGAGCGCGAGTTGCAGGGGTACGGCGATGACGACGTACGTCAGGGTGGTCAGCACCGAGCGCCAGTAGCGCGGGTCCTCGGTGAACATCTGGACGTAGTTGCGCAGTCCCACCCAGCGCGGCGGGTTGAACAGGTCGTAGTCGGTGAAGGACAGGTACAGCGACACGGCCATCGGCAGCAGGGTCAGGACGGTCGCGCCGAGCACCCACGGGGAGAGGAACACCCAGGCGGGGCCCTGGCGTTCGCGCCTGGGACGGCGTTTCGGGGTGGCGGCGGTGGCGGGCCGCGCCTTGGTGGGGATCGTGGTGGTGGTCATGACCTCAGCTCCGCCTTCGCCTCGGTGATGTAGTTCTCGGCCGCCTCGCGGGGCGACATGCGCTCGTACGACACCTGGTCGTAGTCGCGCTGGAAGGTGGCCTGCAGGGCGTTGTCACCCGAGGGCGGGGCCTGCGGCGGGTCCTTGAGGGAGCCCTCCAGGGAGGCCTGGTAGGCGGAGATCGTCTTGTCGAAGTCCTTCAGTTGCGGCTCGATCGACTCGCGGACGGACTCGTTGACCGGTATGCCGCGGGTGGCGCCGAGGATCTTCGCGGCCTTAGCGTCGTTGATGAGGAAGTCGACGAGCTGGGCGGCCTCCTTCGGGTGAGCGGTGCCCGCGCCGACGCCGAGGAACATCGACGGCTTGAAGTACTGGCCGGGGGTGCCGTCCTCGCCGGTCGGCATCGGGGCGAGCGCGATGCCGCTCGGTATCAGGGCGAGGAAGCCGCTGGCGGGTGCGTCCCAGTTGGCGTCGGTGACGGCCTTGCCGCGCCCGAGCGGGGTGTTCTCCACGGAGCCGTCGAGCTGCGTGGTCTGCTCGGCGGGCGAGACGACTCCCTCACGCCGGAGTGTGTCGGTGAAGGTCCACCAGCGGGTGAGGTCGTCGGCCGTGAAGCCGAGCCGGCCGTCCTTCGTGTAGAGGGACTTGCCCCGGCCGCGCAGCCACACCTCGAAGGCGTCCTCGCTCTGGCCGGGGTCGGTGGCGCCGGGCTTGCCGGTCTTCTCCGCCAACGCCCGCATGGTGTCGGCCCATTCGCTCCAGGTCCAGCTCCTGCCCGGGAGCGGCACGCCGGACTCCTTCCACGCCTTGACGTCGTAGGCGACGGTCTCGGTGCCGCGGCCCTGCGGAATCGCGTACTGCCTGCCGTCCAGCCGGCCGGTGGCGAGCAGTCCCGGGTCGATCTCACCGGTGCGCAGTACGGCCTTCTGCCGCGCCAGGACGAGCAGGACGCCGCCGGAGGCGTACTGGTCGATCTGCCGGTAGTCGAGCTGCATCACGTCGGGGGCGTCGCCGCCCGCGGCCTGGGTGGCGAGCTTCTGCTTGTAGGCCTCGTAGGCCGAGAACGACGTCTGTACCCGGATGTCCGGGTGCTGTTTCTCGAACAGGGCGACGGCCTGCTCGGTCCGCTCCGCGCGGTCGGGGTTGCCCCACCACGTGTAGCGCAGCACGACCTTGCCGCCGCCGACCGACTCCCCGGATCCTGAGCAGCCGGCCGGCACCGCGCAGAGCACGAGTGCGGCGGCCGATGCGCAGAACCCCTTTGTCCTGTGTCCGGGCATGCCGAGGTCACCTCTCTTCTCCTCGGTCCTTCTGTTGGCCCCCCTCCGGCCCCCCTGAGGCTGTTACTCGCCTTGGTACGGCAGCGTGGTCCCTGGCAGGTTGTACTCGTCCCGGCGACCGCACATCCCGAATCCGCCGACCCTGGTGGGCTCGGCCTCGTACGCGGTCGCCTCGCCGAGATACGCCGGTTCGCCCGCCTCCAGCGCATCCAGCTGGGCGCCCGTGCGCTCGGCCGTGGCGCGCGCACCCGCCCGCCACAGCTCCTGCCACTTCGGCACCTTGGCCCGCACCAGCCTGGCCGCGGCGCGCTGGAATTCCAGGTACGGGCCGTTGTCACCGGCGACGAGGGCCTCCCGCAGGGAGACGTAGCCCTCGACGGCGAGGTCCCTGCGGCGCCGCGCGGCAGCCGCCGTGTCCGGTCCCGTGCCGGGCGGGAGCGTGGCCTCGGCCGCGTAACGCTCCGCATCCGCCAGCACGTCCGGCGGGAACGTGAAGACGGCGTCCCCCGCCTCGGGCAGCCCGCTGTTCTGCATCAGCACCGTGACGCGCAGATCCCCGCCCTGCACCATCCGGTGCACGGTCCCGGGCGTGAACCAGGCGACCGAGCCCGGCTCCAGAGGGATCTCCCGGTAGCCGTCGGGGCTCAGCGTCTGCACGGCGCCCCGCCCGCCCGTGACGACGTACGCCTCCGTGCACACCAGATGCAGATGCGGGCTGCCGCCGCACACGCCGTCGGCGGCCTCCCAGTCGTAGGCGCTGAGGTGGGACAGGCCGACGGCGCCGGGCAGGGGATGCGGAAGGGCCGGCTTCACCACGGCAGCCCCTCCAGGTGAGCGCCCACCCGCTCCCGGTCCCAGGCCCCGTCGGCGAAGACCACGCGGTAGCGGTACGCGAAGGACTCGCCCGCAGGCAGCTCGAACTCCTCGAAGAACGCCCAGGAGAACGCCACCGTCGGGAACGGCTCCGAGCGGACGAACCAGTGCGACTCGTGGATCGCGGACCGCTCGTCGAGGTTTTCGGGCGCGTGCGCGAAGACGATCGTGGAGTGGCCGTCGACGTCGTCGTGCTCGGTGGTGAAGGCGAGCCACGGGCCCTGACTGCCCATCAGCTTCTCGGCGTCCGCGTCGGATTGCGGGGCGAGGACGGTACCGCCGGTGAAGTCGCGCGGTCCGCGCCACTGCAGGCCCGTGTAGCCGGCCATCTCCCGGCCCGCGGTCGTCGGGGAGCCGAACGCGAGTGGCTGGTCACGGACGTTGGTCAGCTTGATCGACCAGTCCAGGGCCCAGGCACCCGCCTCCTCGTCGACCGAGTGGACGGCGATGCCGCGCACCTCCCGCGCCCACTCCGCGCCGCCGTTCTCGACCCAGGTGAGCTCCTCACTGAAGGAGAGCCGGTCGTCCGCGACCGTGAACTGCGCGAAGCCGTCGTGCCGCATCGAGCCGACCCGCTCCGGCAGGGGCAGGTAACCCTGGCCGTGCACGTAGCAGTTGCCGCCCCAGAAGTTCTGCCCCGACAGATGGCTCGCCGTCATCTGCAGGCCCTTGTGCCAGCGGTGGTCGCTGGGCCGGTAGCCGGTCACGGTGTGCCCTGCGAGGGTGCGCACGGGATGGGCATAGGGCTTGCGGGACTCGAAGGCCTCCGGGTCGGGGCGGTAGACGTACCGCAGGATCTCGGTGCCGTTCGCGGCCGTCACCGAGATGTGGTCGCCGTGCGCGTGGGTGACGCGGATGCTCATGCGCGCTCCTTGGGGGCCCAGTGGGGGTGGTCGCCGTGCATGGCCGGGTAGAAGGGGTCGCCGGGCGTGATCTCGCCCGCGAGCACGGGGCGGCCCGTGAACGCGGCCTTGTAGAGGGCCGCGGCGAAGTCGAGGGTGGCCCGGGCGTCCGGGCCGCTGCCGGGCGGGCGGACACCGTTGTCGTAGGCGTCGAGGAGGGCTCCGAGCTGTGCCGTGTGCGAGCTGGGCAGGTCGGCCGCGGGGCTGCGCCAGGCGGTCGCGCGCTCGGAGGGGACGTGCGGGGCCGGGGTGTAGACCCAGTCGTCGTTGCGGTGGCCGTACAGGTGGGTGAGCTCGACGGTCGCGTCGGCGCAGTCGATGCGGATGCGGCTGACCTCGTGCGGGGACAGCACGCTGTTGACGACGGTGGCCAGGGCGCCGTTCTCGAACCGGACGAGGGCCGTCGAGACGTCCTCGCTCTCCGTGTCGTGCACCAGGCGCGCGGCCATGGCCCGCATCTCCGCCCACGGGCCGAGCAGATGCAGCAGCAGGTCGAACTGGTGGATGCCGTGCCCCATGGTGGGCCCGCCGCCTTCGCTGGCCCACTTCCCGCGCCACGGCACCGCGTAGTACGCGGCGTCGCGGTGCCAGGTCGTCTGGCAGTGCGCGACCAGCGGGGCGCCCAGCTCACCGTCCGCGATCAGCTCACGCGCGTGCACGGCGCCGGAGCCGTACCGGTGCTGGAAGATCACCGACGCGTACGCCCCCGACGCCTCCTCGGCCGCCGCGATGTCGTCGTACTCGGCGAGCGACAGGCACAGCGGCTTCTCGCACAGGACCCAGGCGCCCGCCTTGAGCGCGGCGACCGTCTGCTCCCGGTGCAGCGACGGCGGCGTGCCGATCAGGACCAGGTCGGGGCGTACGGCGTCCAGCATGGCGTCCGTCGAGGTGTATCCGGCGACCTGCTCGCCCGCGAGCTGCCGGAAGGCGTCCAGCCGGGCCTGGTCCACATCGACGGCGGCGACCAGCTCCACCCGGTCCGCGTGGTGTCTCAGCGCGGGGAGATGGCTGCCGCTGACGATGGCGCCGGTGCCGATCACGGCGACGCGGCGGCGGGCGGGACTTGGGGACATGCAGTTCTCCTCGGACGGCCGGCGGACAGCCCGCTTCAGAAAGCGCTTGCACTTCGAGGGCGACCCTAGGCAGGGACCTAATGTCAGGACAACCCCTCTGCGGCGAGATGGACAAAGCCCGACCCGTACGGCTTCCGCCCACCGTCGGCACGCTGCCCTCCCCGGCCCCGGCTCAAACGGACAAGATCGCCGGACGGCTCTGGATAGTGGAATGCCTCAACTCCGGCTCCTGGAGGGGGCGTTGACAGCCCGCGGAATCCGCGTCACGGTGATGACCCGTCGCTCCCGGGAGGTCGCCATGGCAGCAGCCGGTACCGATGCGGATTTAGTGGCGCGGGTACGCTCCCTGCGGCCACTCGTCCGCGAACACGCGGTGCGCGCGGAACAGCAGCGGCGGGTGGCGCCAGAGGTCGCCGCCGCGCTGGCGGAGGCCGGGATCCACCGGATGAACGTCCCCCGGCGGTACGGCGGCCACCAGAGCCGGCTGCGCACCCAGGTGGACGCGGTCGCCGAGATCGCCGCGGCCTGCGGCTCGACCGCGTTCAAGACGATGATCCAGGCCGGCTGCTCCTACATCGCGGCGCTGTTCCCCGACGAGGCGCAGGACGAGATCTTCACCAGCCCGGACGTCAGGGTCGGCGGCACGCTCGTCCCGGACGCGACGGCGGTCCGCTCGGACGACGGCTACGTCGTCAGCGGCACGTCCGCCTTCGCCACCGGCTGCCACGACGCCGACTGGCACCTCCTGACGGTCCGCGTCCGGTCCGAGTCCGGCGACGGGCCGCCCGAGGTGCTGTGGACCGCCGTACCGATGGCCGAGCTGGAGATCCTCGACGACTGGTACGTCTCGGGGCTGGCCGCAAGCGGCAGCAACAGCGTCGTGGCGCGGGACGTGCTCGTGCCCGCTCACCGGGTCCTGCCGGTCGGGCCGCTGCTGGGCGGCGCGTTCCCGTCGAAGGCCAACGCCGAGGACCCGTTCTACCGGATGCCCGTCCTGCTGCTGTTCTGCGCCTGGACCGCGCCGATCGCGCTCGGCCTGGCCCGCTCGGCGCTGGCGGAGTTCACCGAGCGCAGTCACCGGCGGGGCATCACGTACACCTTCCACCAGCGCCAGAACGAGGCGACGGTCACCCATCTCCAGGTGGCCGAGGCGGCCATGAAGATCTCCTGCGCCGAGTTGCTGACCGCCGACTACGTCGCCCTGATCGAGGCGCGGGCCGGGTCCGGCGAACCGTACACGCCCGAGGAGCGGGCCAGGATCCGGGCGCAGAGCGGCTATGTCACGCGCCTGTGCAAGGAGGCCGTCGATCTGCTGGGCTCCGCGTCCGGGGCCTCGTCGCTGCACCGGGAGGTGCCCGTCCAGCGGGCCGTGCGCGACCTGCACGCGCTGAGTCTTCACTCGTTCGTGAATCCGGCCACCAACCTGGAGATCTACGGCCGGGTGCTGTCCGGGCTCGACCCGGGTACGCCGTTCATCTAGAGCGTTTCTGCCCCTGCCAGGAACCGCCGCAGCCGGGTCAGCGGCCAGGTGTTGATCACGTCGTCCTCGGTGAGCCAGCCGCGCTGTGCCGTGCCCACGCCGTAGCGCAGGTTGGCCAGGTGGATGACGGCGTGTGCGTCGCTGTCGACGGCGAACTTCACCCCGTGCCGCCTGGCCCGCAGGATGTCCTCGTCGCGCAGGTCGAGCCGGTCGGGGTGGGAGTTGATCTCCAGGGCCGTGCCGGTGCGCGCGCAGGCGGCGAAGACCGCGTCGAGGTCGGCGTCGACGGCGGGGCGCTTGCCGATGATGCGGGTGGTGGGGTGGCCGATGATGTGGACGTGCGGGTTCTCGCAGGCCCGGACGATGCGCCGGGTCATCGCCTCGCGGCCCTGGTTGAAGTGCGAGTGCACGGACGCCACGCACAGGTCGAAGCCGGCGAGGAACTCCGCCGGCCAGTCGACGTCCCCGTCGGGGCCGATGTTCAGCTCCGCGCCGTGCAGCACCCGCATGCCGCCCCGCTTGCCGCCCTTGCCGTACGCACGGTCGAGTTCGCGGACGCGTTCGCGCTGGGCCAGGATCCGCTCGTCGGTCATCCGCTGCATGGCCATGTCGGGCCCGTGGTCGGTGACCGCGTAGTAGGCGTAGCCGCGCTCGGCGGCCGCGGCGACCATCTCCTCCAGCGACGCGAGCCCGTCGGTGAGGTCGGTGTGGGTGTGCAGATCGCCCCGGATGTCCTCCTCCTGGATCAGGCCGGGCAGCTCGCCGCGCAGCCCGGCCTCGATCTCGCCGCGGTCCTCGCGCAGGGTCGGCGGGATCCAGGGCAGGCCGAGGCGGGCGTACACGTCCTCCTCGGTCTCGGAGACGATCTTCTTGCCGCTCTCGACGTCGAAGAGCCCGTACTCGGAGAGCTTGAGCTTCTTGTGGACGGCCATCTCCCGGGTGCGGATGTTGTGCGCCTTGGAGCCGGTGAAGTACTGCATGGCCGCGCCCCAGGAGTCCGGCGGTACGACGCGCAGATCCACCTGGAGGCCCTTGCTGGTGCGGATCGACGTCTTCTTCTCGCCGTGCGCGATGACCTCCGAGACGTACGACAGCTCGGTGAAGGCCCGCATCACCGGCTCCGCCCGCTGCGCCGCGACGAGGATGTCGATGTCGCCGATCGTCTCGCGGACGCGGCGCAGCGACCCGGCGTAGGAGCACCGCTTGCAGCCGGTGACCTGCGACATCTCGGCGACGATGTCCTCGGCGAGGCTCATGGCGACGTCGATCAGGACCCGGTCGCCGGAGGACTGCAGCAGGGAGATGCCGTGCAGGATGTTCTCCTCGGTCTTCGGCCCGAAGCCCTTCAGGTCGCGCAGCCGCTCCTCGTGGATGGCGTCCGCCAGTTCCTCGGTGGTGGAGATGCCCAGCTCCTCGTAGAGGACCAGGGCCTTCTTCGGGCCGAGCGTGGGGATCGCCGTGAGCTGCCGGACCCCGGCGGGGATCTTCGCCCGCAGTTCCTCGACGGAGGACACCTGGCCGGTGCCGAAGTACTCGATGATCTTCTGGGCGGTCGACTTGCCGACGTTGGGGATCTCCTGGAGCCCCTTCACGTCGAGCGTGGACACGTCGGCGTGATAGCCGCCGATCGACCGAGCGGCCTTTTCGTAGGTACGCGCCCTGAACGCGTCTCCTCCGGTGATGGAGATCAGATCCGCGTACTCCTGGAACAGCGCGGCGACCTCGTCGTTGGACCGAGCCACACCTCCAGGGTAGGCAGGGTGCGGCCGGGCGGCGCGCGCCGGACGGACCCGGGCGCGCGGACCGCCGTTTGCCTACTGGTCCCTACTGGCCCAGGGGCGTGGGCGGCGTGGTCGTGGTGTCGAACACGGGCGTGGTCGGCATCGGCGGGTGTGCGGGCGTCGCCCGTTCCTTCGCCAGGGCGCCTGCGATCCTGCGGGCCAGAAGGGGGTCGGCGGGCAGGGTGTGGGAGGCGAACCAGCGGGCGCCGGAGGGGTCGGGGGACGGTTCGACGAACTCGGCGCCCGCGTAGTCGTCGAGCGGCGGGTCGTAGACGTATCCCGCGACCACACCATGGCTCACCAGGCGATCGAGGAGAACGTCGCGGTCGTGGACCAGGAGCGGCACCCGGAACAGGGACGGCGGGCCGTCGGCCGCCCGGTCGCGCAGGGCCGGGGTGGCCCAGGTGGTGCCCGCCAGCAGGGAGACACCGGCCCGGCGCCGGGCGAGGTCGCCGTCGAGCAGGGACATCCGCAGCTCCAACTGCCCCCGGACCAGGGCCCCGTGACGGGAGCGGAAGCCGTGCAGGTCGACCCGTACCCAGGGCTCGTACGCGGTCAGGCTCGGCGCCTGGCGCGCACTGCCGGCGAGGCGGGGCGCGTGCAGGGCCATCCGGAAGTCGTCGCGCTCCAGCAGGTTCAGGCGCTGCATCGTGCGCCACACGGGCCGCACCAGGTGGAGCGTGCGGACGGCGGACCGCGCCAGGGGGCGCAACGTGGTGGCCAGGTCGTCGCGCAGCCGGCGCGGCGTCAGCAGGTCGTCGCGCAGCAGCTCCAGTTCCCGCCGGGTGCGCGTGTCCTCGACGGCGAGGAAACCGCCGGCCATCGCCGCCACATGCTTGGACAGGCTGAACGCCGCCGCCGTGCCGAACGTCCCGATCGGCTGCCCGTCCACATGCGTGCCGATGGCGTGCGCCGCGTCCTCGAACAGGGGGATCCCCAACGCGTCACAGCGGCGGCGCAGTTCGACGATGCGGTCGGGCATGCCGTACAGGTTCGTGGTCAGGACGGCGTCGACGTTGCGCCAGGTCGACTCGGGTACGGCGGCCGGGTCGATGTTGCCGTCCCACTGGGACACGGGAGCCTGCACGGGGCGCAGTCCGGCCGCGAGCACGACGAAGAGGATCACGTCGTCGTTCACCGGGGACATCAGCACCCGGGCGCCCGGCCGGCACCAGCGCCGCAACGCCAGGTACAGGGCGAGTCGGGCCGACGGCGTGTAGACGCATTCGCGTCCGATACGCCGTGTCATCATCGCGGCGAGCCGCGATCCGTACGGCATGGTCACCTCTTCCGTGGAAGGGTACGAAGAAGGATCGCCCGGTGCGGGCGGGCGCACACGCGGGGGTCGGTCGAGGCCGCTGTGCGGGGAGTTGGAGACAGCGAGGGGCCGGGATACGGCGCCGACGCGTGACGTTGACGAACGAGCGGGGCCCGGCTCAGCGGGCGCGGGCTCCCACGCCCGGTGGATGGGTCGGGCCCGAGGTGCGCAGTGTTCCGACGGTTTTCAGCAGCCGGTCGGCGGGCTCGCGCAGCCTGGGGTGGGCCAGGACCGTGTTCCGCAGGCCGCGCACCGGTCTGCGCCACATCCGGTGGGCCGCCGCCACCGGGTGAGCGCGCGCCGCGAACCCTTCGGCCACACGGAGTTCACGGGTCTTGAGCCAGTCCTTGTACTCCTTCTCGCCGCGTCCCATGTCCATGAGCGTCACACCGTCACGGCCCGCGGCCTCGGCCATCCTCAGGTGCATCATCAGTCCGGGCGAGTAGTAGCCGAACTCGGGGTCGTAGGCGGTGAACCAGGCCGCGAACACCGTGCGCGACCGCGGCCCGAAGTGGGCGGCGACCGGCCGGTCACCGGCGTACACCACGGACAGGACGCCGGTGAAGTACTCCTCGCGGACCTGGAAGAGGTGCTCGACCAGATCGACGATCCACGGTCTGGAGAACCGGTCCATCCGCCCCGTCCTGCGGTACTGGGCGGACTTCCAGCGCATGAGCGTGCGCAGCACACGCGGGTCGCGCTCGTCGTAGACGAACCGCACCTCGCCCGCGTCCCGGCCCAGCCGGCGCTCCTTCTTCAGCGTCGTCTTGGCCAGCCCCGGGTACGTGGCCCGCAGCCACTCCGGGTAGCCGCCCTCGCCGGGCTTCAGGTCGAGCACGGGGGAGGCGAACGTCCCCGTGATGTACGGGGCGAACGGCTGCTGCTCCTCCACGAGGTGATCGAACTCGAAGACGGACAGCCCGCAGGCCCGCAGCAGGTGCCGGGTGTCCCAGGTGACGCCCGGCCGGTGCACCAGCGCCTGGCAGTCGGACAGCCCCAGCCCGATGGCCCGCCCGACGCCGTACGCGTTGCGCTCGTACGGGAAGAAGCCGACGGCCTCGCCGTTCTCGTGGAGCACCGCCACCCGCGCTCCGCCGCGGTACCTGCCCACACCGATCGTGAACTCCGGCGCCAGAAAGGGATTGGCGTAGTCCGGCGACTCGTCCATCGCCCGGTGCCAGGCCCGGACCTGCGACTCGCTCAGCTCCTCGGGTCTGTGAATCGTGATGGCGTTCGTGGACCGCATGGCGACCGCTCCCCCCGGAATCCCCCCAAGGCGCGCTTATCGGCGCCTCGCCACATTTTCCCCCAAGTCGAACCCTGTGGCGAGGCTCAAACGTCGCGAAACAGTACGCACGCTGTCAAGGTGCCGGTACGAACCTTTAGCTGCGCTTGGTGTGTTCGGCACCCTTCTGCTCAACTCGCTTCTCTCGTAACGTCATTGCCGCTTGAGGTGGCCATGACGATGGAAGGGGCTTCATGGGCAGAGGTCTGCTGTCTCTGGTTCTCGCCGCGGTCACGGGGGCCGCGTTACTCGCGGCCCCCGCGGCCGCCGCACCGACCCCACCGTCCGGATCGGCCGCGCCGCCCGGCCCCTCCGATGTGTACCGGCCGGTGCGTGGGCCGGCCGCCCCCGCGGAGTACCGCTACCTCCAGAAGACCCTGCCGGGTGAGTCGCTTCCGCGCCACGCCCATGACCTCGCCACCGCACAGGCCCGTGAACTGCCGACCGTCGGCGGGCGCTGGAAGAGCGTCGGGCCCACCAACATCGGCGGGCGGGTCGTCTCCCTCGCCCTCGACCCGAAGCGTGCCGACACCGTGTACGCGGCGGCCGCGAGCGGCGGGCTGTGGCGCAGCACCGACGCCGGCGCGACGTTCCACTCGGTGTGGCCCGACAGCTGGACGCAGGCCATGGGCGCGGTGGCCACCGGCCCCGACGGCACGCTGTACGTCGGCACCGGCGAGCCCAATCCGGGCGGCGGGAGCATCACCTACGAAGGGACGGGGCTGTACCGCAGCCGGGACGGCGGCCGTACCTGGAAGCCGGTCGGCCTGCGTGACTCCGGCGCGATCAGCGCCATCACCGTCGACCCCGCGAACCCGCGCCGCATCTACGTGGCAGCGGCCGGCTCGCTCTACAACGGCGGCGGCGACCGCGGCGTCTACCGCTCGGAGGACGGCGGCACCACCTGGAAGCGGATCCTCGCCGGCGCCAACGAGTTCACCGGCGCCACCGAGATCGCCGTCGACGGCGACCGGCTCTACGCCGTGCTGTGGGACCACCGCAGGACACCCGAGCTGCGGACGTACGGCGGTGTCGGCTCGGGTGTCTTCCGCAGCACGGACGACGGCGCGACCTGGCGGCGGCTCGGCGGCGGACTGCCCGCGGCCGGCCCGGACGTGGGACGCATCGGCCTCGCGGTCGCGGGCGAGAAGCTCTATGCCATCGTCAACAGGACCAGCGGCCCCTTCGAGGGCTTCTACGCCTCGGCCGACGGCGGCGACAGCTGGACCCGCACTCCGGCCGATGACACTCTGACGGGCTCGCAGTCCAGCTTCGGCTGGTGGTTCGGCAAGGTGTGGACCGACCCCCGGGACAGTGCGCACGTCCATGTGGCGGGCGTGCCCCTGATGACCACGAAGGACGGCGGCGGCACCTGGACGGCCGACGACACCGGCATGCACGTCGACCAGCACGCCATGGTGTGGGACCCGCGTCACCCGGGCCGCGTCTACCTCGGCAACGACGGCGGCGTCTACCGCTCCGACGCCGGCGGCGACGGCGGCTGGGTCAAGTCCCGGCACCAGCCGTACACCCAGCTCTACAGTGCGGCGATCAGCCCGCAGGACGTCACCCGGATCTCGGGCGGCGCCCAGGACAACGGCTCGCTGCGGTCCTGGGGCGGGGAGACGTTCAACGAGTACCTCGGCGGCGACGGCGAGGAGAACCTGATCAACCCGACCGACGTGAACAACGTCTACGCCTGCTACCAGTACGGCAACTGCTTCAGCTCCACCGACGGCGGCGACACGCTCACGTACTTCGCGGACCGGACGACGTACAAGCGCCGGAACTGGTTCACGCCGGTGGTCTTCGACCCGCAGAACCCGAAGGTCCTCTACTACGGCTCGGAGGTGCTGAACCGCTCCACGGACGGCGGCGCGACCTGGCAGCCCATCAGCCCCGACCTGAGCGGCGGCCCGGGCCCCGACCCGATCTACACCAACTACGGCACGATCACCTCGGTCGCCCCGGCGTCCGACGGGCGGACCGTCTACGCCGGAACGGACGACGGCCGCGTCTGGGTCACGAGGGACCTCGGGGCGAGCTGGACGAAGCTGGCCGAGGGACTGCCCTGGGTGACCCGGGTGGTCGTGGACCCGAAGAACCCCGACCGTGTCTGGACCACCCATTCCGGATACCGCTCGGGCTCCCCGCTGGCCCATGTCCACGGCAGCACCGACGGCGGACGGCACTGGCGGAACCTGTCGGGCGACCTCCCGGCCGCGCCCGTCAACGACCTGGTCGTCGCCCGCGGCGGCATCCTCCACATCGCCACCGACCAGGGCGTCTTCACCAGCGTCAAGGGCGGCGGCCACTGGCTGCGCCTCGGCCGCGGCATGCCGCAGGTGCCGGTCGACGACATCGAGTACGACGCCGGGCACCACCGCCTGGTGGCCGCTACCTTCGGCAGGGGCTTCTACGAGCTGACCACGGCCTGAGCACCGACCGGCCCGGCGCACCCGGATGCGGCGGTGAGCACCTCGACCGCCGCATCCGCCCCGCGCTCCTGCGGCTCGCCCGCGCTCAGCCGCCCTGGCCGGCGATGTTGACCATCCAGGTGATGCCGAAACGGTCCGTACACATGCCGAAGACGTCGCCCCACATCTGCTTGTCCAGCGGCACGGTCACATGGGCGCCGTCGGACAGCTTCTCCCAGTAGCCGCGCAGTTCGTCCTCGTCGTCGCCGCTCAGGCTCACGGAGAAGTTGTTGCCCGGCTTGTGGTCGTCCGTGGGCGTGTCGGCGCCCATCAGCGTGAAGCCGCTGGGGGTCTCGAGCATGCCGTGCATGATCTTGTCGGCCATCGGGGTGTCCTTCTGGCCGAACTCGCCGTACGTGTTGAGCGTCAGGGTGCCGCCCAGGACCTCCTTGTAGAACTCCATCGCCTGCCGGGCGTCACCGGCGAACGTGATGTAGGGGTTGAGACGCGAGGCCATGATTCCTCCCAGGACAGGGCCAGAAGCCGACTACTGGGAAGCTAGCGCGGGCCACTGACAATGGCCCGCGCTCACGCCCGGATGGCCTACGGCACCGGGCTACAGGGTCCGCTCCAGCCGGTCCGCCACCAGCTTCACGAAGCGGGCCGGATCCTTGGGCTGGCCGCCCTCGGCGAGCACCGCCAGCGTGTGGAGCAGCTCCGCGGACTCGGCGAGGCCCGCGCGGTCCTCGCGCTCCTTGTACGCCTGGTGCAGGCCCTTCACCAGCAGGTGGTCGGGGTTGAGCTCCAGGATCCGCTTGGTGCGCGGCACCTCCTGACCCATCGCCCGGTACATGTTCTCCAGGGCCGGGGTCAGGTCGTGCGCGTCGGACACGACACAGGCCGGGGAGACGGTGAGCCGCGTCGACAGGCGCACCTCCTTGATGTCCTCGTCCAGCTGCTCCCGCATCCAGCCGAGCAGCCCGGCGTACTCCTCGGCCTGCTTCTCGCGCGCCTCGTCGGCCTTCTCGTCCCCCTCGGCGCCGAGGTCGATCTCTCCCTTGGCGACCGACCGCAGCTTCTTGCCCTCGTACTCGCCGACGGTGTCGACCCACACCTCGTCGACGGGGTCGGTGAGCAGCAGCACCTCGATGCCCTTGTCCCGGAACGCCTCCATGTGCGGGGAGTTCTCGATGCTCTGCCGGGACTCGCCGGTGATGTAGAAGATGTCGTCCTGACCGTCCTTCATCCGCTCCACGTACTGCGCGAGCGTGGTCGGCTCGTCCTCGGCCTGCGTGGTCGCGAACGAGGCGACGGCGAGGATGGCCTCACGGTTGTCGGAGTCGGTGACCAGGCCCTCCTTGAGGACCGTGCCGAACTCCCGCCAGAAGGTGCCGTAGCGCTCCTTGTCCTTGGTCATGATCTCCTTGACCGTGGACAGGATCTTCTTCGTCAGCCGGCGCTGCATCATCCGGATGTGCCGGTCCTGCTGGAGGATCTCGCGGGAGACGTTGAGCGAGAGGTCCGCCGCGTCGACGACGCCCTTGACGAAGCGCAGGTAGGGCGGCAGCAGCGCCTCGCAGTCGTCCATGATGAAGACGCGCTTCACATAGAGCTGGACGCCGCGCTTGAAGTCCCGCGTGAACAGGTCGTGCGGGGCGTGCGACGGGATGAACAGCAGCGACTGGTACTCGAACGTGCCCTCCGCCTGCAGCCGGACGGTCTCCAGCGGCTCGCGCCAGTCGTGGCTGATGTGCTTGTACAGCTCGTGGTACTCGTCGTCGGACACCTCGTCACGCGAACGCGCCCACAGGGCCTTCATCGAGTTCAGCGTCTCGGGCTCGGGTGCGTCGTCGCCCTCCCCCGCCTCCGGGACCATCCGGATCGGCCAGGTGATGAAGTCCGAGTAGCGCTTGACGATCTTCCTGATCGTCCACGGAGAGGTGTAGTCGTGCAGCTGGTTCTCGGGGTCGGCGGGCTTGAGGTGGAGCGTGACGGACGTGCCCTGCGGCGCGTCGTCGACGGTCTCCAGCGTGTACGTGGCCTCTCCGCGCGACGTCCAGCGGGTCCCCTTGCTCTCCCCGGCGCGCCGGGTCACCAGCGTCACCTCGTCGGCCACCATGAAGCCGGAGTAGAAGCCGACGCCGAACTGGCCGATGAGCCCCTCGGCCCCGGCGGCGTCCTGGGCTTCCCGCAGCTCCTTCAGGAACGTGGCCGTCCCCGAGTTGGCGATGGTGCCGATGAGCTGCCCGACCTCGTCGTACGACATCCCGATGCCGTTGTCCCGCACGGTGAGGGTGCGGGCGTCCTTGTCGATGTCGATCTCGATGTGCAGATCGGTCACGTCGGCGTCGAGCGTGTCGTCCCGCAGCTTTTCGAGGCGGAGCTTGTCCAGCGCGTCGGAGGCGTTGGAGACGAGCTCGCGCAGGAAGACATCCTTGTTCGAGTAGACCGAGTGGATCATCAGCTGGAGCAGCTGACGGGCCTCTACCTGGAACTCAAACGTCTCGGTCGGCATGGTTCGCGACTACCTCACAGGTTCAGTCACCGGAACTGGTCGCAGTCACTGTAAGACACGAGGTCAGCGCGGAGTGCGGCGGTTCGGAAAGGAGCCCTGGGCGGCGGCCGGCCGAGGGGGTCAGGCGAGGTGGGCGAAGACGACCAGGTTCGCGGTGTAGTCCCTGGCCTGACGGTCGTAGGCCCCCGCGCAGGTGATCAGCCGGACCTGGGCCGTGGGGGTGTCGGCGTAGACCCGATTGCTCGGGAAGGTGTCCTTGTCGAACTGCTCCACGCTGTCGACCACGAAGGACGCCTTGCGCCCGTCCGCTCGCAGCACCTGGAAGCGGTCGCCCTTCTCCAGCTCGCTCAGGTTCACGAACACCGCGGCGGACGTCGCCGTGTCCACGTGTCCGGCGATGATCGCCGTGCCCCTCTCGCCGGGAGAGGCGCCTTTGGCGTACCAGCCGACGAGGTTGATGTCGTGGGCCGGCGGGGGTTCGAGCCGGCCCGAGGGGCCGATGGCGAGGTCGGTGAAGGGCGCGTTGACCGAGATCTTGGGGATGAGCAGGCGGATCGGCCGGGACCTCGGCAGGTGCTTGCCCAGGTCTTGCGGGGCGGACGAGGACCGCTCGGCCGCCGGAGCGGACGAGGCGACCGCGGGTGGAGCGTGGGGCGCGCGGTGGGCTTCCGGGGCTGCGTTCCGGCCGTCGGGCAGGGTCACCACCAGCACGACGGCGGCGACCGCGCTCCAGAACGTCGTCACAGCCGTCCGCCGTATCCGCCGTGAGAGCGCGGAACCCTCGTCCGAAGGGACCGGGTCGACATCGGGGGACGGGGGACGGCCGACGGCCATCGGGCACCACCTCATTCGGGCATGACAGCGGACACGACAAAGGGAAGAGGGAGTGAGGGCGGGAGCGGGGCCGCCGCGACGCGCGACGCACGTGCGGCGGCCTCAGCGGCTATGTCGTCGGGCATCGGTCAGGCGACGGTTCCTGAGGCCTTCTTGCGCCGCAGGGCGTAGATGCCGGTGCCCGCGACCGCCAGCGCGGCCAGGCCACCGGCCGTGACACCCGCCGGGTCGGCGAGGCCGCCGCCGCCGGTGTGCATCCCGCCGTGCGGCTTGCCGTGGTCGTCGCCCCACGACTCCTTGCCGTGGTCGCCGCCCCAGGAGTCCTCCTCGTGGTCGCCCTTCCACGAGTCGTCCTTGCCGTGGTCACCTCCCCAGGAGCCCTTGTCGTGGCCGCCGCCCCAGTCGTCCTCGCTGTTCACGAGGGCCAGCGCTCCGCCACCCGTGTGCATCCCGCCACGAGGCTCGTCGTGCTTGCCTTCCTTGCCGGAGCCCTTGTCGTGCTCCTTGTCGTGGCCGCCGCCCCAGTCGTCCTCCTCGTTCACGAGGACCAGCGCTCCGCCGCCCGTGTGAACTCCGCCGCGCGGCTCGTCGTGCTTGCTTTCCTTTCCGTGCTCCTTGCCGTGATCCTTGTCGTGCTCCTTGCCGGAGTCCTCTTCCTGCTTCTTGCTGTGGGAGGACGAGTCTTCCTGGTCCCAGTCACCAGCCGTGATGGCGTAGGCGGCGGGTGTGATCGCCAGTGCGGCCGTGGCCGTCGCGGTGGCGAGCAGCATGCGAACAGAGCGCATAGGTGAGTCCTTCCGTCACGGCCTGGGCGGCTGACGCTTCATCACCACTGGAGCCAGGCCTTGACGTGATCCACCGTCAGCCATGGGTTGCGGACGCACCATTCCGGAGCGTTCACACGGGTTACGACCACACCCCTACGGCCCTGTCCGCACGTCCTCCCGTGTGGATCACCGCCCGGCGAGGTTTACGCCGTCCGGAAGTGGTGAGGCGCGGGGGATGTCCCAGCACATCCGCACAGCCGTCGCTCTTGTCAGACCCGCACGCGAGCGCGTGGGCTTCCCGCGTGGCGCCCAGGGGGCCGTGTGGTGAGCGAAGCCGTACAGACCGCTCCCGCTCGCGTCACGACCCCCTCACCTGGGCCTTCGAAGCAGCGGGACGCGTTCTTCGACAACGCCAAGTACGCGGCGATCGTGTTGGTGGCGGTGGGACACGCGTGGGAGCCGCTGCGGGACGGCAGCCGGACCGTAACCGCCATGTACATGCTCGTGTACGCCTTCCACATGCCGGCCTTCATCGTCGTCTCCGGCTACTTCTCGCGCGGCTTCGACGGCCGCCCGGAGCGGCTGAAACGCCTGGTCACCGGTCTGGTCGTGCCGTATGTGATCTTCGAGACGGCGTACACCCTCTTCACCCGGTGGACCGATCAGGAACCGGACCGCCCGATCAGCCTGCTGGATCCGCTGTATCTGACGTGGTTCCTCGCGGCCCTGTTCCTGTGGCGGCTGACCACCCCGCTGTGGCAGCGGGTGCGCATGCCACTGCCGCTCGCGCTCGCCCTGGCGATGCTGGCCACCCTGTCGCCGTCCATCGGCAAGGACCTCGACCTGCAGCGCACCCTGCAGTTCCTGCCGTACTTCGTGCTGGGTCTGGCCTTGAAGCCGGAGCACTTCCGGCTGGTCCGGCGCCGTGCGGTGCGGATCGCGGCCGTGCCGGTGTTCGCGTGCGCGTTCGTGGTGGCGTACTGGGCGGTGCCGCGGATGACGGGCGGCTGGTTCTACCACCGTGACAGCGCCGAGGCACTGGGCGCGCCCGCGTGGTACGGGGTCGTGATGACGCCGGTGCTGTTCGCCTGCTCGCTGGTCCTCGTGGCCTGCTTCCTCGCCTGGGTGCCCGGGCGGCGGATGTGGTGCACCGCGCTGGGCGCGGGCACCCTGTACGGCTATCTGCTGCACGGCTTCGTCGCGCAGGGTTCCAAGTACTGGGGCTGGTACGACCCCGCCTGGATCCACGAGCCGCTGGGCGCGGTCGTCGTGACCGTCGTCGCCGCGGTGGTCGTGACCGTGCTGTGCACCCCGCCCGTGCGGCGCGCCCTGCGATTCGTGGTGGAGCCGGAGCTCGGGTGGCTGTTCAAGCCTCGCGGACCAGCCCGGCAACGTGCGTGATGACCGTGTCGAGGATGTCCTTCCAGGCGCCCTCGTCGCCGAGCACGAGGTGGTTGAGGGTCAGCCCGTCGGTCATGGCGGCCAGGTAGCGGGCCAGGGTGGGGGCGGGTACGCGCAGCCGCAGGCCCATGGTCTGCCGCAGCTGGTCGATGAGGTCGGCGTACGTCTCGGCGTACAGCTCGTACTGCCGTCGGGCCAGGTGCTCGAATCCGGGCTGGCGCAGGGCGTACTGGGTCAGCTCGTAGGTGAGCATGTGCTCGTCGGGGTGGGCGCGGACGTGGTCCCAGTACGCCTGGAAACCGGCCCGGATGGTCTCCTCCAGGGTGTCCCGGGGCCGTATCGCCTCCTTCACCAGCGTCACGTAGTGCTCGGTGATGGTGGTGATGACGGACTCGATCAGCTCCTGCTTGGAGTCGAAGCAGTAGTGGAAGACGCTCAGCGAGACGCCCGCCTCGGCGGCGATGGACCGGGTCGTCGTCCTGGGGACGCCGTCCCGGGCCATCGCCCTGATGGCCGCCTCGGTGAGCTGTCGCCGCCGCTCGGCGGACGGCAACCGTGCCATGGAGCCCCTCTCGTGGGTGTCAGCTGCTGTGGACGCCGACCTCGTAGAGGGAGTAGCCCCAGTCGGTGCCGCGGTCCAGCCCCTGGATGCGTACGTATCTGGCCGGTGTGCCGGTGAACCTGGCCGTGTCCAGGCCGCCGTCGCCGGAGGTCGTGGACCAGACGGTCCTCCAGTTCGCGCCGTCGGTGGAGAGGTCGATGCGGTACGACTTGCCGTACGCCCGCTCCCAGTCGAGGGTGACCCGCTTGACCAGCTGGGTGGACCCGAGGTCGAGCCGGTACCACTGGTCGTCGCTCCAGTCGCTCGCCCAGCGGGTGCCGCCGTCGCCGTCCACGGCGCGCTGCGGCTGGTAGCTGGTGAACAGGCTCCACTCGGACGAACTCGCCGACGCGGTGGCGCCGCGCGCGAGATTGACGCCGGCCTTGTGGTTCTCCGCGGCCGCCCAGGTGCCGAGGTAGGACTCGGCGCCGCGGAAGAGGTCGTCCACCGTGTCCTGGCCGCCGACGCGGCGGATGTCCTCGATCCAGTCCGGGACGAGGCCGTAGTGCGCGGCGCCGTCGGTGTTCAGGTCCCAGGTGCGCTCGCCGGTGGTCTGCCGGTCGATGACGGAGCCGCCGTCGACGCTCTTGAAGGGGTACGTCACCTTGTTGGGGGCGTCCGCACCGCGCGGGCCCGGCCAGCCGCCGACGCCGTTCATGTCGGTGCCGTAGCCGTAGCCGACGCCGTACTTGTCGCGCAGGGCCTCCGTGCGCTTCGCCTCCGCGACGAAGCCCTCGGAGCCGTGCATGTACTGGGCGATGAAGCCGCCGAGGCCGTAGACCCGTTCGGTCCAGTTCAGGTCCATCCAGCTGTGCGAGGAGAGCACGCCGGGGTACGACTCGGCCTCGAAGATGTCGAGTGCGCGGCCGGTGGCCTTGACGCTCATGTGGTCGATCTCGAGCATCATCTTGCGCTTCATCATGCCCCGCACGGCGTACTCACCGAGTTCGGTGAGCCCGCGGACGTTGCACTGGGCGTCCGAGCTGTACGAGGGGACCTCCACGCCCGCAGGGAGCTTCCCCTCGGCTTCGGCCGCCGAGGCGTTGCCGATGGGGTTGTCGTGCTGGGGGCCGGTGCACTTCTCGGTCTTCCAGAAGGTGCCGGTCGACAGGAACTGGCCCACGTTGATGGCCGTTCCGAGGGTGCCCGAGTCGAAGCGGACGCCGCACAGGGCGTTGTCGAACTTGTGGCACAGGAACATGCTGCGCACGCCCAGCGCGTACAGCTCGTCCAGCCCCTTGTCGATGTCCTCCTTGCTGCACTGCGGGATGTCGAGGATCTGCTTGCAGCCGAACGGCTCGGAGGTCTCGACGCCGAGAATGACCGCCAGCTTGCCCTGCTCGATGACCTGACGGGCCTGCGCGCTGTCGGTGACGACGCGGAACCAGCCCTTGCCGGTGCCGCCGTACATCTTGTCGATGAAGGCCTGCATGTCGTACGTCAGCTTGGCCTGCAGCCGGATGGAGGTCATCTCGTCGCAGCTGCGGTCCTTGAAGAAGTACACGGAGCAGATCACGCCGTTGGTGACGAGGTCGTTGACCAGCACCCGCTGGCCGCCGCGCCAGGCCCGCTCGATCCAGGCGTAGTAGTTCTGCTGGTGGGTCAGCGAGTCGTGCGCGGGCCAGTCCTTGAAGGTGGGCCAGCCGACCGGGTCGTGCTTGCCGTCACCGCCCTTGGTGATGAAGTCGAAGACCGCGAGCGAGCCGTCGGGGTAATGCTCCGGGCAGTCCTTGAGGGCATCGGCCACGCCCTGCTCGGAGAACGCCTTTCCGCAGATCAGACGGCCGCCGAAGGCCTCGTTGGAGAGGATGTGGTCGTGGGCGTCGACGAAGCCGCGCACCTCGCCCTTGGCGTTGGTGCCGGTGAAGGGCTCGCCCGTGACGTTGATCTGCGAATCCGGCGCGGGGCGTGCGGTCGGCTCCCACCAGTTGGTTCCGGCCGCCGAGCTGGGGGTCGGGCCCAGGGCGACGGACAGCACGAGAAGGAGGAGCGACACAACGGTGACGTTCTTGCGTCTGCGGTACGGGCGTCCGGCACTGGTCACGGCCCATGTCCCTCGGTCGGCGGGATGGCGGGGTCGGCTTGTCATGACCTCGCAATATGTGCGACGAGGATGGCCACTGGCGCATGCCGAGTCAAGAGTCCGGGACAGATGACCTACTGGCCGGTACTGGACGCAGTACTGACGGGGACTCCGCTGGGGAGTCCGGTGGGGGCTGCCTTCACGCCGCGTGGGTGACCCGGATTTTCGACTGGCCGTGCGGCAGTTCCTCCCAGTCCGTCATGAAGCGGGCCCGCAGGCCGTGCTTCTCGGCCAGGGCCACGAGGGTCTCGGTGCGGTAGTAGAAGTCCTCCCGCAGGACGTGGTGTTCCTCGCCCTCCGTGCGGTCGAAGGTGAAGTCGAACCAGCCGCCCGGGGCGAGCACCCGGCCGACGTGGGCCAGGCACTCCTCGATCACCGGGAGCGGCGAGTGCGAGAAGACGCTGTGTGCGTGGACGACGTCGAAGTGGGCGTCGGGCAGGAACCGCAGCGTCAGGTCGGGCACCGGGGTCAGCGTGGGGAGCCGCTGCTGCAGGCCCATCTCCACGATGGTGTCCTGCGCGGCGAAGAGGATGTCGGGCGAGATGTCGATGCCGTAGTAGTGACCGGGGTCGAGGTGGCGGATGAACCGCCAGCCGCCCCGCAGGTTGCCGCAGCCGATCTCCAGCATCCGGTGCTCGGGGCGCAGCCCGTGCCCGACGAGATAGTCGAACTGCATCGCCCCGAGCGCCAGCCACCGCGCGCGACTGTGACTGCCGACTGCGGCATCGGGGTCCGTGCGGGTGTCGGAGCGCATCACGGCGCGGTAGTAGGAGACATGGTCCGGGTGGCGGCGGCGCAGCCACAGGTCCCGGGCGGTGCGGGCCAGATGGCGGGGCACGCGGTCGGGGTGGCGCAGGGCGTAGGCGAGGCGATGGCCGAGGGCCGCGCGGTTGGCGGTGAGGTTCTTGGCCGGCATGGGCATCGTGCCTTCCTGCGGACATCGTGCCTTCCTGGAGCGGGACCCTCGGCGGGCGAACACCGTGCTGGACAACGCCACGTGCAGGGCCGTACCACCGAGGATGCTCAACGGGGCGTTGCGGCGCCACAGGTGCAGGCCGACGGTTGGCCCCGACTGCTCCGGCCGCGTCGCCGCTGCCGACCACGCCGGCCGCAACGCACTCCTCACCGGCATTCCCTGCAGCGGGGCATCCTGGAACCCGGATGCCGATCGCCTGTGCACTCACCGTTCTCGCCGCCGCGAACCTGCTGAACAACTGGCTCGCGCGCAGCCCCGTCCTGTACGTGGTCGTCTGCGTCGGCGCGACGGCCGTTCTGCTGCTCCTCGCCCGCTGGGACGGTCTCTCCCGGGCCGACCTGGGGCTCGACGCGGCGGGGTTGCGGCGGGGACTGCGGTGGGCTCCCGGCCTGGCGGGGATCGTGCTCCTGGTCCTGCTGCTCCTTGTGGCCGTTCCGGCCGGGCGCGAGGCGTTCCAGGACTCCAGGGCGGCGGGCCTGTCCGCGGGACGGCTGCTGTGGGTTGCGCTGGTGCGGGTGCCGTTCGGGACCGTGCTGCTGGAGGAGACCGCCTTCCGGGGCGTGCTGTGGGCGATGATCCGGCGCCGGCGCGGGACGGTATGGGCCACCGCCGGGTCGTCGCTGCTGTTCGGGCTGTGGCACCTGCTGCCGTCCCGCGGCGTCAACCGCTCCAACGCCGCCGTCGGCTCGGTCTTCGGCGACGGCCCGGCCGGCGTGGCCCGACCGTGGCCGTGGCGATCGCGGCCACGGCCGCCGCCGGGGTCGTCCTGTGCGAACTGCGCCGCCGCTCCGGCAGCCTGTTGGCGCCGATGGCCCTGCACTGGGCGGTCAACGGCTTCGGTTACGCATGCGCCTGGGCGGCGGCCCGCTGGTGGCTCGGCGACTGAAGCACCGGGCGGGCCACCGCAGCGGGCCTCAGAAGTTGATCATGTGGCCCGCGAGGCCGTGGACCGCTTCCTTGACCGCCTCGCCGAGGGTCGGGTGGGCATGGACGTTGCGGGCGACCTCATGCACGGTCAGGTCCCACTGCTGGGCCAGGGTCAGCTCGGGCAGCAGTTCGGTGACGTCCGGGCCGATGAGGTGGCCGCCGATCAGTTCGCCGTACCGCGCGTCGCTGATCAGCTTCACGAAGCCGGTGGCGTCGCCCAGACCGTGCGACTTGCCGTTCGCGGTGAACGGGAACTTCGCCACCTGCACGTCGTAGCCCAACTCCCGGGCCTGGGCCTCGGTGTAGCCGAAGCTGGCGATCTGCGGCTGGCAGTAGGTGGCGCGCGGGATCATCGCGTAATCCAGCTCCATCGTCTCGGCGTCCGCGATGGTCTCGGCGGCGACGATGCCCATCGCCTCGGCGGCGTGCGCGAGCATCAGCTTCGCCGTCACGTCGCCGATGGCGAAGATGTGCGGCACGGAGGTACGGCAGCGGCCGTCGACGTCGATCGCGCCGCGCTCGGTGACGGCCACGCCGGTCCGGTCCAGGCCGTAGCCCTCGACATTGGGCTGGAAACCGATCGCCTGCAGCACCTTGTCGGCCTCCAGGACCTGCTGCGAGCCGTCCTTGGCGGTGACGGTGACACGGACCTGCGGGCCGGACTCGTCGATGGCGTCGACGCGGGTGGCGGTCATCACGTCGATGCCCAACCGGCGGTACTGCTTGGCGAGTTCGGTGGAGACCTCCGCGTCCTCCAGCGGGGTCATCCGGTCCAGGAACTCGACGATGGTGACCTTCACGCCGTAGTTGTGGAGCACATAGGCGAACTCGACGCCGATCGCCCCGGCGCCCGCGATGACGATGGACTGCGGCAGCTCCTCGGCCAGGATCTGCTCCTCGAACGTCACCACACGCGCGCTGCGCCGGGTGCCCGGCAGCAGTTTCGGCGTGGCTCCGGTGGCGATGATGCAGTGGTCGAAGCCGATGGTGCGGGTGTTGCCCTCGTAGTCGGTGACCTGGAGGGTGTGCGGGTCGAGGAAGGTGCCGCGGCCGTCGTACTCGGTGATCTTGTTCTTCTTCATCAGGTAGTGGACGCCCTTGACCCGGCCGTCGGCGACCTTGCGGCTGCGGCGGAACGCCTCGCCGTAGTCGAAGCTGACCTGCCCGTCCACCTTGATGCCGAAGGTCTTCGCCTCGCGTGTGAAGATGTGCGCCAGTTCGGCGTTGCGCAGCAGGGCCTTGCTGGGAATGCAGCCCACGTTCAGGCAGACGCCGCCCCAGTACTTCTCCTCCACGACCGCCACCCGCTTGCCCAGCTGGGCGGCGCGGATGGCGGCGACGTAGCCGCCCGGGCCCGCGCCGAGGACCACGACATCGAAGCGCTCGTCCTGCTCGACCATGGAACGTCTTCCTTCCTGAGGGCGTCGTCCTGCTCTGCCGGAGCCGGACTCCGTCAGGGAACGGGGTCCGGCTTCTTCCAGCATGACCGCATCGACGGGATCTTGTGGCGATGCGGGAGAGTGACGGTGATCTCAGGTCGGCCGCGCTCGCTCGGTCAGCCGAGGCAGAGGACGTTGAGCACGCACAGCTGCGCCGGCGAGGTCTCCTCGGGCGCGGGGGCCGTCTGCGAGGGAGACGTCGCCGAGTCCGAGCCGTCCGTCGGCGTCGGGGTGGGAGTCGCCGTCTGCTGCTGCCCGGCCGACGTGCCACCGCTGTCGCCCGTGCTCGTTCCGCCGGACGCCGAGGTGCCGGTCTGCGCCTGCGGGGGCGTCGCCGCCGTCGTGAGCGGAGTGCCGGCCGCGTCCGGTCGGGTGAACTGCCGCGTGGTGCGCGGCGCGGTGTCGGACTCCCGGCGCCCGGTGTCGGACTCCCCACGCCCGGCGTCGGTCGGGGAGGGCTGCGACGTCCGCGTGTCGGTGCGCGAGGTCTTGTGGGTGTCCGGCGGGGTGGACGCCGGGCGGGTGAGCTCCGACTCCTGTTGCGGGAGCCCCACGTTCGGCCGTTCCGGGGCGGTGGCCGCCTGGGCCTTGTCCACGGCGCCCCGGTTCATCGCCGAGACGGTCAGTCCGCCGCCGACCAGTGCGACGGCGGTCGCGACCACGGCCCTGCGCTGGTTCTTCTTCCAGCGGGCGCGCTGGCGACGCCGTGCCGCCCGGCCCTCCGGCACGGCGGGTACGCCGTCCAGATCGGCGGACGGCTCGGCGGGAGCCTCTTCGGTGCCGGCCGACGACGGCGCCGTCTCGTCCCGGAAGTAGCCGTCGTACCAGGTGTCCTCGGCGGTCGGCTCCCACGCCGGTGTTCCGGTGTCGGCCGCGCCGGGCGCCGCCGACATGGCGGGACCCGCGACCGCGGAGGGAGCGATGTCCGGGGCGTAGGCGCCGCACCCGGGGCACACGAGGGCCCCGTTGAGATGCCGACGGCACGAGGAGCAGTAGTCCATCTGTGGTCTTTCTGGGTTGCTGCGCCTTCGGCCCGTGCGGCCGCGGCCTGGTCACATTCGTATAAACAGTTGAGCGGTCAAACGCTAACGAGCCTTTGGAGCGGCTGTGTGCAGTCCATGTGATGCTTCTGCGCAGATGTCCCAGGAAGCGCGTGGGGACCATGACCGGCTCACAGGTCACAGCAGCCCTCGCGGCGCATACGGCGGCTCACCTCCAGCCACTCCTCGGCCACCCGCCGCTCCGTCCCGGCGTCGAAGGCGTCCAATGCGCCGAAGGAGGCGACCAGTTCGGCCCGCTCGAACGGGACGCCGCCGCGCAGGACCGCCACCGTGCGGATCAGCGTGGCGAAGTCGGTGAACGGGTCGCCGTCCACGACCGTGAGGTCGGCGAGCTTGCCCTCCTCCACGGTGCCCAGGTCGGCGTCGGCGCCGAAGACGCGCGCGGGCAACAGCGTGGCGGTGTGCAGCGCCTCGGCCGGTGACAGGCCGGCGGCGTGCAGGGCGCGCAGGGCCAGGTGCAGATGCAGTCCGACCGGGACGAGCGGCTGGTCCGTGCCGAGGGCGACCAGGCCGCCGCCCGCGAGGATCCGCCGGTAGACGTCCGTCTCCCGGGCCAGCGTGGCCAGTTGGGCGTCGGTGGGCGGTTGTGCGGCCTGCCGGCGGACGAGCGCGGTGTCCCACGGCGGCATGAGGACGGTGACGCGCGGGTCGTCCGCGAGCGCGGGGTCGGCGCCGAGGAGGGCCCCTGCCGTGAAGGGCGTGGCGACGAGGTGGAAGTCGGTGGCGGTGTAGATCTCCACGACGTCCTGGCAGGCACGCCCCGCCGCGGAGGTCGCGTGCCCGAACTCCAGGCGCTGCGTGGCCTGCAGATGGGTCGTCAGGTCCTGCCCCACCTGCACGCCCGGCGTGCACAGATGGCTGCCGCTGCGCACCCCGAGCCGCTCGTGCCCGAACTGAGCGGCCTCCTTCATCACCCAGCCCGGAGCCCGTACGTACGTCTTCACGAAGTCCCAGTCCAGCGCGGCCCCGCGGGCCAGCGAACGGCGCAGTCCCTCGCGGGTGCGGTGGGCACGGCCCATGCTGTAGGCGACCCGCGCCCCGTCGAGCAGTTCGCCGGTGGTCAGCAGCCGGGGTCCGGCGAGGGCCCCGGCGGCGACCGCTTCCCGGATGCGGGCCTGCTCGTAGGCGAAGCCGCCCAGTGAGACGGCCGTCGTGATGCCGTACGCGAGTTGGAGCGCGGTCTGGCGGCCGCCGTACGTGGACTGCCAGGGGTGGGTGTGCGCGTCCCACAGGCCCGGGATCACCGTGCGGTCGCTCGCGTCGATGCGGCGTGCGGCCGGGCGGCGGCCGGCGCGGTGCGGGGCCACCTCCGCGATCCGGCCGGCGCGGATCACGACGTCGATGTCCTCGCGGACGTCAGGACCGGTGCCGTCCCAGAAGCGGCCCGCGTGCACGACCGTGTCGGCCGGGCGCGGTCTGCGGTGGTCCAGCGGGATGCGGACGGTACGGGTCCGGCCGGTGCCGATGTCCATCAGGCGCAGGGTGCCCGCCGAAAGGTAGAGCAGGGTGCGGGCGTCGGCGGACCAGGACGGATGATCGGCGGGCTCGGTGGTGAGCGGGCGGGGCTCGCCGTCCGGGGTGCCGTCGGACCGGACCGGCAGCAGCCACAGGGCCGACTCGGCGACCACGGCCATCCAGCGGCCGTCCGGGGACCAGACGGGCCCGGAGTCGTAGCGGTCGGAGAGGGAGGTGTGGGGGGCGAGGGCATGCAGGGCGGCGGCTGTGGTGGTCGTGTCGACGACCCGGATGAGGTTGTAGCCCTCACGGAAACGCTGGTTGAGGCGGTTGCGGTCGCACAACGCCACATACCGGCCGTCGGGCGACCAGCTGGGGCGTCCGGGCAGCCCGCCCGCCCCGAGCGGCGCGGCGAGGACCTGTTCGCCGCCGCCGGGCAGGTCGCGCACCACGAGGTTGCCGGACATGTCCAGGCAGGCCAGCCGCGTCCCGTCGGGCGAGAGGGCGGGGAAGACACGGCCGCCCTCGGCGAGCACGGTCTCCTCGCCGGAGCCGAGGTCACGGCGTCGTACGGCGAACAGCCCGTCCCGGTCGTCGGCGTACACCAGCGCCGTCCCGTCGGGCGTCCAGGCCGGCGCCGACACATAGCGGGTGGTGGGGACTTGGAGGACCCTGCGGGGTGGGCGGCCGCCCGTCGTGCCGCCGATCCACAGCGCGTTGAGCGCGGCGAAGGCGACGCGGCGGCCGTCCGGTGACAGGGCGGGCAGGTGCAGGGCGCGGACGGGGCGGGTGCCGGCGCCCTCGAAGTCGTACGCCTTTCCGCGGTAGCGCGGGCGGCGCACGGGCAGCGCGGCCGTGAACGGGATCTCCTCGCTGCCGCCCGGGGCCCGCGGGTCGAGCAGGCGGAAGTGTCCGTCGACGTTGAGGAGCAGCCGCTCGTCGTCCGTCCAGCGGGGCGGCGCGGGGAGGAGGTCGCCCGCCACGGCGACCGGTTCCCCGTCCACCACGAGGGTGCAGGATGCCGCGGGCGAGGCCGTGGTGCGCAGGTGGGCCAGACGCCCGGCGGGCGAGACGGCGGGGGTCATGAGCTGGGCGCCGGAGTCGTCGGTGCGCTCGGTGGTGACCGGGCCCGAGCCGTCGGCGGCCACCGACGCGACGGTGGCCGCGCGGAGGCCGCCCGTCGCGGTGACGGCGGCGCGCACGAACAGCACGCGCTCCCCGTCCGGCGACCACGCCGGGTCGAAGTCCTCCCAGCGGGCGTCCTGGCCGGGGCCCTGCTGTCCGGGGCGCCCGGTGAGCCGGGTCAGCGCGCCGGTACGCACGTCCACGGTCCAGATCCGGTACGGCGCACCGGTCACGGTGTCGCCGCCGCGCTCGGAGGCGAACGCGATCCGGGTGCCGTCCGGCGACCAGGCCGGACCCCGGTCGTCCCACGGCCCGTCGGTGAGCTGCCGCAGCCCGGTGCCGTCGGGCCGCAGCGTCCAGAGGTGGAAGCCTCCGCCGCGGTACGCACAGACGACGAGGCGGCTGCCGTCAGGCGAGAACTGGGGACGCGTCGGTTCGAGGCCGGGCGAGGTGAGGGGAACGGCGGTGCCGCCCTTTCGCGGAATGGACCAGAGCACGTTCTGCACCTCCGCGACCAGCCGGTCACCGGACGGGGCGAGGGTCGCGGATCCGCCGGTCGCGGCGGTGAGGGTCAGCGTGTCCGTACCGGAGGCGGCGGCCACGCCCGGCGCACTGGCGGTGCCGAACGCCGTCGCGGTGACGCCGGCGGTGGCGGTGGCCTGGAGGAATCCGCGGCGGGAAAGCGGGCCGAGGCGGAAGGGCGCGGCGGTGTCTTCGGTGTCCAAGGAGGCTCCCAGTGCGCGGAGTTGGCGGATCGGACGGGAGAGACCACTGGGGGCAACGTACGGGGCGAAGCGCGGTTACGGATCCCGCCGCGGCGTTTCTCGGCCGATCTCGGCCACTCGGCGCATCCGGTGTGCCGTATCCCGGTCCGGGTGCAGCGCCTGCGAACGTGCGGGGACGCCGGTACGCTCTCGATCATGGCTGGTGAACGTGACCTGCAGAAATTGCTGAACGGCATGCGCCCGGAGCTGAACCCTGGCCGCTATGTGTTCACCACGGTCGAGGGTCGCGTCCCCTCCGGCGTCACCCCGGTGGTCACGGTCGCCGAACCGGAGGGCCTCACCGTGGTCGCACGGCAGCAGGAGGCCGACGCGGCGGGGATGGCCTACGACTATGTGGCGGGCTGGATCACGCTGCGCGTCCACTCGGCGCTGGAGGCGGTGGGCCTGACCGCGGCCGTCTCGCGAGAGCTCGCCGACGCCGGCCTGAGCTGCAACGTGGTGGCCGGCTTCCATCACGACCACCTGTTCGTGCCGGCCGAGGACGCCGACCGGGCGGTGGCCGTCCTGGAGGACTTGGCGCGCCGCTCCGCCTGAGGCCGGACCGGAAAGATCAGACCAGAAAGAGCAGTTGGACGGCGACGAGGACGTCGATGACGCCGCACCACTCGGCGAACGTACGGGAGACGACCTTGTCGAGCCTCAGGTGCACGAAGTCCCATACGCCGTGGAAGAACCAGCCGGCCGCCAGCAGATGGCGGCCCAGGTCCGGGTCCACCGCCAGCCCGGCCAGCGCGAGCCCGCAGAAGACGAGCGCGCCGACGGCCTGCACACCGAACGCGGCCCGCCCGTGGGGTGTTCCGCGGACGGCTCCCCAGGCCAGGAGGACCAGCGCCAGGGCGACGAGAGCCGTCGAGGGGGCGACCACGTCCTGGAAGGGGAGAGCGAACACGGCCACCAGCCCGGCCCCGAGCACCGGCCAGGTGGCCTGCGGCTTACCGATCTGGTTGACGACCAGATAGATCAGAGGCAGCAACGGCAGGGTCTCGCCGAAGCCACCGACCGCGTCCGCCACGTCCTGCGAGCCGGATGCGGTCACGTTGAGGGCGACGACCGCGACGGCCAGCGCCGTGGGCCAGCGCCGCTTGAGCATCGCGGCCGGGTGGGGCCGGTCGGCGGCGGGGTGGGAGGCAGAGCTGGACATGGGGCGTCTCCTGGTCGACTGGTGGGGGCCCCGACTGCTGGACTGGTCGGGAAGGGCTGTGGTGACATCTCCAACCTGCTGTGCGGAGCAGCCCACCAGTAGTGCCGAATCCCCCTGTACGCGCGTGGCGTTGTCACGTTCGCGGATGACATTTGTCATGCGGCCTGGTCCACAATGACCGGGTGGGGGACGGGGCGATCGAGCGTGACGCGGCGGGGCTGAGGAGCTTCCGTCGCTATACGTGGTGGACCGTGCCGGGCATGACCGTGTGTGTCCTGGCCTTCTTCGTCGGCGAGTGGGTCCTCGACGGCGACGTCCCGCTGTGGGCCCGCGGCCCGGCCGCCGCCGCGCTGGCGGTCGAGGTGTGGGCGAGCGTGGCCCTGCTGAGCCGGCGCCTGGCGCTCCTGCCGGTGCCGGACGCACTCCCCGGCCGACTTCCCCTGGGCGGGCTGATCGCCGCCGTCGGGGCCGGAGTCGTGCTCGCGGCCTTCCCTCTCGCCCTGCGCGACTACGGGCTGTGGCCGGTCGCGCCCGCCCTGGTGGTGGCGATCGTCGCCACGTACCTCCCGCCGCGCCGCAGACGACTGCTGATCGCGGGCGCGGTCGTCCTCGCACCGCTGCCCGGGGGCCTGGTCAGCCTGGTCGAGGGAGACGGGGAGGTGGCGTACGCCGCACTGTTCCCGGCCGGGCTGGTCGCCTTCACGGCCTGGGTGACGCTCGGCCCTCTGTGGGCCTGGGACACCGCGCGGCGGCTGGACGAGGCACGGCGGCTGGAGGCTGAGCTGGCGGTCAAGGAGGAGCGGCTGCGGTTCGCCGCCGACCTGCACGACATCCAGGGCCACCACCTGCAAGTCATCGCGCTGAAGAGCGAGTTGGCGGAACGGCTCGTCGAGGTGGACCCGGCGCGCGCCGCCGCGGAGCTGAAGGAGATACGGCGGCTGGCGGCGGACGCCCTGAGCGACACCCGGGCCGTGGTGCAGGGGTACCGGCGTACGTCCCTGGACGACGAGATCGGCAATGCGACGCGGGTGCTGGCCGCGGCCGGCATCGACGCGAAAATGACCCTTGATCCCGCCGCCGTGGCCGCCGGCCTCACCGACTCCGTCCGGCACCTCCTCGGTCTGGTGATGCGGGAGGCCACCACGAACGTGCTCCGGCACAGCCGGGCAGGTCAAGCCGAGGTCGACTACCGGATCGCCGACGGGCGCGCCTGCCTGCGGGTGAGCAACGACGGCGCAGGGGAGCACCCCGCCGCTCCGGACGGCACGGGACTGCGCACGCTCGCCGAGCGGCTGGGGGCGGCGGGCGGCGAACTGACGTGGCGCCGGGACGGTGACCGGTTCGAGGTCGCGGCCGCGCTGCCCGCGCCCTCACCGGAGCCGAAGCAGCCGCCGGAATCAGCGGAGCCGAAGCAATCGACGGAGTCCCCAGAGCCGTCACGACCGCAGACATCACCGCTGTCGCCGAACCCCGCGGACGGAGCCGCCCGATGATCCGCCTGATGATCGCCGACGACGAGGACCTGCTCAGAAGCGCCCTCGCCGCCCTGCTCGCGCTGGAACAGGACCTCACCGTCGTCGCCGAGGCGGCCACCTCCACCGAGGCCGTGCGGCTGGCCCGCGAGCACCGCCCCGACATCGCCGTCCTCGACCTGGAGATGCCGCCCGCCGACGGACTGCGGGCCGCCGAGGAGATCCGGGCCGAACTGCCCACCCGGATCGTCCTGGTGACCCGGCACGCCCGCCCCGCCGTCCTGCGCCGGGCCCTGGCCGCCGGCGTACGTGGCTTCGTGCCCAAGACGACCCCGGCGGCCCGGCTGGCCGAGATCATCCGTGACATCGCCGCCGGCCGCCGCTATGTGGACCCGGACATCGCCGCGTCCGCGCTGACCGAGGACGACTGCCCCCTCACCGACCGCGAACTGGAGGTCCTGCGCGCCGCCCGCACCGGCGCGTCGATCGCGGACATCGCCACCGAGGTCCACCTGGCCTCCGGCACCGTCCGCAACTACCTCTCCTCCGCGATGTCCAAGCTGGGCGTCCCGACCCGGCATGCGGCCGCCCATCGGGCCTGGGAGCAGGGCTGGATCTGACAGCGCTGCCTGCTGTCACTCGTCCGTGGGACGCGGTCGGCGAACCCCCGCAGGCGCCGTTCGCCCGCCCCGAGAATCCGGCCATGGGGACTGGTTGGCGGACTCGGCGGGTCGGCGCGCTCTATCTCGCCCTGTCGATCGGCGGCATGGCCGGGGCGGTGTTCATCGCCGTCCGCTTCGACCTGCGGATGGCTGAGACGGTGGCCGCGCTGCTTCCGTCCGTGGGCGGCATGTACCTGTCCTGGGCGACCTTGCGCGTCGACCGGGGCGAGCGGGCCGAGGGCGACGACCTGGCCCGGATCGCCGACCGTCTGGCGGTGGCCGTGCGGCAGCAATGGGAAGCCGAGGCAAGGGTGCGGCGCCTGAACGACCCCTATCCGCTGCCGGTCTGCTGGCAGGCGGCCGATTCCCGCTTCGGCGAAGCCTGGGCCTTCCTACGGGAGTTGGCCGGCGATCTGTCGGCTCCACGCTCCGGCTGGGCCTCAGGACCGGACGGTCTGAGCGGCACCGGCGGGCAGATCACGCAGGTGTTCCTGGAGCGGGTGCCGACCCGCCGTCTGCTGATTCTGGGCAACCCCGGCAGCGGCAAGACGATGCTGCTGATCCGCCTGCTGCTGGCCCTCACCGCCGAACGCGCACAAGGCGGCCCCGTCCCGGTGCTGTTCTCGCTCGCCTCGTGGAACCCCGCCGAACAGACCCTGGATTCCTGGCTGGTGGAACAACTCGCCCGTGACTACAGCGGTCTCGGCGATCCGGAGGCGGGGCACGCCGACCGCGCCGGCCGGGCCGGTGCCGCCCGGTCCTTGCTGGAACACCGACTGATCCTGCCGATCCTCGACGGCTTCGACGAAATCCCCTCGCAGTGCCGCGCGATGGCACTGGACGCGATCAACACGGCGCTGCCGCCCGGGCGCCCCGTCGTACTGACCAGCCGCCTGACGGAGTACGGCGACACGCTCGCCCCGGCCCACGGAGTGCCGGTCAAGCTCAGCGGCGCGGCCGCCGTGGAACTGCTTCCCCTCAAGGCCCCGGACATCGCCGCGTACCTGCAACGGGACGCAGGCGGCCAGGACACCGCGGCCGCGCGCTGGGACCCCGTGGTCCGTCTGCTCGGCACCGAAGCGCCCGTGGCCCGTGCGCTCACGAGCCCGCTGATGCTGTTCCTGGCCCGGACGGTCTACAACCCCCGCCCGGGCGAGCAGAACACGGCCCTCCCCCGCCCCGCCGACCTGACCGACCGGATTCGCTTCCCCGACACCACCGCCGTGCGCACACACCTCTTCGACGCGTACGTCACGGCCGCCTACCGACCCCACCCGAGGTACCCGTGCCGCTGGTCCGCCCAGCAGGCCGAACACGCCCTGCGCTGTCTCGCCCGCCGTCTGCACGACAGCACCGACCTGGCCTGGTGGCAGCTCCGCCGGGCGTTGCCGCCACGGTTCGCCCAAGTGGCGACGGGGGCCGCCCTCGGCGTCGTGGCATGGGCCGCCGCCACCGGCACGGGCAGGCTCACGGCGCTCCTCGCGGGCCTCGACTCCGGCTGGCTGACGGGCCCGCCCGCGGCCATCGTCGGGGGCCTCGCCGGAGGGATCGCGGGCGGCATCGGCTGCGGCCTCGTGGCCGGCGTGACCGGAGGTGCCGCCGAGGGCCTGACTCATGCGCTGGCCACCGGCCAGCTCCAGTGGCCGGCGGCCACCACGGCCAACGGGCTCGCGTACGGCTTCGCCGGCGGCGTCGTCGGCGCGCTGGCCGGCAGACTCGCCTCCCCCGGGCCCCGGCCCCGTCGCACCTGGGACCGTCGCATGTGCGCCCTCGGCCTCCTCACCGGGGCCACTCTCTTCTTCTCCTACCGCCTCAACCACGACCCGACGACCGCGGCCGTGGGCGCCCTGGCCGCAAGCGCGGTGTACGCGTTGGCGGGGGGAGCACTCGGCGACCGGTCGTCCCGCCTCTCCGCACGCCGCCCGAGCCCCGTCCCGACGGTCCGCGCACGGTGGGCCTGGGACTGGCGGGGCTTCTCGACGGGCCTGGCCGGCGGCTGCGCCATCGGCGCCACCCACTGGGCCGTGCTCAGACTCCAGTCGTCCGTGGCGGGCACGGCCGCGTACCCCGTCTCCACAGCACTCACCTTCTCGTGTGCCTTCGGCCTCACGGTGGGCATCGCCCACGGCCTCACCGGAAAACCGGCCGATCTCACCACCCCGACCGGTCCGGTCGGCCTCCTGCGGCAGGACCGGAGGACCTTCGCCCGGATGTGGCTCGCCGTGGGCCTGGCGACCGCCGCGGCGTTCACCGCCAGCTACGGCATCGACCACATCGTCCAGGGCGGTCTCTCCTACGGCCTGGGTCGCGGCACCACGGACGGCAGGCCCATCTCGATGACCCCGGCGCACATCCTCGACCGGGGCCTGGCCTACGGTGTCAGCGTCGGCCTGGCGTCGGCGCTCCGCCAGAACGCCTGGTGGTACTACACCCTCACCCGCCACCACCTGGCGGCACACCACCGCCTTCCCCGGGACCTGACGGCCTTCCTCGCCGACGCCCACGAACGCCGCGGCGTCCTACGGCAGACAGGGGCCGTCTACCAGTTCCGGCACATCGACCTCCAGCGCCATCTCGCAGCACCGGAGCGGCCCCTCAGGGGGCTTCCAACAAGTCGTCGTAGCCAGGCGGCGGAGAGGTCGGGTCGTCGTACATGAGCTTCAAACCGCGGGCCCATTGCGCCTCTTCCCTGGAGGCGGCCAGCTCCCTGCGCAGCGCCAGCACCATGCTGGGCAGCTCAGCGGCACCGGTCAGGGCTTCCACTGCGCTGTGAACGCCGCTGTGGAACGCATCGGGGGCCACCGTGGCTGCGTCCCTGCCACGGCGCCACAGGACGATGGGATGGCCTGTCTGCCAGAGGGCGCGGAGCGCTGCGTCGTCGCTGTGGGAAAGGACGGGGAGCGTTTCTCGCGGCAGAGCACGCAGTGAGGCCAGGTCGTGGACACGTGGGTCGAGTACCTTCGGGACTGGTGGACGGCGGTGCAAGGTGTCCCAGCGCTCGAGACGTTCGTCGTCCCATCTGCTGACCTCCCCCATCCCCAACGGCTCCCATGGGCGTTCGCCGCACCGGACGACGACCGGGCGGGTGGCGCCCAGCGTCATCGCGCCGGCGGAGTCCAGCCGCCACGCGTCGACGTCCATCGACAGCAGGTCCGCGGGGAGGACGACTTCCAGGGTGGCCGGCCGATCAGGTGCGTCGCACCACCGGAACGCCTCCGCCAGCGGGGCTGCGACGCGGGCGTGCAGCTCAGCCCGAGGGACCATGTCGCCTTCAGCGAGGCGTAGCGGTGCCTCATCCCTCTGGCGGACTGAAACCGACCAATCGCAGCGGTCCGGCTCCCAGCCCCGGGAGAGAACCTCGAGCAAGGCGGTTTGCCGGGGCTCGCGCACACGAAGTCGCCCGTGGTACTCCTCCGCCAGCATCTGCCGGACGGCCCGAGGCAGTCCTGTTCGATCAGCGAGGTCCCTCGTCCATGCCCACAGCTTCCCTTCGACTCCGCCGCTCGCGGGGGCACTTTCCTGCGCGGTGGCGACGCTCACGGCGTAGCGCAGGACGGCTTCCAGCCGGCCGACGCCCGGAGCGTCGTACAACAGGCCGAGCCCGTCGCGCCAGGCCCGAGGCGCCAAGGTGTACCAGCGGTTCTCGGCCAGCACCCGGACGAGGCGCTCCACGCTCGCGGGGCTCGCCGGCGGCGGGACTTCCGCCAACAGGCCCAGGAGTTCGATGCGCTGGTCGGGGGTGAGGACGCGGCCGGCCGCCCCGATGTCGCCGAGAACGTCGCGCCAAGTGTCGTTCTCCGAGTCCTCGCGGCGGCGGGCTGCGTGATGACGGTCGTGGGCGCGAACAACATGCTGGTACAGGTCCCCGGATTCACGCCGCAGTTCTGTCACGGGCACCACGAGGTCTGCCGCCTCGCCCCGGCGGTGGACGCCGAGGACGCCGATCACCTCGCCCCTGGACACATCGACGACCGGGCCGCCGGCGGCGCTCCGGTACGGCGCGGCACCGTGCCCCAGGAGCAGCGCGGCTCCGGCGCCGATCCGGCCCCGGACCCCACAGCGTCCGCTCACCCCCACCTCACCGTCCTGGCCGCGGATGCGGCCTGCAAAGGCCACCTCGTCCGGGGGAAGCTCCAACGTCCGTTCGGTGAGCCAGACGCAGGTGTGTGCGGGGGGTTCCGACAGGCGGACAAGGGCGAGTCCGGAGACCGACACGTTGCCGTACCTGGCTGCGGGCTGCGTCCATTCCACGGTGCCGTCGAAGAGCTGACCACCGTGACCGACCCGGACCTCGGGTCGTGCCCCGTCCGGCACGACCTCGGCAGTCGTGAGCACCCAGCCCGGTGCGACGAAGAAGCCACTGCAGAACGGCGGCGATCCGTCCTCGTCCGGGTAAACGCTCACCGTAGCCGCTCTGGCAAGCGCGATGACCCGTCCCGCTCCACTACGGCGTACCGGACCGCTTTCGCTCGCCGTCCTTTCTTCCCTAGGCGGCGCCGCGACCGCCTCGGTCAGGGCCTCCGAAAGCGCCCTGTGCTCCTCACCGAAGCTCGCCAGCACCTCGGCTGCCACGCGGGCGAACGGGGCGCTGTCGGCCGGGATGCGCCAGTCGCCGTCCGCGTCGGCCGAGGGGACGAGTGCCCGGAAGCTGAGGCTGCCCCCGAATCGCCGGGCGACCTTGCCGGACACCTGGCTGAGTACGTCCAGCACGGTCAGCGACTCACGCCTTGTCAGCGTGCCGAGCAGCACCTCGCGCACCCCCGGCCGGAAGTCGTACAGCAACAGGTCGGGATCGTCGTCGCGGCCGAAGTCGCCCTCCACCGGGACGATCAGCCCGGAGAGGAAGACCTCGGCCAGGTGCGCGGAGTTCGACCCGGGCATCATCGCGCCCTGGACCAGCCGCATGACGGGCAGTACCAGTGGGGTCGCGGCGAGATACCCGGCCAGCTCGAACGCGCCGGCCGATGCCTCGCAGCGGAAGCGCTCGACCAGCTTCTCGGCATCGGCGCCGATGGCCGGCTCGGTGCTCTGTCGGGGCTGTCGTTCGCTCGCTTCCCGGCCGACCGGCATGGCCAGCAGAGGTGTCCAGCCGTCGGCCTTCCCCGCGACCACCTTCGCCCAGGGCTCCACCCAGTCGGGGGCCAGTTCAAGCACGGGAACCCAGCCATGAGCTCGACGACCGCGCTGCCGCGACCGGAAGAGCGCGGTGGCGTTGCCCTGTGCGACCGAGCGGGCCGAGACGGGTTCCGTGGTGAGGCGGGTGCGGTGCCAGAGCCTGTGCGGCAGCGTCTGGAGGACGGCCACCGGCTGGGTCCGCGACCAGCGATGGAGCACCGTGTCGAGGGCGGGGCTGTCCCACTGCGGCCCCATGCCGTCGGTGAGCAGGAGAATGAGCCGACGGCCGGTCGGATCGGCGAGGCGTTCCGGCGCGACGCTGCCCTGCGGCGCTCCGTGCGGCGCGCGCCGCGACCAGGAGAGCCTCGGTGAGCCGCCTACGGTGTCGAGACGCAGGGTGCGCACGACACGGAAGGCGCCGTGCCCTTCGAGCAACGACTGCAGTTCTCCGGCCAGCTGACGCCAGATCACCATCGACGGCCCCGCGTCGATCACGAGGTCGACCTCGAAGTGGCGTTCCTGCCCCGGCTTCCACGTCGGGAGCAGCAGGGCCGTCTCCCCCGCGGCCCGTGCCGTCGCCTCCTCGTCCAACTGCCTTTCGGCTGAGTTCCGTACGCGCTTGAGCGGGCGCAGGGCTCGGGCCAGCGCGCGCATTTGGGCCGACGCTCTCTCGCGGCCCAACCGCACCGGAAGGGCTGCGCGGGTGTTCGTGGGCCGGCCCGTGTCGTCCCGCCCGGGTGGCAGGGCCGCGTGCAGAGGGGGGTCCTCCGGGCTCGGGCCGGGGGCCGGAGCGACGGCGGAGGCCGGTGGTGGTGCAGTCGGTCGCTGCGGCCGCCGTTCCGGCGACGGCGGGCCCGGTACGGGATCGCTGCCGGGCTGTGCCTGGCCGGCAAACCGTGCGATCCACAGCACGTCGGCCAAGTCCTCGGCGGAGGCGTCGGATTCGTCCGCCAGAAGTCGCCTGAGGCTCGCGGCCAGTTCTTCGTCCACCCGTCAGCCTTCGTTGAGCGGGCGCAGGAGGTGGTCGACGACCAGTGCGCGTTCCTCCGGGTCGTTCCAGACGTGCTGTGCTGCCCGTACCGCGTTGAGGAGCTGGTCGCCCGCGAGTTCGGAGCCTTCCTGCTCCTGCCTGCGCAGGAACTCGTCGATCAGTGCCTCCCGCGCCGATGACACGGGACTGTCGGGCTCGGGCAGGTGGGTGGCGAGCAGCCGGGCGAGTTTGTCCCGGTCCGGGCGGCGGATCTCCAGGCGGATGCAGCGCCGCAGGAACGCCGGCGGGAACTCGCGTTCCCCGTTGCTGGTCATGACCACCACGGGAAAGTCGTGACAGCGAACCTGGCCGCGCGTCAGCTCCACCCACCCCTCTGGGTCGGCCGTCATGACCGTGGCCGTGCGCTGGTGCAGCCGGGCGAGTTCGAGGACGGTGAACTCGCCTTCCTCGAAGACATGGAGCAGATCGTTGGGAAAGTCGACATCGCTCTTGTCGATCTCGTCGATGAGCAGCACCCGCGGACGGCTCCACGGGAGCAGGGCCGTGCCCAGCGGACCGAGGCGCAGATAGTGCCCGACGTCCGGCGGTTCGGGTGTCGGTGCCGCGTCGCCGCCCTTCGGCTGCGTGTCCGCGAAGCGTGCGCGCAGTCCGACATCCTGAAGGCGTCCGATCGCGTCGTACTCGTACTGCCCTTCCCGGAGGGTGGTGCGGCTGCTGACGGACCAGCGCAGCACGGGCCCGAGCCGGAGTTCCCTGGCGATGCTGTAGGCAAGTGTCGTCTTGCCGACGCCCGGCGGGCCGGTCACCAGGAGCGGCCGACGCAGCAGAAGCGCCATGTTGACGAGGTGGATCTCCTCGCGTTCCGCCAGGTAGTGGGCGGCGCCGCGGTTCCGCCGTCCACCGGGCGCCGCCTTGCCGTCCGGCGGATCCAGGAGGACCTGGTCCGCCGCGCCGGTGAAGGAGCGCCACGTCGGCGGTGGCGGCAGGCGACGTATGCCGTCATGGGGCTCGGTGGCGCAGCGGTAGATCCACCAGTCGGGCGCCGCGTCCGGCGGCGTCTCCGGTGCCGAGCGGCCTGCTGTGCCCTGCGTGGTCATGCCCCTGATCCCCCCGTCCGTGTGGGCACGCTCAGCGGCCCTTCTCGCTGGACGCAGTCCGGATCGTCCCAGAACAGCGTCAGGTGGTTGTGCATGTCTGACTCGTCGTCACGCGGGGCGCTCCGCCGCCACTGCCGCAGGCGGGCAGGCAGGTCGGCGAACCGGTCCTGCCCGGACTCGCGCAACCGTTCCGCGAGTTCGGTGGGGTCTCCGTGGTCGCGCCGCCAGACCATGAACGGCACGCCCTCGCACACGGCTTCCTGGAGGGCGAGCGCGCACCGGGGGTTGCCGTGGTCGTACGAGAAGGCGAGGGCGATGCCCGCGCTGTCCGGGTGGTCGTCGAGCCAGGTCCTGACCTCGCCGTCCCGCCCGCGCAGATACAGCACGTCCCCGTGCTCTTCGAGGGCGGGGGCTCTCTCCAGTGCCAGCCAGCCGACCAACTGTTCCGGTCCGCACGCCACGCCGGAGTTCCGCAGCACCGTCCATCGGCGTTTCCAGTCGCGGTGCCAGGATCGCTGCCGTATGCGGTCCAGCGATCGCACGACCACCGGGTACTTGTGGCCGAGCAGGTACCCCTGGTCGTCGGTCAGCCAGCGCTCGACGGGATGGGCCAGCAACGACCAGGGCAGGAGGAACTCCACGTGGGCGTGGTCCGCCGCGTCCAGTCCGATGACCAGGTCCTCCCACTCCACCAGGCACGTTCTGCCGCACTGCTGCAGCTCGCGCACGGTGTAGACCCGCTCGCTCCCTCTCCTCAAGGGCCGGCACAGCCCTTCCTCGGTCCAGTCGAACAGGGCGGCCTCCACCGCGTACTCCTGTTGGCCCGGAGCGCTCTCGCTCAGCCGGATCTGCAGAACCCGGCGGTCGGCATGCGGCAACACCGCGGCCGGCCGCCCGGCCAGCCCGGCGCGGACGTCCGGCGGGAGCCCCAGTTCGTCGGCCGCGTGCAGGACGTGACTGCGCAGCACCTCGGCCACATCCTTGGCTGCGGATGCCGCCAGCTCGGCCAGGAAGCGGAGGACGACCGGCGCGGCGTCGTCGAACGCGGCTCCGGTTTCCTTGGCGTCGTTCAGCCTTCGCACCATGCCGGACACGTCTTCGGTCCCCCGCAGACCGGAAGGCTCGCCCGGCAGCAGGGCCCGCCGCAGTGCGTCGTGTGCCGCGACCAGCGGCACCGTCGTCTTCCTCGCGTCGAGATACTCGACGATCGCCCGGAGCCGTGTGCCGGAGAGCCGGCTCTCCGGGGCCAGTTGTGTGACGACCTCGTCCAGTTCCGTCATGGCGAGCTCATCACCCCGCAGAAAACGCAGTGTGTCCGCGAGTGCCCGCAGGGCTCTGTCCCGCTCCTGGGCGCGGTCGATCGCTTGGACCAGCGCGAGAACGCGGTTGCGGGGGTCGGCGTGGTACTGCACGGCGAACCGCCCCAGACGTTTGCCCAGCATGAAGCAGACCTGCCGGAAGAACTGCGGGTCGTCCAGATCGGAGAACGCGCCCAGCGCCCCGCACAGGCGTTCCAGGTCCGCCGCGTTCCAGCCGCGTCGTCTGCCCTGGCCGTCGTCGCCGCAGACCCCCGCCTGCGCGCTCTTCACCGGTGTGCTCCGATGAGCTCTCGCAGTTCGGTGGTGGCCGCCTCGTCGGGGCGCAGGGCCGTGATCGCGTCACGGAAGGCCGCGAGGGCACCCCGGGCGTCGCGGTGCGAACGGCAGCGTTCGACGATTTCCACCAGGTGGTCCCGAGGATGTTCCTTGTACGCGGCCGAGAAACCGCTGCCGGGCGACAGGGTACGGCGCATCTGGCTGACGATCGTGCGTCGGAAGGCGGGGTCCTCCATGTCCGGGATCCGTTCGGCGACCGCTACCACGGCGAACGTGTCCGGGAAGATGTAGGAGTCGCTCCGGGCGGCGTCCTCGCCCGCTGTCGGGTCGGCTGGGGAAGTGGAATCCGCCGGTTTCGTTCTCGACGGGGGTGGCAGTCGGAGCAGACGCCGCAGCGTCGTGTACGTGCGATGTGTGTGGCTGTCGGGACGAGCAATGCCGAAGTGGTCTCCGGGCAGGACAGCGGCGTCGGGGAACGTGCCGCGTGCGGAGGCCGGAGTGACGATGTTGTCGGTCTCGCCCGCATAGACCGAGAAGGGGATCGGGCACGTGTGCGGCGTCACCTCGCGGGCGTTGACGATGTCCCTCAGAACGGCGCGCTGGGTGTCGGCCACCTGCTCGTCGAGCGGGCGCAGCTCACGCTCCTGCGGGTTGTTCCGCACCAGGCGACGGCGCAGGGACAGGGCGATCTCCGAGCCGTTGTTCGGACACGCCAGCATCACGACCCGGTCGATGCGGGCCAGATCGTTTCCTCGTCCTTCGGCCGTCATTCTGGCCAGGTGGCGCTGCACGACGAGGCCGCCCTGGCTGTGCGAGACCAGCACCAGACGGCTGAACGGGCGCGCCTCGGTGTCGAGGAACTCCTTGAGGCTGTCCGCGATGGTGTCGAAGCCCGGTATCCGGCGACGTGCGTCGAGCGTCCACAGGCTCGTGGAGTAGGCGAAGGGAAGTGTGCCGACGAAGGCGAGACCCTCGTCCGAGCCGATGAGCCTGCACAGTGGCTCCCACATCTCCGAGGAGGAGTTGAACCCGTGGACGAGCACAACTCCCAGGCCAGTTGCCCCCACTCCTGCCCCTCCGCCGCATGAGCTTCGTGCTGACAAGCTACCCAGTTCGGCGGGCGCGCGTACGGAAAACCGCTTTCGTCCCGGTCGGACCCGCCCACCGGGACGCCGTCACCGCACCACCGGGCCCGGCTTCCTCGGCGCGCGCTCCGCCCCGGACGCCGCCGCCCTGAGGATGCGGCGGAAGGTGGAGCACTCCATGTGGCTCGGTGCGGGACAGGCCGCGGCGTGCCGCAGGGAGTCCCGCAGGACGCCCAGCTCGCGGATCCGCCTGTCCAGTTCCTCCGCCTTGGTCGCGAGCAACTGCCGGTCGATGTCCGGCTGTCCGTCCGGTGCGAACATGCCCGCGATCTGGTCGAGCGAGAACCCGGCGGTGCGTCCCAGGGCGATCAGCGCCAGGCGCTCCAGTACGCCGGGATCGTACTGACGGCGCAGGCCCCGTCGGCCGATCGGGGCGATCAGCCCCTTTTCCTCGTAGTACCGCAGCGTCGAGGCGGGAACCCCGGCGCGGCGCGCCACCTCGGCGATGTCCAGGTCCGTCATCCTCTTGACCTCAAGTCGGCTTGAAGTCGCACGCTGTCATCCCGGCCCGGTCAAAAGCAACCCCAGGAGGCGATCATGAATGTCCCGCACGGGACCGATGACGAACAGGCGGCCCGGTGGAACGCGCTCGCCGGACATGCATGGGTCGAGATGCAGCCGGTGCTGGACGGGATGTTCCAACCGTTCGAAGACCTGCTCGTCGAGGCGGTGACCCCCGCGCCCGGCAGCCGGGTGCTCGATGTCGGCTGTGGCACGGGCGGCACCACGCTGGCCGTCGCGCGGCGGCTCGGCGCGGTGGGTCACTGCGTCGGGGTCGACATCTCCGAGCCGATGATCACCGTTGCCCGGGCGCGCGCCGAGCGGGAGGGCACACCGGCCACCTTCCTCCACGCCGACGCACAGGATCACGCCTTCGAACCGGCCGCCTTCGACGCGGTGATCTCACGCTTCGGCGTCATGTTCTTCCACGACCCCGTCCGGGCCTTCGCGAATCTTCGGCGCGCCGTCAAGGACAACGCCCGGCTCCGGTTCATCGCTTGGCGCAGCGCCGAGGAGAACCCGTTCATGACGACGGCCGAGCGCGCCGCGGCACCGCTTCTGCCGGATCTTCCCGCCCGTCGAGCGGACGGGCCGGGACAGTTCGCCTTCGCGGACTCGGGCACGGTCAGGCACGTTCTGGAGAAGAGCGGATGGACCGGGATCGACATCCGGCCGGTCGACGTGGAGTGCACCCTGCCGGAGAGCGAGTTGGTCCGATACTTCACCCGGCTCGGTCCGCTGGGTCAGGTGCTGCCCGAGACGGACGAGCGCACCCGCGCACGGGTCGTCGAGACGGTCCGCGCGGCGTTCGACACCTTTGTGCAGGGCGCCGAAGTCCGTTACACCGCGGCCTGTTGGCTGGTCGACGCCCGGGCGGACGCCCCTGCCGAGACGCGAAACTTTCGCGTTTCCGGCACCCCTTCCTGAGCGCGATCGACAGGACGCATAGTGAGGGAGCGGTGCAACGGGGTCGGCCACTGGAACGGTGATTCAACGACATGACGCAGAAGAAAGCCCTGGTGGTCCGAGGCGGTTGGGAGGGGCATCAGCCGGTCCGGGCCACGGAGCTGTTCCTGCCGTTCCTGCGCGGCAACGGGTACGCCGTCCGCGTCGAGGAGTCGACCGACGTCTATGCCGACGCCGACGAGATGGCCGCCACCGATCTCGTCGTGCAGTGCGTGACGATGTCGGAGATCAGCGCCGAGCAACTCGCGGGACTGACCGCGGCGGTCGAGGCCGGCACCGGCTTCACCGGCTGGCACGGCGGCATCGCCGACTCGTTTCGCGCCTCCTCCGACTATCTCCACCTGGTGGGAGGGCAGTTCGCGACCCACCCGGGCAAGGAGCCCTGCGAACGCCGGGGTGTCCAGGAGGACAACTACCTGCCGTACGCCGTCACCATCACGGAGCCGGGCCGCGAGCACCCCGTCACGGCGGGCATCGAGGACTTCGAGCTGCACACCGAGCAGTACTGGGTGCTGCACGACGACCTGATCGACGTCCTGGCCACCACGACCCATCCCGCCCGGCCGTGGCAGCCCTGGCACCGCCCGGTCACCTCGCCGGCGGTGTGGACCCGCAGCTGGGGTGCCGGGCGCATCGTGGTGACCACGCCGGGGCACAGCCTCGACGTGCTGGAGAACCCGAACGTCCGCACCATCATCGAAAGGGGCATGCTGTGGGCGACGCGCACCGCATCGGCGTCGTAGGTCTCGGGGTCATCTCCCGCGCATACCTGGACACGCTCGTCGGCCATCCCGCCGTACGGATCACCGCGGTCGCCGACCTCGACGCCTCCCGGTCGGCCGCGGTCGCCGCCGAGGTCCCCGGCGTGAAGGCGCTGACCGTCGAGGAGTTGCTGAGCAGCCCGGACGTCGACACGGTGCTGAACCTCACCGTGCCCGCGGCCCACGCCGAGATCGCTCTGGGCGCGATCGGCCACGGGAAGAACGTCTACGGGGAGAAGCCGCTGGCCGCCGCCTTCCCCGACGCCCGGGCCGTGTTGGCGGCCGCCGCGAAGGCCGGCGTCGGTGTCGGGTGCGCGCCGGACACCGTGCTGGGCACCGGCATCCAGACGGCTCGGGCGGCGGTGGGGGCGGGAAGCATCGGGCGGCCGCTGTTCGCCTCGGCCGTGATGGTCACTCCGGGGCACGAACGCTGGCATCCGCATCCCGACTTCTACTACGCCGCCGGGGGCGGGCCGCTGCTGGACATGGGGCCGTACTACCTGGCGTCCCTGGTCCACCTCCTGGGCCCGGTGCGGGCCGTGATCGGGGCGGCCAGCCGGCTGCGCGCCGAACGCGTCATCGGTTCCGGCCCGCGCGCGGGCGAGCGGATACCGGTGGAGGTGGACAGTCATGTCTCCGGGGTGCTCGAGCACGTGGACGGGACCCTGACGACGATCACGACCAGCTTCGACGGGGTGGCCGCCACCGCCGCGCCGATCGAGGTGCACGGCGACGCGGGAACCCTGGCGGTTCCGGATCCGAACCACTTCGACGGCGAGGTGCGGCTCTTCGAACTCGGCGGCGCGCAGTGGCGGCCGCTCCCGCCGTCCGCCGGCTATGCCGACGGCGCACGGGGCGTCGGCCTGCTCGACTTCATCGCCGCCGACGGGCAGCGGGCGGCCCGCGCGAACGGTGACCTCGCCCTGCACGTGCTGGAGACGATGAGCGCGCTCCTGCGGTCGTCGGCCGAGGGGCGGCGCATCGAGCTGACGACGTCGGCGCAGCCGCCCGTCCCCGTTCCGCTGACGGCCGCCGAGGAGTGGCGGGGCGCCGCCGCCGGCCGGGCCGCATAGCGCTGAGGGGCGGGTCAGTCCACGTCCCACGTGTGCGCGGGGGCGTTCAGGTGCATGTAGTCCATGTACGTCCTGGTCATCAGCCGAAGCGCCTCGGCCCGGTCGGCGGTGCCGCCCTTCTCCAGGTGGTGGACCGTCTCCGCCTGCCACAGGGCGCCGTTGCGGGCGGCGACGCAGCGCTGCTCGACGATGCCCAGCAGGGGTTCGCGCCATGCCGCGTCCAGGCCGGCCAGCTCCAGACCCCGGTGGGCCAGCGGCAGCAGGCGCCGCAACACCAGTTCCGTGACCGGCACTTCGCCCATGCCGGGCCAGTACAGGCGGGCCTCGATGCCGTCGCGGGCGGCGGTGTGGAGGTTCTCCTCGGCCACCGAGAAGGACATCCGCGTCCAGATCGGCCGGTCCTCGTCGACCAGGGCGCGGGTGAGGCCGTAGTACAGGGCACCGTTGGCGATGATGTCGGCCACGGTGGGGCCGGCGGGCAGGACCCGGTTCTCGATGCGCAGATGGGGGCCGCTGTCGGTGACGGCGTAGACGGGGCGGTTCCAGCGGTAGATCGTGCCGTTGTGCAGCGTCAGTTCGCCCAGCTGCGGCACGTCGCCCCGGTCGAGCGCCTCCTGCGGGTCCTCGTCGTCGCACAGCGGCAGCAGCGCCGGGTAGTAGCGCACGTTCTCCTCGAACAGGTCGAAGACGCTGGTGATCCACCGCTCCCCGAACCACACCCGGGGCCGTACGCCCTGGGCCTTGATCTCCTGGGGGCGGGTGTCGGTGGCCTGCTCGAACAGCGGGATACGGGTCTCGCGCCACAGTTCTCTGCCGAAGAGGAAGGGCGAGTTCGCCGCGAGGGCGATCTGCACGGCCGCGACGGCCTGGGCGGCGTTCCAGTAGTCCGCGAAGTCCTTCGGCGAGACCTGGAGGTGGAACTGGGTGCTGGTGCAGGCGGCCTCGGGGGTGATGGTGTCGGCGTACGTCGACAGGCGCTCCACGCCGTCCACCGAGATCCGCAGGTCCTCGCCGCGGGCCGCGAAGATCTGCTCGTTGAGCAGCCGGTAGCGCGGATCGCCGGACAGGGCGGCTTCGTCGACGTGCGACTCCCCCAGGGTCGGCAGGATGCCGATCATGATGAGGTGCGCGCCCACGTCCGAGGCGCGTTCCTCGGCGTGGTTGAGCGCGTCGCGGATCGCCTGCTCCCAGGCGCCGGGGCCGCCGGTGGTCAGCTCCCGGGGCGGGATGTTGATCTCCAGGTTGAAGCGGCCCAGCTCGCTGGACCAGGCGGGGTCGGCGATCGCCTGGAGGACCTCGGTGCTCCGCATCGCCGGCAGCCCGTCGTCGTCCACCAGATTGAGCTCGATCTCCAGCCCGACGCGGGGACGCTCGCTCTCGAACGCCGACTCGCGCAGCATCTGCGCCAGCACATCCAGGCAGGTGTGCATCTTCTCGCGGTACCGGCGGCGATCCTCCCGCGTGAACACCAGGGCCGGCACGTCACGTCCCATGCGCCCTCCCGAGTTCCCTCGGCGGATACCTCTCGTCCCAGGGTGGCACTTCGGGCGGCGTGCGGACAGTCAGGCACCGCAGCGGCACGGCCCCGTCGAGACGCGACGGGCACCCTCCCCTTGCTCCGCCTGCTGCACTCCGCCTAGCCTGACTTTGTGCCGCTAATAAACAAATCCCGATCGCACACCGCCGTGCCGGGCAACCGCAGCACCCTGACCCGTCTCCGCGCCGCCCTGACCACCTTCTTCGCCCTCGACGGCTTCCTGTTCGCCGGCTGGGTCGTCCGTATCCCCGCCATCAAGGAGCAGACCGGCGCCTCCGCCGGCACCCTCGGTCTCGCCCTCCTGGGCGTCTCCGCGGGCGCGGTGCTCACCATGACGCTCACCGGCCGGCTCTGCCGCCGCTACGGCACCCACCAGGTCACCGTCGTCTGTGCGGTCCTGCTCTCCCTCAGCGTCGCCCTGCCCCCGCTCACCCACTCCGCACCCGCCCTCGGCGCCGTACTCCTCCTTTTCGGCGCCGCCTACGGAAGCATCAACGTCGCCTTCAACAGCGCCGCCGTGGACCTGGTCGCCGCCCTGCGCCGACCCGTCATGCCCAGCTTCCACGCGGCCTTCAGCCTGGGCGGCATGGTCGGCGCGGGCCTCGGCGGGCTGGTCGCGGAGGCCCTCTCCCCGACCCGGCATCTGCTGGGCCTGGCCGTGATCGGGCTCCTGGTGACGTGCGTGGCGGGCCGTACGCTGCTGCGCCACGAACCGCCGGTCGCCGCGGACCCCGTACCCACCGCGAGCGCCGCCCCGCGCCGCATGGAGCCCGGGACCCGCGGACTGGTGGTCGTCTTCGGCCTGATCGCCCTGTGCACGGCCTACGGCGAAGGCGCCATGGCCGACTGGGGCGCCCTGCACCTCGAACAGGACCTGCACGCCTCGCCCGGCGTCGCCGCCGTCGGCTACTCCTGCTTCGCGCTGGCCATGACCGCCGGCCGCCTCACCGGTACGGCTCTCCTCGAACGGCTCGGCCACGGCCGTACCGTCATCGCGGGCGGCGCCACCGCGGCGTGCGGGATGCTGCTCGGCTCGCTCGCGCCCTTCCTCTGGGCGGCGCTGCTCGGCTTCGCGGTCACCGGGCTCGGTCTCGCCAACCTCTTCCCCGTGGCCGTCGAACGCGCGGGCACCCTCGCCGGACCCAGCGGCGTCGCCGTCGCCTCGACCCTCGGCTACAGCGGCATGCTCCTCGGCCCGCCCGCCATCGGCTTCATGGCCGACTGGCTCTCGCTGCCCCTCGCCCTCACCAGCGTCGCCGTCCTGGCGGCGATCGCCACGCTCATCGGGATCGCCACGCGACGTACGGCACCGAACTGAGCGTGCGCCGCACGCACCGGCAGGTCCCTTGGACCGCGCTTCATCCGCCACACTCACCCCATGGAGACAGCCGACTTCGTTCGAACCCTGGACCGCGAGGGTCTGCTGCTGGCCACGGCCGCCGAACAGGCCGGGGCCGGCGCCGAGGTGCCGACGTGCCCGGACTGGCGGGTGCGGGATCTGGTGCGGCACACCGGGATGGTGCACCGTTGGGCGGCGGCGTTCGTCGCCGAGAAGCACACCTCCCCCCACCCCGACGGCGGGCTGCCCGACCTCGACGGCGCCGAGCTGTTCGCCTGGTTCCGCCAGGGGCACCGCCACCTGGTCGACACGCTCGCGCACGCCCCCGCCGACGTGCAGTGCTGGCACTTCCTGCCGGCCCCGTCGCCCCTCGCCTTCTGGGCACGCAGGCAGGCCCACGAGACGACCGTGCACCGCTACGACGCGGAGACGGCACGCGGCGGGACGCCGAGCGCGATCGACCCCGGCTTCGCGGCGGACGGCATCGACGAGTTGCTGTGCGCCTTCCACGCCCGTTCCAGGAGCCGCGTGCGCAGTGCCGAGCCGCGGGTCCTGCGGGTGCGGGCGACCGATGCGGACGGCGCCGTGTGGACCGTACGGCTGTCCCCAGAGCCGCCCGTGACCGCACGGGACGAGGCGGGAGAGGCCGACTGCGAGATCGCCGGCCCGGCCGGGCAGCTGTACCTGTCGCTGTGGAACCGCGTGCCCTTTCCGCAGGTGACCGGCGACGCCTCGGTCGCCGCGCTGTGGCGGGAGAACTCCGCGGTCACCTGGAGCTGAGCGCGGCGCGTACGCCGCTCAGTTCGTGAGCATCCTCGTCAGCACCGCGCGCTGCACCGGCAGCACCGCACCGTGCAGCGTGCGCCCCTTCGCCGTGAGCGCCACCTTCACACCGCGCCGGTCCTCCGCGCACATGCCCCGCTCGACGAGCCCGTCCTTCTCCAGTCGGGCGATCAGCCGCGACAGCGCGCTCTGGCTGAGATGGACGCGCTCGGAGATCTCTTGGACGCGGTACGCGCAGGAACCGTCCGCCAGCACGTCGAGGACCTCGAAGTCGCTGGCGCACAGGCCGTGTTGGTTGAGGGCGCGATCGAGTTCGCACTGCGTGCGCGCATGCAGCGCCAGGATGTCCCGCCACTGGTCCACGAGTGCCTGTTCGGCCTTCTTCGCCGCCATGGGCGCACCGTAGCAGAGATCCGCGATTATTGCATCGGAATTAAATGCGCTTGCATTCGATGCATACGCATGTAGTGTTCTGGGTCATGACCTCTCCGCTCACCCGCCCCTCCTCCGAGGACCGTTGGACGCCCCGCCTGTGGGGCACGCTGCTGGTGCTGTGCGCCGCGATGTTCCTGGACGCGCTGGACGTGTCGATGGTCGGCGTCGCCCTGCCGTCCATCGGCGCCGACCTGGGCCTGTCCACCTCGACCCTGCAGTGGATCGTCAGCGGCTACATCCTGGGCTACGGCGGTCTGCTGCTCCTCGGCGGACGGACCGCCGACCTGCTGGGCCGGCGCCAGGTGTTCCTGGTGGCCCTCGCCGTCTTCGCGTTCGCCTCGCTGCTCGGCGGCCTCGTCGACTCGGGGCCGCTGCTGATCGCCAGCCGCTTCGTCAAGGGCCTCGCCGCGGCCTTCACCGCGCCCGCCGGCCTGTCCATCATCACCACGACCTTCGCCGAGGGCCCGGTACGCAACCGCGCGCTCTCGATCTACACCACCTGCGGTGCCACCGGCTACTCGATGGGGCTCGTCTTCTCGGGCCTGCTCACCGAGGCCAGCTGGCGCTTCACCATGCTGCTTCCGGCACCCGTCGCACTGATCGCCCTGCTCGTGGGCCTGAAGCTGCTGCCGCGCAGCGAGCGCGAGCGGGCGGAGGGCGGATACGACATCCCCGGCGCCGTCCTCGGCACCGCCTCGATGCTGCTGCTCGTCTTCACCGTCGTCCAGGCACCCGAGGTGGGCTGGGGCTCCGCTCGCACGATCCTGTCCTTCGCCGCCGTCGCCGTTCTGCTGACCGCCTTCGTCGCCGTCGAGCGGCGCAGCCCGAGCCCGCTGATCCGACTGGGCGTGCTGCGCTCGGGAGCCCAAGTGCGGGCGCAGCTGGGCGCGTTGACGTTCGTCGGCAGCTACATCGGGTTCCAGTTCCTGGTCACGCTCTATATGCAGCAGCTGCTCGGCTGGTCGGCCCTGCACACCGCACTGGCCTTCCTGCCGGCAGGCGCGCTCGTGGCGCTGTCGGCGACGAAGGTCGGCGCGATCATCGACCGGTTCGGCACGGCTCGGCTGATCGCGATCGGCTTCACGCTGCTGGTCGTCGGCTACCTGCTCTTCCTGCGCATCGACCTCGACCCGGTCTACGCGGCGGTGATCCTGCCCACCATGCTGCTGGTCGGCTCGGGCTTCGCCCTGACCTTCCCCTCGCTCAACGTCCAGGCCACCAACGGCGTCGACGAACACGAGCAAGGCATGGTCTCGGGCCTGCTCAACACCTCGGTCCAGGTGGGCGGCGCGCTCTTCCTGGCCGTCGTGACCGCGGTCCTGACGGCCCATACACCCGAGGAGCCCGCCTCCCCGCAGGCCGTCCTCGACAGCTACATGCCCGCTCTGGTCGTGACCACGGGCATCGCGGTGGCGGGGCTTCTGATCGCCCTCACCGGACTGCGCGCCCGCCGCAAGCAACAGATCGTCGTGGTCGCCAAGTCCCTTTCCCAGGAGGCGGAGCGCGTCACCGTACGCGACTAGGGGGCCGTCTCCAGCGTGCGCCCGGCGGGGCTCGCTTGCTCCGCCGGGCGCACGGCTGTGAAACTCGCCGTATGAGCACATACGGGGGACGGCGCAGTCAGGCCGAGCGGGATGCGATGACCGTCGAGATCGGGTACGCGCTGTGCAGCGCGGCGTTCGCGGCGGCACTGCTGTTCGGGGCCGCGGCGGGACCGGCGTTCGCCTTCGAGCTGTCGGCCGGGGCGCGGAGCACGCTCGTCGGCGCCGGGGCGACCGCGGCCGCCGTGCTGTTCGTCGCCCGCGTCGTCAGCGTGCTGGTCCGCTTCGGCAAGCGCGAAGTCGCCGGGGACGGGGCGGCTCAGCCCAGCCAGCCCGGGCGTACCAGTCCCGACTCGTAGGCCAGGACGACGAGTTGGGCCCGGTCCCGGGCGCCGAGCTTCACCATCGTACGGCTGACGTGGGTCTTCGCGGTGAGGGGGCTCACCACCAGGCGGCGGGCGATCTCCTCGTTGGACAGTCCGATGCCGACCAACGCCATGACCTCCCGCTCGCGCTCGGTGAGGTGGGCGAGGGAGCCGGCGGCCGCGGGCTCCTTGGAGCGGGCGGCGAACTCGGCGATCAGCCGCCGGGTCACCCCCGGCGACAGCAGCGCGTCGCCCTCGACCACCGCCCGTACGGCGCGCAGGAGTTCCTCGGGCTCGGTGTCCTTGACCAGGAAGCCGGAGGCGCCCGAGCGGATGGCCTCGAAGACGTACTCGTCGAGTTCGAAGGTGGTCAGCATGACGACCTTCACGCCCTCCAGGGCGTCGTCCTCGGTGATGCGGCGGGTCGCGGCGAGGCCGTCCAGGAGCGGCATGCGGATGTCCATCAGGACGATGTCGGGCCGCAGTTCGCGCACCTTGCGCAGCGCCTCCTCGCCGTCGGCGGCCTCCCCCGCGACCTCGATGTCGGGCTGGGCGTCGAGCAACGCCCGGAAGCCGGCCCGCACCAGTGACTGATCGTCGGCGAGCAGTACGCGGATCACCGGTCCTCCTTGGTCTCGGCAGGGCCCTTCAGCGGCAGGACGGCGAGCACTCGGAACCCGCCGTCGGCCCGTGGGCCCGCCTCGATCGTGCCACCCAGCGCGGCCGCCCGCTCCCGCATTCCGGCCAACCCGTTGCCGCTGCCGCCCGCGTCGGCGCCGGTCGCCGGACCGTCGTCGTCGATGCGCAACCGTAGCGTCGCCGCGTCCTCGTGATCGAGCCGCACGCGTGCGTGCCGCGAGCCCGAGTGGCGTACGACATTGGTGAGGGCCTCCTGGACGATGCGGAAGGCGGCGAGGTCCGTGCCGGGCGGGAGGCGGGGCGGCTCGCCCTCGACCTCCACGGTGAGGCCCGCGCTCGCCGCCTGCCGCACCAGTTCGGGCAGCCGGTCGAGGCCGGGTGCCGGGGTGCGGGGCGCGTCGCCGGGGGTGCGCAGCGTGTCGAGGACCTGGCGGACCTCGCCGAGCGCCTCCTTGCTCTTGGCCTTGATGGTGGTCAGCGCCGTGCGCGCCTGTTCGGGGTCGGTGTCGAGGAGGGCGAGGCCGACGCCCGCCTGGACATTGATCACGCTGATGCTGTGCGCGAGGACGTCGTGCAGTTCGCGGGCGATCCGCAGCCGTTCCTCGTCGGCACGCCGCCGCGCCGCCTGCGCCCGCTCCGCCCGCTCCCGTGCCCACTGCTCGCGCCGCGTCTTCGCCAGCTCCGACACCGCCACGATCGCCGCGACCCAGGCCGCGATCACACCCTCCTGCTCCCAGGGGGCCGCCGAGTCGCCGGACGGCGGCAGCCACTGGTAGAGCCAGTGCGCCACCAGGGCGTGCCCGACCCAGAACACCCCGACGGCCGCCCAGGCGGCCCTGCGATGTCCGGTGACGATGGCGTTGAAGCAGGCCACGGCCAGGGCCACGAAGACCGGCCCGTACGGGTATCCGGCGCCGAGGTAGACCGTGGCCGCCACCGCCGTACCGAAGACGACGGCCACCGGATACCGCTTGCGCCACAGCAGCAGTCCCGCCGCCACGAACAGCAGCACACGGGCGAAGGGGTCGAGGTCCGCCCTGCCCTCCTGCGCCTGGGCGGCGAAGTTCGAGCCGGCCAGCACGAAGGCCGTGATCAGCACGGTGGAGCGCCAGGGCCAGCGGGGGGCGTGCTCCTGGTCGTCGTCCCACCGGTTCCACCACGGCGGCCCGTGCCGCCACCACATCGGCGGTCCGCCGGCCCGGCGTTCCTGCTGCTCGTCCATGTCCGCCACGCTAGACGCGACGGCCGCCGGGCGGCGTCACCCGCGCGTGGTGATCACAGGTACTCCCCGCGGAGTACGTCCACGAACTGATCCGGCTGGTCGCGGCGCACCCTCATTGCGCCTCGCCCCTCAGGCCCACTCCCCGGGCGAGTTGAGCCACCGCATGCCGGAAGAACGCCTCCCGGTCCTCCACGACCCGGTTGAACTGCCCGAACAGCTCGAACCCGACGAGCCCGTACAGCTGGGCCCAGGAGGCGACGAGGGCCGTCACGGTCTCGGGAGGCAGGTCGGCCGCGAGGTCGGCCGCCATCCGCTCGGCCTCGGGCCGCAGGTCTGCGGAAAGCTGGGGCCGGGTGAGGCCGGGGCCGTGGTGGGCGTCGCGCGCGATGCCGATGAGCAGGAGGCCGACGCGGGAGGCGGCCGGGACGGTGGTGTCGGGGGCGGTGTAACCGGGCACGGGCGAGCCGTAGATCAGCGCGTACTCGTGCGGATGCGCCAGCGCCCAGGCCCGCACGGCCTCGCACACCGTGATCCAGCGCCGCACCGGCCCGGCCTCGGCGACCTCGTGGTGCGCGGCCTCGGCGGCCTCGCCGAGGGAGTTGTAGGCGTCGATGATGAGTGCGGTCAGCAGGTCGTCCCGACTGGGGAAGTAGCGGTAGAGCGCGGAGGAGACCATGCCGAGCTCGCGGGCCACGGCGCGCAGCGAGAGCTTGGCGGCGCCGTCGGCCGCGAGCTGTCTGCGGGCCGCATCTTTGATGGCCGCGGTGACTTCGATGCGGGCTCGGGCGCGGACGCCGTGCGTCGTGCTGTTCATGCGGACCAGTGTTCCATGAAATCAGAGCAGTGCACACAAACGAGAGCACCGCTCTTGCAATCGACCGCCGGCCTCGGGCACACTGTCACCAAGCGAGCGAGAGCAGTGCTCACAAAAGAGAGCGACGCTCCGCCTGGAGGAGGGGGTTCCCATGTCCACGCACGTCCAGAAGCCCGGCTGGTTCACCGTCAACGTGTTCAACCGCATCGTGGCCTGGATGACCCGCCGCGGCCTCAGCGTCTGGGGCTCCCGGGTGCTGGCGGTCCGCGGCCGCAAGAGCGGCCAGTGGCGGACCACCCCCGTGAACCTGCTGACCGTCGACGGACAGCAGTACCTCGTCGCCCCGCGCGGTCACGTCCAGTGGACGCACAACATGCGCGCGGCCGGCGGCGGTGAGCTGCACCTCGGCAAGCGTGTGGAGGTGTTCACGGCGACCGAGGTGGCCGACGACGACAAGGTCCCGCTCCTGCGCGCCTACCTCAAGCGCTGGAAGGCCGAGGTCGGCGTCTTCTTCAAGGGAGTCGGCCCCGACTCGCCCGACGCCGACCTGCGCCGAATCGCCCCCGACCACCCGGTGTTCCGGATCACGGTGCAGAACTGACGCCGTCACCCGTCGACGGCCGGCGGTCCAGCGCGGTCAGGGCGCGCTGGGCCATGGGATGAGTACGGACGATCTCACCGAGGGACGTCGCGCCCCGCGTGATGTCCATGAACGCCTTCCAGGCCGGCCGGAACCCGGTCAGCGCCGCATGGAAGAGCCCGGGACGGCGCTCGAACACCATCAGCAGCCGCTTGCCGACGCTCATCTCGACACCGAGGCCCGCCTTGACCGCGAAGGCGTAGTTCAGGGCCTGGCGCCGGGTGTCCACCGCGTCGTGCGCCTCGGCGATCCGTACCGCCCACTCCCCCGCGAGCCGACCCGACCGCAGCGCGAACGAGATTCCCTCGCGCGTCCACGGCTCCAGCAGGCCCGCCGCGTCACCGCACACCAGCACGCGCCCGCGCGACAGCGGCGAGTCGTCGGCGCGGCAGCGCGTCAAGTGGCCGGAGGAGACGCTCGGTTCGAACCCGGCGAGCCCGAGCCGCCCGATGAACTCCTCCAAGTACCGCTTGGTGGCGGCCCCTTCACCCCGCGCCGAGATCACCCCGACCGTGAGCGTGTCCCCCTTCGGGAACACCCAGCCGTAACTGCCGGGAATCGGCCCCCAGTCGATGAGGACCCGCCCCTTCCAGTCCTCGGCGACCGTCTCCGGCACCGGGATCTCCGCCTCCAGGCCGAGATCCACCTGGTCGAGCTTCACCCCGACGTGTGCTCCTATACGGCTCGCGCTGCCGTCCGCGCCGACGACGGCCCGCGCGAGCAGCGTCTCGCCGCCCTGCAGGACGACGGCGACCGTGCGCCGGTCCGGCACCGCCGAGCCGTGCTGCTCGACGCGCTGCACGGTGACGCCCGTACGCAGCTCGGCGCCCGCCTTCTGCGCGTGCTCGACCAGCTGCTGGTCGAACTCGGGCCGGTTGATCAGCCCGAACAGCATCTGCTTGGAGCGACGGGTCCGGGTGAAGCGGCCGTTGTTCGAGAACGTCACCGCGTGCACCCGGTCCCGGAAGGGCACGTCGAAGCCGGGCGGGAGCGCGTCGCGCGAGGGGCCGATGATGCCGCCGCCGCAGGTCTTGTAGCGCGGCAGCTCCGCCTTCTCCAGCAACAGCACGCGGCGCCCGGACACCGCCGCCGCATACGCGGCCGAGGCTCCCGCGGGTCCCGCGCCCACCACGACGACGTCCCACACCCGCTGCACGTCGTCCGCCGAAGAGTTCTCGCTGCTCACGATGGTCTACTGCTCCCGATCAAGCCGCCGTCTGCTGCTGTCCCCCGCATCCTACGGCGGGCATCGTCGCAGCCCGCTGTGGGAGGATCACAGCACTCATACGTACAACGTCGCACCCACAAGGAGCGTGCCCATGTCGTCGATTCCGGTCGCCGAGACCGTCGCCTCGCTGATGCCGCGGGCGAAGGCGGAGCTCACCGAGCTGGTGGCCTTCAGGTCGGTGGCGGACTTCGACCAGTTCCCGAAGAGCGAGAGCGAGGGCGCCGCCCGCTGGGTCGCCGACGCGCTGCGCGCGGAGGGCTTCCAGGACGTGGCCCTGCTCGACACCCCCGACGGCACGCAGTCGGTGTACGGCTACCTGCCGGGGCCCGAGGGCGCGAAGACGGTTCTGCTGTACGCCCACTACGACGTGCAGCCCCCGCTGGACGAGGCCGCCTGGAGCACCCCGCCCTTCGAGCTGACCGAGCGCGACGGCCGCTGGTACGGGCGCGGCGCCGCCGACTGCAAGGGCGGGGTGATCATGCACCTGCTCGCCCTGCGCGCGTTGAAGGCGAACGGCGGCATACCGGTCCACGTCAAGGTGATCGCCGAGGGCTCGGAGGAGATGGGCACGGGCGGTCTGGAGCGGTACGCCGAGGAGCACCCGGACCTGCTGGAGGCCGACACCATCGTGATCGGCGACGCGGGCAACTTCCGCGTCGGCCTGCCGACGGTGACGTCGACCCTGCGCGGCATGACCATGGTGCGCGTGCAGATCGACACGCTCGAAGGCAACCTGCACTCCGGCCAGTTCGGCGGCGCCGCGCCCGACGCGCTGGGCGCGCTGATCCGCGTACTGGACTCGCTGCGCGCGGAAGACGGTTCGACCACGGTGGACGGGCTGACCGTCGAGTCGTCGTGGGAGGGCCTGCAGTACGACGCGGAGCAGTTCCGCCAGGACGCCAAGGTCCTCGACGGCGTCGAGCTGATCGGCTCCGGCACGGTCGCCGACCGCATCTGGGCGCGCCCCGCCGTCACGGTCCTCGGCATCGACTGCCCGCCCGTCGTCGGCGCCACCCCGTCCGTGCAGGCGAGCGCCCGCGCGCTGATCAGCCTCCGGGTGCCACCGGGCGTGGACGCCGCCGAGGCCACCAAGCTGCTCCAGGCCCACATCGAGGCGCACACGCCGTGGGGCGCCCGGGTGCGCACCGAGCAGATCGGTCAGGGCCAGGCGTTCCGCGCCGACACGAGCAGCCCGGCGTACCAGGCGATGGCGGACGCGATGGCGGTGGCCTACCCCGGCCAGGAGATGCAGTACGCCGGCCAGGGCGGCTCCATCCCGCTGTGCAACACCCTCGCCGCCCTCTACCCCCACGCGGAGATCCTCCTCATCGGCCTGAGCGAGCCGGAGGCCCAGATCCACGCGGTGAACGAGAGCGTGTCCCCGCAGGAACTGGAGCGCCTTTCGGTCACCGAGGCGCTGTTCCTGCGTAATTACGCGGCGAGTTGAGAGAAGGGCGGCCCGAGGGGATCCCACGGGCCGCCGCCGACAAGTCCTGCCAGCCCTGCACGCCCTGCATGACCTGCATGACCTGCATGACCTGGGTCAGGACGTCGGAATCCCGGCCTCCAGATAGAGCGCCGCCCCGCGCTCCCGTGCCCGCAGCGCCCAGCGCAGCCGCTCGTAGCGCACCGGCGGCAGCAGATCGGCGGCCTCCTCCTCGGTCACGAAGCGCCAGTCGCGCAGCTCGGGGCCGGGGAGCAGGAGGCGTTCGGCCTCCGTGGAGTCGAGGTGACCGCCGTCGAAGAGGAGGCGCAGGCCGCCGTAACCGGGGGGCGAGGGCCGTTCCCAGTCGACGACGAGCAGCCGCGGTACGTCGTCCAGCCGTATCCCCGTCTCCTCGGCGACCTCGCGCATCCCCGCGCGCGCGGGTGCCTCGCCGGGTTCGACGACACCGCCGGGGAACTCCCAGCCGGGCTTGTAGGTGGGGTCGACGAGCAGCACCCGGTCCTGCTCGTCGAAGAGCAGGACGCCCGAGGCGAGGGTCTCGGCGGTGGGCTCGGGCGTCTGCACGATGTCGCAGACGGGGACCGTACCGCTGCCGACCGCCTCGGCGATCCGGACGGCGGTCTCGTACGGCGTCAGGCCGCCGTTGTCGACCGGGTAGGCGTCCGCGGTGAGCCAGGAGGCGAGTGCGGCGCGGTACGGCTCTATGTGGTCGTAGGACCACTGCCGGATCCGCATCTCGCCGTCGGGCAGATCGGGCGGGACCTCCCGCCCTGCTATTCGCTCCCGCAGGATCGTTTCCGCCGGGGCGAGGAGGACATGCTGGACGGTGATGCGGCGGGCGGCGAGGCCGCCGAAGATCTCGTCGCGGTACTCCTGGCGCAGCAGCGTCATCGGGACCACGAGGGTCCCGCCGAGCTCGGCGAGCAGCGCGGCCGCCGTATCGATCACGAGACGTCGCCAGATCGGCAGGTCCTGGAAGTCACCGACCTCGGTGAGGTGTTTGGGCGGAAGCAGGTGGGTGAGTGCTCCGCCGATGACCTCGGGGTCGAAGAGCGTGCTGTTCGGGATCAGCTCGATCAGTTCGCGTGCGGTGGTGGTCTTCCCCGCACCGAACGCGCCGTTGACCCAGACGATCACGTTTCCCCCTCTTCTGTTGGCCCCCTGTGGCTTGCCCGCTCCACCCTGCCACGGAAACCAGCTCCAGTAGAGAGCGCATGAATCGCATGAATACGGCGCCGGAACCCCGCGGGTGCGGGGATACCGGCGCCGGTTGATCGGTCGAGGGGGCTCGTCAGCGCTTCTTCCCGTGGGGCGCGTTGTTCACGGCCTTGTCGGTTTCGCGGTTGATGGCCCGGCCCACGGTGTTCAGGGCCTGGTCCACGCTGACGCCGGCGAGCTTGGTCTCGCCGCCGGTCAGCTTGGTCTCCGCGCCCGCGCCAGGGAGGCCGGCGCCGGGGAGACCGACGGCGGGGGCCGTGTTGGCGTGCGACGGGGTGACGGCCGCGACGACGAATCCCGTGGCCAAGGAGGCGATGGCGAGCATGCTGCGCTTCTTCATGACCGACTCAACGGAGAAACGCGGCCGGGAGTCACGCCCGACCTCCGGACGATCGGGACAGCGCAGGACGTACCGTCCCGGACCGGCTCCCGTCGGGCCGGCGCAGCCGCACCCGTTGTGCGAGATCCTCGGCCGCAGCCGGCCACCGGTCGTACTCGAAGGTGAATCCCTCGTCGAGCAGCCGGCCGGGCACGACACGTCGGCTCTTGAGCAGCAGCTCGGTGTCGGAGCGCAGCGCGAACGCGCCGATCTCGGCCATCCACTTCGTGGCGGGCAGGCCGACGGGGACGCCCCACGCGGAGCGCAGCGCCCGCATGAACGCACGCTGCGGCAGGGGTTCGGGGGCGGCGAGGTTCACCGGCCCGTGGAGATCCTCCCGGTCGACCAGGAAGTCGACCGCGCGGACGAAGTCGCGGTCGTGGATCCAGGAGACGTACTGTGCGCCACCCGCGACGGGGCCGCCGAGGCCGAGACGTGCCAGGCCGAGCAGAACGTCGAACACGCCGCCTCGGTCGGGGCTCATCACCATGGCGGAGCGCAGGGCGACCTTCCGGGTGTGCGGGGTGCCGGCTTCTTCCTGTGCCCGCTCCCACGCCTTGGCGATCTCGACGCTGTACGCCCAGTAGTCCGGCACACCGGGCTCGTCGCCGCCGATGACGCCCGTCGCCTCGTCATTGGGGGCGTCGTAGCGGTGGGCGTAGAGGGTGGCCGTGCTCATCTGCAGCCAGACCCGGGGCGGCCGGGCGGCTCGTGCGATCGCCTCGCCGACGACCCGGGTGGAGCGCACCCGCGAGTCCATCATGGCCTGCAGATTGGCCGGGGTGTAGCGGCAGCTGACGCTGCGGCCCGCCAGGTTGATCACGATGTCGCTGCCGTCGATCACCGAGGTCCACTGGTCCAATGTCTCACCGTCCCAGCGGACCTCACGGTCACGCGTGGGCCGTCTGGTCAGCACGACCACGTCGTGGCCCGCGGCGCTCAGCGCGCGGTTCAGGATGGTGCCCACCTGCCCGGTTCCCCCGGGGATCACTATCTTCATCGGCTCCCCCATCTCGTGTGCGGACGAGCCTAGCGCAGATATTGAACATGTTCAAAAAGAGGGGGCGTAGTATGACGTGTGCATGCTGTCATCCCACCTTTGCAGGTTCGGAGGAACGTAACGATGCGTCACCTTCACACCCGCACAACCCGCACGAGAGTGGTCGGGGCACTCGCCGCAGGTCTCCTGTGCGCGGCGGGCCTCGTCGCGTCCGCGGCCACCGCGGCCCCTGTCGCACCCACCCTGGACGACGGTCTGGCCCTCACCCCGCCCATGGGCTTCAACAACTGGAACTCCACGCACTGCCGGGCCGAGTTCAACGAGTCCATGGTCAAGGCGGTCGCGGACATCTTCGTCGAGAAGGGCCTCAAGGACGCCGGGTACGAGTACGTCAACCTCGACGACTGCTGGGCCCTGCCCTCCAGGGACGCCAACGGAAAGCTGGTGCCCGACCCGGTCCGCTTCCCGGGCGGTATCAAGGCCGTCGCGGACTACGTCCACTCCAAGGGGCTGAAATTCGGCATCTACACCAGCGCGGGCACCAAGACCTGCAACAGCGCCGGCTTCCCGGGCGCCCTGGGCCATGAGTACAGCGACGCCCAGCAGTTCGCGGACTGGGGTGTGGACTACCTGAAGTACGACAACTGCAACAACCAGGGCGTGGACGCCAAGCTGCGCTACACCACGATGCGCGACGCCCTCGAGGCGACCGGCCGGCCCATCGTCTACAGCATCTGCGAATGGGGCCAGAACAAGCCCTGGGAATGGGCCGCCGACGTCGGCCAACTGTGGCGTACGACCGGCGACATCAGCGACACCTGGGGCTCGATGCTGGCGATCCTCAAGAAGAACCTGCCACTCGCGCCGCACGCCGGTCCCGGCCACTGGAACGACCCCGACATGCTGGAGGTCGGCAACGGCGGCATGACCGGCACGGAGTACCGGTCGCACTTCTCGATGTGGGCGATCATGGCTGCGCCCCTCCTCATCGGCTCCGACCTGCGGTCGGCCTCGCAGGAGACCTTCGACATCCTCGGCAACCGCGAGGTCATCGCGGTCGACCAGGACCCGCTGGGCAAGCAGGGCACGGTGATCTCCTCCGAGGGCGGGCGATGGGTCGTCGCCAAGGAGATGCGGGACGGCAGCCGGGCGGTGGCGCTCTTCAACGAGTCCGGCACCGCCCAGCGGATCAGCACCGGCGCCGCCGCGGTAGGCCTGCCGGCCGCCGACGCGTACACGCTGCGCGACCTGTGGCAGCACCGCAGCTACAACACCGCGGGCACGATCTCGGCGACCGTCCCGGCCCACGGCACGGTCCTCGTGCGGGTCTCCGCGGACCCCGCATGGGCCAAGAATCCGCCCGCCGTCGAACTCGGCCTGGACGGCAGCCCGTTCGTCGAGGCGGGCAAGCCGGCCACACTGACGTCGACGGTCACCGATCTCGGCCGTACGACGGCCCAGCGCGTCTCCGTCAGCCTGTCCGGGCCCGAAGGGTGGGCCGTGAAGGCGACGTCGCCGACCACCTCACCGGCGCTCCCGACGGGCCGCTCCCTGCGCACCCGGTGGACGGTCACCGCGCCGCCGGGGACGCCGACGGGGTCGTACGCCCTGACGCTCAAGGCCGGTTACCGCTCACCGACCGGAGTCCGCGTGGACAGTGTGGTGCCACTGACCGTCTCCGTCGCCGTGCCGCCACCCTCGGGGACGTCCGGGCTCGGTGACCTCCCCTGGCTCTCGGCCACCAACGGCTGGGGTCCCGTCGAGCGCAACACCAGCAACGGGGAGAGCGCCGCGGGCGACGGCCGTCCGATCACCCTCGGCGGCGTGGTGTACGGCAAGGGGCTGGGAGTCCATGCGGAGAGCGCCGTGGAGTACTACACGGGCGGCGCCTGCGAGACGGTCACGGCCGATGTCGGTGTCGACGACGAGAAGGGCGCCGACGGCACCGTCGCCTTCGAGATCTGGGCCGACGGCACGAAGGCAGCCTCGACCGGCACCCTCACCAACGCGATGCCGGCCCAGCCGATCAGGGCCGACGTGAGCGGCGCCCGGATCGTCCGGCTCGTGGTGAGCGACGGCGGCGACGGCATCGACTCGGATCACGCGGACTGGGGGGACGTACGGGTGAGTTGCTGAGTGACGGGGCCCTGCGGCGCTCCCGACGCCGGTCGGTGAAATCAGCCCGTCCGGCGTTTGAGGACAAGGCCCCTTCCGGGCCGAGGGGGGGGTTCGGGGGCGCAGCCCCCGGGATGGGACGGGTAAGGGCGGCGGGGGCGAGATCGCTCGCCGGCAACACGCACCGTGCCCCCGGCCGAGCCGAGGCGCGTCCGCGGGAGCCGGGGGAACGTTCCTCCTCAGCCCCGAAGACGCCCCGCGTCTCAGACCCTCGCCGCGTCGGTCCTCCCCGCCAGCGCCGCCGCCGCGGCCCCGACCAGCCCCGCATCCGTGCCCATCTGGGCCGGCGTGATCGTCAGGCGCTGCACGAAGGACAGGGTGGCGTAGTCGTGGAGCGCCTTGCGCAGCGGTGTGAAGAGCACGTCGCCCGCCTTGCCCACTCCCCCGCCGATCACCGCGATGTCGATCTCGACGAGGGTCGCGGTGGCCGCGATCCCGGCCGCCAGGGCCTGCGCGGCGCGCTCGAAGGAGGCCACGGCGACCGGGTCGCCGTCGCGCGCGGCGGCGGCCACCGCGGCGGCGGACGTGTCGCCGTCCGGGCCGGGTCGCCAGCCGTTCTCCAGGGCCCGCCGTGCGATGTTGGGCCCGCTGGCGATGCGCTCCACGCAGCCGCGCGAACCGCACGGGCACGGGTCGCCGTCCAGCTCGACGCTGATGTGACCGATGTGGCCGGCGTTGCCGGTCGGGCCGGGGTGCAGGCGGCCGTTGAGGACCAGGCCGCCGCCGACGCCCGTGGAGACGACCATGCACAGCGCGTTGTCATGGCCCCGCGCCGCCCCCTGCCAGTGCTCGGCCGCCGTGATGGCCACACCGTCGCCGATCAGCTCCACGGGCAGTCCGCCCGCCGCCTCCCGGACCCGCCGGACCAGCGGATAGTCCCGCCAGCCGGGCACGTTCACCGGACTGACCGTGCCCGCCGAGGCGTCCACCGGGCCCGCGCTGCCGATGCCGAGGGCCGCGGCCCGCTCCCACAGCGGCGACGCGGTGAGCTCCCCGACGACCTCCTCCACGGCCCGCATCACCGTCTCGCCGTCCTCCCGTGCCGGCGTCGCGCGCTGGGCCCGGACCACGATCCGGCCGTGACCGTCCACCAGCGCTCCGGCGATCTTCGTACCGCCGATGTCGAGCGCAGCCACGAGGTCGGTGTGCATCAGTGTCAGTTCTCCCCGTCAACCATTCGGATCTCCCCGTCAACCACGGGAAATGGGCGAGCCGGTCTCGCGGTGGGGGCGCAGGCCGGAGATTGCGGTGGACAGTGTCCCCTGGATCTGACAACGTTGTCCAGGGTCTATTGTCGACGCCACATCCTCATACAAACCCATGGACCGACGCATCCCCGTGGACGACAGGACAGGACACCGCATCGTGCCCGAGACCATCCGCCGATCCGACCGCCTTGCCGACGGCCTCTCCGGAACGCGCTACGGCAACCGTCCGACCATGAAGGACGTCGCGGCGCGTGCCGGAGTCGGTCTGAAGACCGTCTCGCGCGTGGTCAATGGGGAGCCGGGAGTCACCCCGGAGACGGAGCGCCGCGTCCAGGAGGCCATCGACGCGCTGGGCTTCCGCCGCAACGACAGCGCGCGGGTGCTGCGCAAGGGCCGTACGGCGAGCATCGGCCTGGTCCTGGAGGATCTCGCGGACCCGTTCTACGGTCCGCTGAGCCGGGCGGTCGAGGAGGTCGCCCGGGCGCACGGCGCGCTGCTCATCAACGGCTCCAGCGCCGAGGACCCGGACCGCGAGCAGGAGCTGGCGCTGGCGCTGTGCGCGCGGCGGGTGGACGGGCTGGTGATCATTCCGGCCGGTGACGACCACCGGTACCTGGAGCCCGAGCTCAAGGCGGGCGTCGCCACCGTCTTCGTCGACCGTCCGGCGGGCAGGATCGATGCCGACTGCGTCCTGTCCGACAACTACGGCGGTGCCCGCGGCGGCGTCGCCCATCTCATCGCCCACGGCCACCGCCGGATCGGTTTCATCGGCGACATGCCCCGCATCCACACGGCCGCAGAGCGGCTGCGCGGCTATCGCGCCGCCTTGGAGGACGCGGGCATACCGGTGGAGGACGCCTGGATGTCCCTGGGGGTCACCGATCCGGAGCGGGTGCGCCGGGCGGCCGAGGCGATGCTCTCCGGCCCCTCCCCCGTCACCGCGATCTTCGCGGGCAACAACCGGGTGACGGTCACCGTGGTCCGTGTCCTCGCCGAGCAGACCCGTGGCGTCGCCCTCGTCGGCTTCGACGACATCGAACTCGCCGACCTGCTGCAGCCCGGCGTCACCGTCGTCGCGCAGGACGCGGCGGCGATCGGCCGCACCGCCGCCGAGCGCCTGTTCCGCCAGCTGGACGGCACCCTGGTCACCCCGGAACGCATCGAGCTGCCGACGCGGCTGATCACCCGGGGCTCGGGCGAGCTGCCGCCGGCGGACTGAGCGGCCCGTGGAGGACCGCACCCTGCAGGCGCAGGGCCTGGCCGAGGCACCGCGCGAGCATCCCCTGCTCTACCCCGGCGCCTGGCCCGAGGACTCCGGCCTCCTCGACGGAAACCGACTGCTGCCCCTCGACCGGCTGGTGTACGACGACCGCGTGCCGGTTCTCGCGGTCGGCTCCAACGCCTGTCCGGGCCAACTCCGGCACAAGATGGCCGAGTTCGGGATCACGGCTCCCATTCCGATGGTGAAGGCTCGGGTCACGGGCATCGAGGTCGGTGTCTCCGCGCATGTGAGCCGTATGGGATACGTGTCTGCCTCCCCCTTCCACGCACCCGTTGCCGTACGGGAGTTGTTCCTCATCTGGCTCGATGCCGAGCAACTGGCGGTCGTCGACGCGAGCGAGGGAGTGCCGCTGCCGAACGGCAACTACCACCGCGCCTGGCTGGCCGCGCCCGGGGTCCGGATCGTTCTGGCGGACGGCACGGCGCTTGCGGGTGCCTTCGCGTATGTCAACCGCCATGGGGTGCTGCACAACGGGAACGGTGGGCCGCGCACCCACCCCGGTCAGCGGGCCCTGCTCATCGAACTCCTCGGGACCTCGGCCCGTTTGAGGGAGCTGTTCGGCGTCACACCCGAGGAATTCGTCGCGCGGGCGCGTGGTGACGCGCTGCTGTGCGCGCGGGGCACCCGGTTGTTGGCGGAGGAGAAGCTGGTGACGGCCTCCGGCCTGGAGAGGTACGTCCGGGTTCAGCAGACCGGGAGTCCGGGCACCGGCTCGTCGTTGTTGCCGCCCTCGATGTAGACGTCGCTGATGAAGACGTTCGTGTTGCCGCTGTCGTCGTCCGTTCTGGCCCACCAGACGTTGGTCCACTGGCCGTCGGTCTCACGGCGGCCCAGATTCTGCTGGCAGTAGAAGTAGTTGGTGCCCGCGTTGAGGACGCCGACCTCGGTGCCGGAGGCGGTGTAGGACTTGGCGGTCTTCCAGACCTGGCAGTTGTACTTGCCGCCGCCGATGGAGGAACAGGACGCGCCGGGTGCGGTGCTTGCGCCCCCGCCCGTGGTTCCGCCCCCGCCTGTGGTTCCTCCACCGCCCGTCGTGCCGCCGTCGCCGGAACCGCCGCCCGTGCTGCCCCCGTTGGTGCCGCCCCCGCCCGAGGTCCCGGTCGGGGACGAGGTGGTGGGCCGGTCCGAGGGCTCGCTTCCCGCCGTGCGGCCCGGCGACTTGCTCGCGCGGGGGGACTTCGCGTCGTCGCCCTTCTCGGTCAGGCCGGCCTCGCCCGACCGGTCGGCGTCAGGGCTGCCGGTCGCCGGGGCGGACGTGGCCGTGGAGGTGACGGACGAAGTGTCCTGCGCCGCGTCCTTGGCGTCGTCCGTGGTGTTCAGCAGGGCGACGGTGACCCCGCTCGCCGCGAGGACGACGGTCACGGCCGCGGCGGCGAGCAGGGCGCGTCCCTTGCGCCGGGAGGAGCTGCCGGAGGACGTGGACATGGGGCCGGTGGTACCCAGGTCGTGCGGCTGCGGGTTCGGGCCGCCGAAGCCCTGCGGAGGCCCGCCGTACGGCCCCGGCGCACTGGCGTACGGCGACGCCGCCGGCTGCCCGGGGAGCGCGCCGGGTCCGTGTCCTGCCGGAGCGGCATGGCCGGCGGAGGCGAACCCCTGCGCCGGCGGTGTGCTCCCTTCAGGAGTCGCAGGGCCGTTCGCGCGCTGCCCCGCGGTCCCGAAGACCGGTGCCCCGGGCAGGTCCGAGGCGGGCACGCCCTGCCCCGGCGTGTCCCCGCCCTGAGCGCTCGGCGCGCCCTGTGGCCCGCCGTACGCCTGCCCGGCGGGCGCCGTGGGGACGCTGCGCTCCGTCTCGTCCCGCACGGGCCCGGAGCCGTCCGGCCCGCGCAGCGCCGCCGTCGGCGCCTCCGAGCCGTCCTGGTCCGCCACCGCCTGGAGGAGTTCCCGCGCCTCTTCGGCCTCGGGACGGGACTCGGGCCGCTTGTCCATGAGCCGTTGGAGGACGGGGCCGAGCGGCCCGGCGTTGCGGGGCTCCGGCAGGGGTTCGGAGACGATCGCGGTGAGCGTGGAGAAGGTCGACGTACGGCGGAAGGGCGCGGAGCCCTCCACCGCCGCGTACAGGGTGGCGCCCAGGGCCCAGACGTCCGAGGAAGGGCCCGGATCGGCGCCCTGGGCGCGCTCGGGGGCCATGTAGTCCAGGGAGCCGACGAGATGGCCGGTGCGGGTCAGATGGGTGGCCGAGCCGTCGCCCGGGTCGTCCATCGTCGCGATGCCGAAGTCGGTGAGAACGACGCGGCCGGAGGTCTCCAGCAGGATGTTGCCGGGCTTGACGTCGCGGTGCAGGACGCCGGCCCGGTGGGCGGCGGCCAGCGCGTCCATGACCTTGGCGCCGAGTGCGGCCGCCTCACGCGGATCGAGGGTGCCGCGCTCGCGCAGGACTGCTTCCAGGGAGGGGCCGTCGACCAGCTCCATGACGATGAGCGGGCGTCCGTCGACCTCCGCGACATCGTGAATGGCCACCACGCCGGGGTGCCGGACCCGGGCCGCGGCCCGGGCCTCGCGCTGCATCCGCAGCCGCAGATCCGCGAGTTCGGGACCGTCGGCGTCGCTGTAGGTGCGCAGTTCCTTGACGGCGACCTCACGGCCCAGGACCTCGTCGACGGCTCTCCAGACGACGCCCATGCCGCCCCGCCCGAGTTGGGCCACGACCCGATAGCGGCCGGCCAGCAGCCGACCGGCCTCGTCCGCCTGTCCGTACTCCCCCGAAGACACCGCTGCCCCGTTTCTGTGACACGTCTTTGCGTCCGTACAGACTACGGGGCGGCAGTGACAACACCAGCCGCTGCGGGCCGTTGTGACCGGCCCGCTACTTGGCGGAGACCGTCAGGTCGCCGCGCCGGGGCGCCGCGAATCCCTCCAGATCGGCACGGGTCAGACCGGTCAGCCGGGCGACCTCGGCGATGTCGAGGGCACCGCAGTCCAGGCCGCGCAGCAGGTAGCCGCTGAGGGCCTTGGCGGTGGCGGGCTCGTCCATGACGTCGCCGCCCGCCCGGTTGGCGTACCGGGCGAGGCGGGCGGCCGCCTGCTCGAAGCCCTCGCGGTAGAAGGAGAAGACGGCCGCGTACCGGGTCGGGATGTGGCCGGGGTGCATGTCCCAGCCCTGGTAGTAGGCGCGCGACAGGGCCCGGCGCGTCAGGCCGTAGTGCAGTCGCCAGGCGTCGTGGACCTTCTCGGTCGGGCCGACCGGCAGGACGTTCGTCGAGCCGTCCGAGACGCGTACGCCGGTGCCGGCCGCCGCGACCTGCATGATCGCCTTGGCGTGGTCGGCGGCCGGGTGGTCGCTGGCCTGGTAGGCGGCGGAGACACCGAGGCAGGCGCTGTAGTCGAAGGTGCCGTAGTGCAGGCCCGTGGCGCGTCCCTCTGCGGCCTGGATCATACGGGCGACGGTGGCGGTGCCGTCGGTGGCCAGGATGGACTGGCTCGTCTCGATCTGGATCTCGAAGCCGATCCGCCCGGGTTCGAGCCCGCGCGCCTTCTCGAAGGCCTCAAGGAGCCGCACCATGGCGGTGACCTGCTCGGGGTACGTCACCTTCGGCAGGGTGAGCACCAGCCCGTCGGGCAGACCGCCGGCCTCCATCAGGCCGGTGAGGAAGATGTCGAGGGTGCGGATGCCCCGGTCGCGTACCGGCGCCTCCATGCACTTCATGCGGATGCCCATGTACGGGGCCGCCGTGCCGTTCTCGTACGCCTCGGCGATCAGCCGTGCCGCGCGGGCGGCCGCCTCGTCCTCCTCGGCGTCCGGGCGGGGGCCGTAGCCGTCCTCGAAGTCGACGCGCAGGTCCTCGATGGGCTCGCGCTCCAGCTTGGCCCGCACGCGCGCGTGGACGGGCTCGGCGAGTTCGTCGGACAGGCCGAGGACGGCGGCGAAGGAGGTGGCGTCCGGGGCGTGTTCGTCGAGGAGCGCGAGGGCCTTCTCGCCCCAGGAGCGGATGGTGTCGGCGGCGAAGACGTCGCCGGGGACGTAGACGGTGTGGACGGGCTGGCGGGTGCCGGGGTCTCCGGGGTAGCGACGCTCCAGCTCGGCGTCGACCGGCGCGAGGGAGGCGCTGATCTCCTCGCTGACGGCGCCCGCGAGGCTCGTCGCCACCTTCTCCTGCTGGCCCTGACCCATCCCACATCCTCCTGATTTCCGCTATCCGAAATCAACATTCCGTAGAACGAAGTTATCCGGGGACCTTCCGCTGGTCAACACCGTGTCCACGGGGAGCCACTCCCCCATCTCGCCATGTTCACGCCCATCTCAGGACGCGGTATCACACTCCCATACGCACGCCTCGCACGACTCGTCCGGCAGTTCCCAGCGAAGGAGCCCCAGTGCCGAACCACAGCCGAGTCACGCGCCGTCTGGGCCTGAAGGCCGCGTTGGCCACGGCGGTCACCGCACCCCTCTCCAGTACAGCACTGCCCACGTCCGCCGCCTCGGCGGGCGAGCGCCCGTCCCGCCGCCACCTCCAGGTGATGTCCTTCAACCTGCGCTTCGCGAGCACCACGGAGCCCAACAGCTGGGCCGTGCGCAGACCGGTGATGCGCGAGCTGCTGCGCCGCGAGGCCCCGCACGTCATCGGAACCCAGGAGGGCGTCTTCGCGCAGCTGCTCGACATCGACTCCGACCTCGGCCCGCGCTACGACTGGGTGGGAACCGGCCGACTCCACGGCAGCCGGGACGAGTCCATGGCGGTCTTCTACGACTCCCGCCGCCTGCGCCCGACCGAGTACGACCACTTCTGGCTCTCCGACACGCCGGGCGTGATCGGCTCCAACACCTGGGGCGCGGCCTTCCCCCGCATGGTCACCTGGGTCCGCTTCCGCGATCTGGCCGACGGCGGAGGAGAGTTCTACGTCCTCAACACCCACTTCGATCATGTGAGCAGGCGCGCGCGTGAACTCAGCGCCTTGCTCATCGCCGATCGGATCGCCGGCTTCGACCGCTCGTTACCGGTCGTGGTGACCGGGGACTTCAATGTCGCCGCCCACGAGGACACGGCGTACGACACGCTGCTCGGCGCCGGCCTCGTCGACACCTGGGACACCGCACGTGAGCGCAGCGCGCTGTATGCGACCTTCCACGGCTACAAGCCGCTGACGCCGAACGGCGACCGCATCGACTGGATCCTGACCACACCCGGCGTCACGACGCACCGGGCGACGATCAACACGTTCTCCGACGGCGGCCAGTTCCCGAGCGACCATCTGCCCGTGCAGGCGTCGCTGAGCCTGGGATGAGGAGCCCGGCACGAGCCGAGGCCCCCGTGACCGCCAGGACGGTCACGGGGGCCTCGATGCGCCCGGTTCGGGATCAGCCCTTGCGGGTCTTGATCTCCTCGGTGAGCTGCGGGACGACGTCGAAGAGGTCGCCGACCACGCCGAAGTCGACCAGCTCGAAGATCGGGGCCTCGGCGTCCTTGTTGATCGCCACGATCGTCTTCGAGGTCTGCATACCGGCCCGGTGCTGGATCGCGCCCGAGATACCGGAGGCGATGTACAGCTGCGGGGACACGCTCTTACCGGTCTGGCCGACCTGGTTGGTGTGCGGGTACCAGCCCGCGTCCACCGCGGCACGCGAGGCACCGACGGCCGCACCGAGCGAGTCGGCGAGGGCCTCGATGATCGCGAAGTTCTCCGCGCCGTTGACGCCACGGCCACCGGAGACCACGATCGCGGCCTCGGTCAGCTCCGGACGGCCCGTCGACTCACGCGGCGTACGGCCGGTGACCTTGGTGCCGGTGGCCGCGGCCGAGAAGGTGACGGACAGGGCCTCGACGCTGCCTGCGGCCGGGGCGGCCTCCACGGCGGCCGAGTTCGGCTTGACCGTGATGACCGGGGTGCCCTTGGAGACACGGGACTTGGTGGTGAACGAGGCGGCGAAGACCGACTGGGTGGCCACCGGGCCCTCGTCGCCGGCCTCCAGGTCGACGGCGTCGGTGATGATGCCGGAGCCGATGCGCAGCGCCAGACGCGCGGCGATCTCCTTGCCCTCCGCGGAGGAGGGGACGAGGACGGCGGCCGGGGACACGGCCTCGACCGCGGCCTGCAGGGCGTCGACCTTCGGCACGACCAGGTAGTCGGCGTACTCGGACGCCTCGTGGGTGAGGACCTTGACCGCGCCGTGCTCGGCGAGGGTCGCGGCGGTGTCACCGGCGCCGTTGCCCAGCGCGACGGCCACGGGCTCGCCGACACGGCGGGCCAGGGTCAGCAGCTCCAGGGTGGGCTTGCGGACGGCACCGTCCACGTGGTCGACGTAGACGAGAACTTCAGCCATGGGAATGCTCTCCTGCGAATTGCGAAGTCTGAAGGGCGGTAAGGGGATCGAGCCTCGGGAGAGGTCCCTTTAGATGAACTTCTGGCTCGCGAGGAACTCAGCGAGCTGCTTGCCGCCCTCGCCCTCGTCCTTGACGATCGTGCCGGCGGTGCGGGCCGGGCGCTCGGCCGCGGCGTCCACGACGGTGTAGGCACCCTCGAGACCGACCTCTTCGGCCTCGATGTCCAGGTCGGACAGGTCCCAGGACTCCACCGGCTTCTTCTTGGCGGCCATGATGCCCTTGAAGGACGGGTAGCGCGCCTCGCCCGACTGGTCGGTGACCGACACGACGGCCGGCAGAGAGGCCTCGAGCTGCTCGGAGGCGGCGTCGCCGTCCCGGCGGCCCTTGACGGTGCCGTCCTCGACGGAGACCTCGGACAGCAGGGTGACCTGCGGGACGCCCAGACGCTCGGCGAGCAGGGCCGGTACGACGCCCATGGTGCCGTCGGTGGAGGCCATGCCGGAGATGACCAGGTCGTAGCCGGCCTTCTCGATCGCCTTGGCCAGCACCAGGGAGGTGCCGATGGCGTCGGTGCCGTGCAGGTCGTCGTCCTCGACGTGGACGGCCTTGTCGGCACCCATGGACAGCGCCTTGCGCAGCGCGTCCTTGGCGTCCTCGGGGCCCACCGTCAGGACGGTGATCTCCACGTCGTCGTCGGAGTTCTCGGAGATCTGCAGCGCCTGCTCGACCGCGTACTCGTCGAGCTCGGAGAGCAGACCGTCCACGTCGTCCCGGTCGACGGTCAGGTCATCGGCGAAGTGCCGGTCGCCAGTGGCGTCGGGCACGTACTTCACGGTGACAACGATCCTCAAGCTCACGCCGGCTCTCCTACTGCGTCGACATTTCTCTGCTGCCTACTTGCAGGCAGCATAGGCGCCCCAAGTGGCCGTTCCCGCTCGGGGCGACCGGCGCTCCGAGCGAAATATTACTCGTCAGTACACCCAGTTCATGCCCGCTAAGCAAGCGCTTTGAACTGTGACCTTTGCAACGCAGCGTAATCGGAATTCGACGGCTTCGCAGAACGGCGGAGCGGCTGATCGGTCACATCGGTCCGGTGAGGTCAGTCACGCAGGCCGTTGAACCGGCCCTGGTGGTACAGAAGCGGACGTCCGGGGCCGGCGGGGTCACCGAGGAGGACCTCGGCCAGCACGATGCGGTGATCGCCCGCGGGCACGCGCGCCACGATCCGGCACACCGTCCAGGCCAGGACGTCGTCGAGGAGGGGGACGCCCTCGGGGCCCTCGCGCCAGGCGGTGGGCGGGCCGAAGCGGTCGGCCCCGCTGCGGGCGAAGGTGGCGGCCAGCTCCTGCTGGTGCTCGCCGAGTATGTGGACGCCGACATGGCCCGTCCCGGCCATCGCCGGCCAGCTGGAGGCCCCGGTGCCGATGCCGAAGGAGAGCATCGGCGGGTCGGCGGAGACGGAGGTGAGGGAGGTCGCGGTGAAGCCGACCGGGCCCGTCTCGCCGCGCGCGGTGATCACGGCCACTCCGGCGGCATGCCGCCGGAAGACGGAGCGGAGCAGGTCGGGAGAGGCGAGCTGGGCGGTGCCGAGGCCGGAGGTGGCCGTCATGGAGTTGTCCTTCTGCGAGGGGAGGCGTGCGGACCGTGAGCTGTTCAACAGCCCGGACAGCGCGCGCTCGCGGTGCGGACCAGGTCGACGTGGGCCCGTCCGAAGAGAAGGAGTTCCTCAGGCATACGGTCAGGCTGACGATAGGTGGTGCGCACAGTCAAGTAGGTCCCAGCATGTGGGAGGTGACTCACCCTCTGGTCACGGCCCTTCAGACGGCCTCCCCCAGTGCGGCGATCACGTCCGCCTTGCGGGGCTGCCCCGTGGCCCTCCGTACGACGTTGCCGTCGGCGTCGAGGACCAGCACGGTCGGCGTCTTGAGGATGTCCAGCCGGCGGACGAGGTCCAGATTGTCCTCGGCGTCGAGCTCGACGTGGGTCACACCCGGGACCATGCCGGCCACCTCTCCGAGCACGCGCCGGGTGGCCCGGCAGGGCGCGCAGAAGGCGCTGGAGAACTGCAGGAGCGTGGCACGCTCGCCCAACTCCCCGCCCAACTCGGCAGCCCCGAGCCGCTTTCCGTCGTCCCGCCCGCGCACCCGTACTCTCCCGCTCCGCCGCCGCTGCAGCACTCCGTAGGCGCTCGCCGCCGCCAGCACCACCACGCACACCACCAGTCCGGTCATCACCTGCTCAAGCATTCACGAGACTGCAAAGATTCCCGACTCCCCGGAAGCCTTTCCGTTGCGGAATGCTTGATTCATGGACATCGATGTGAGGGGGCCGCGCTTCGGAGCGGCCGTGACGACCGTGGTGCTCGCGGTCGTGCTGGTCACCGGCAGCGCCTGGCTGCTGGCCTGGCAGACGCTGGCGTTCGCGCTGGGCGCGGCGGGCGGGGTGGGCCGTTCGCCGTACGGCTGGCTGTTCCGCAGGGCGGTACGTCCGCGTCTGGGGCCGCCGACCGAGTTCGAGGCACCCGAGCCGCCGCGGTTCGCCCAGGCGGTGGGGCTGGTCTTCGCGGTCCTCGGGCTGGTCGGGTACACGCTCGGTCCGGCCTGGCTGGGCCTCGCCGCCACCGGGGCCGCACTCGCGGCCGCCTTCCTGAACGCCGTCTTCGGGTACTGCCTGGGGTGCGAGATGTATCTGCTCGTACGGCGGTTGGCGGTGCGCGCCGGGTAAAGGCGGCCTCAAACAGCGAGGTGGATCACGGGGTGACGTGACGAGGATCTCGCCGTTCCCCGGCACTTGGGCTTGGCCCTCGGGCGTTCTTGGGGCACGATCTGCGACATGCCGTAAACCTACGGCTGCGTAACTTTCCCACTGGGAGCCTCCTTCCCAGGCAGAGAAGGAAGGGTCCAACCCGTCCATGGCAGAGCTTGTCTACCGCCCCGTCGTCGGTTTCGCCCAGACCCTGTTCAAGGTGTGGGACCTCAAGATCGACTGCAAAGGGTCGGAGAACATTCCGCGCTCGGGCGGCGCCGTGCTGGTGAGCAACCACATCAGCTATCTGGACTTCGTCTTCAACGGGCTGGCGGCGCTCCCGCAGAAACGTCTCGTTCGCTTCATGGCGAAGGAATCCGTCTTCCGGCACAAGATCTCCGGTCCGCTGATGCGGGGCATGAAGCACATCCCCGTGGACCGCAACCAGGGCGAGGCGGCGTACACCCATGCGCTGGACTCGCTGAAGTCCGGCGAGGTCGTGGGGGTGTTCCCGGAGGCCACGATCTCGCAGTCGTTCACGCTGAAGAGCTTCAAGTCGGGGGCCGCGCGGCTGGCCCAGGAGGCCGGCGTGCCGCTGATCCCGATGGCCGTGTGGGGGACGCAGCGGCTGTGGACCAAGGGCCACCCGCGCAACTTCAAGCGGAGCCACATCCCGATCACGATCCGGGTCGGCGAGGCGATCGAGGCGTCGAAGGACAAGTACGCGGGCGCCATAACGCGTCAGTTGCGCGAGCGTGTCCAGGAGCTGCTGGAGGCCGCCCAGCGCGCCTACCCGGTGCGCCCGAAGGACGCCGACGACACCTGGTGGATGCCGGCCCACCTCGGCGGTACGGCACCGACGCCGGAGCAGGTCCGCGAGGCCGAGGCCCGCTGAGCCCGGGGATCCGCCGGCGTCGGTCGAACGCCGCCGGCGCCCGCGTCAGTTGAAGTAGTGGCCTGCTTCCAGGTCCGCCAGGAGCCCCGGCCGCGTGGGCTGCCAGCCCAGCAGCTCGCGGGTGAGCGCGCTGGAGGCAGGGCCGTCCGCCGCGAAGACGGTGCCGAGCCAGCCGAAGTGGCCCACCGCCTCCTCCCGTGGGACGGAGGTCACCGGTAGATCCAGGTGGCGGCCGATGGCCTCGGCGATGTCACGCACCGGGACGCCTTCCTCGTCGACGCCGTGCAGCCTGGCGCCCGCGGGCGCCGCCTCCAAGGCCAGCCGGTAGAGGCGGGCGGCGTCGACGCGGTGCACGGCGGGCCAGCGGTTGGCGCCGTCACCGGGGTAGGCGCAGACGCCCTTCTCGCGGGCGATCTCGATCAGGCGCGGGACGAAGCCAATGCGGTCGCCCTCGCCGTGCACCTGCGGCAGGCGCAGCACCGAGACACGGACGCCCCGCTCGACGAACGCCAATGCGGCCTGCTCCGACTTGCGGGGCAGGGCATGCGTTCCCGGGTCGGCCACGTCCTCCTCCGTGGCGGGGCGGCCCGACGCGAGGAACATGGCGCCGGCGGTGACGACGAGGGGGCGGTTGCTGCCCACAAGGGCCTCGCCCATCGCCTCGATGGCCCGCTGATCGGCCTGTGCGGCGGCCGGGTACCTCGAGAAGTCGTGGATGAACGCCAGGTGGGCGACGCCGTCCACCGCGGCCGCCGCCTCCCGGAGGCCGTCGGCGTCGTCGAGGTCGCCCCGGTGCACCTCGGCACCGGCCTCCTTCAAGGCTGTGGCGGAGCGGTCCGACCGAGCCAGACCCAGGACCTGATGTCCGGCCTCCAGCAGGTCGCGGACGACTGCGGACCCTATGAACCCGGTCGCGCCGGTGACGAAGACACGCACAGCAGAGCACTCCTTCAGCAAGGGAAGTCAGCAGGCCCGGACGATTCCGGGCCGGTGACTCCACCCTGCGAGCACGAGGCACCCCGGGTCCAAGTCCCATTTCGCAGCACGCCATACGTTTCGGGCATCACCGCAGCCCACGGGCCGCGATGAGGCGTACGTTGGAGAAATGCCCCAGTCGCCACAGCCCCCGCCGGACCTCGATCTGCGCCTCGTGCGCTACTTCACGGTCGTCGCCGCGCATGGCCACTTCGGGCGCGCCGCCGAGGAACTGCGCGTCGCCCAGCCGTCGCTGAGCCGGCAGATCCGCCGGCTGGAGCAGGAGCTGGGCGTCCGCCTGCTCGACCGCGCCCCACGAGGCACCCGGCTCACCGAGGCCGGCGAGGTCTTCCTGCCCCGCGCGCGGGCCCTGCTGCGGTCCGCCGCCGAGGCCGCGGCGCGCACCCGGGCCGCGGCCCGGCCCAGCAGGTTCACGGTCGGCTACACCACGACCCTCATCGTCACCCCGGCCGTCCGCGCCCTGCGCCGCCGCTGTCCCGACGCCGAGGTGCACGCCGTGCACCTCCCCTGGGACGACGCGCATGCTGCTCTGCTCGACCATCGGGTGGACGCGGTGGTGACGCGGCTGCCGCTGGCGACCGACGGGCTGGAGGTGACGGTTCTCCACGAGGAGCCGCGGGTACTGATGGTGCCGCTGGATCACCGGCTGGCCGGCAAGGAGTCGGTGACCCTGGACGACGTCGCCGACGAGCCCATGCCGCGGGTGCGGGACCAGCGGATCTGGAACGCCTACTGGCGCATCGATCCGCGGCCCGACGGCAGCCCGGCTCCGGACGGTCCGCTGGTGGAGGCCATGGAGGACAAGTACGAGCTGATCGCCGACGGTCAGGCGGTGGCGATCGTCCCGGCCACCCCGCGGGTGCACACCGTCCGCCCCGACCTGACGACGGTTCCCCTGGAAGGCGTCGAGCCGAGCCATGTGGTGCTGGCGACGCGTGCCGGGGACCGCAGCCGGCTGGTGGCGGACTTCCGCAGGTGCGCCCGGGACACGCTCGGCCGCCCGGACGGTACGACTGCCGTCACGACGCCGCAGAACGCACCGTGATCCGCACGGCGGGGCTGAACTTCCCGAGCAGCTCGGCGAGTTCGGCCAGTTCGGCCGCCGCGTCCTCGGTCTCGGCGACCGGCATCGGGGCCATGCCCTTCAGCAGGAAGATGCCGGAGGTGGTCTGCTCGGTGAGCCGGGTGCGCGGACCTCGGCGCGAGTTCCAGCGGGGGTGCTCCACGATCTCCTCGCCGCCCGCCCGCGGGATGAGGTGGGCGACGCTGATGGCGTCGTAGACGTCGACGAGGACGTTGATGCGAGGCAGCCCGGCCACCGCCCGGGCCCGCTTGGCCAGCGCCCCCGCCGAGTTGCGCGTGCGCGACGGCTTTGAGCCGAACGCCGTGTACACCTCCCGCCAGGCCGCCAGGTGCGGGTCCTCGTGCGGGGCGCGCCCGGCACGTGCGCCTCCGCGGCGCGCGAGTCATCGCCTGCCTCAGAGCGCGGTGGGGAGCGTCTTCCACAGGTACGGCCGGTCGGGGGCGGCCTTCAGGGCGCCGAGGACGGCCGGGTGCGGTTCCGCGTACAGGACCGGGTAGTCCAACTCGTTGGACTCAGGGTGGGGCGTGAAGGCGAGCTGCTCACCGTCGAGCGAAAACTGGGCGTCCACGCCCGGTTTGTTGCCCCGCGGATCCTGCCGGTGCCAGGCGCCGTTGAACCGCACGGCGACCAGGCCGTGCACCACCTCGAGCTTCTGGTAGCACAGCGCGGTCGGGATGTCCTCGGCGCGCAGCAGGGCGGCCAGGGCGTGGGCCTTGGCGTAGCAGATGCCGGTTCCCTGCGCCAGGACGTCGGAGGCGCGCCAGGTGACACGGGGGTCGCCGGAGTCCTGCGAGTGCGGAATGGTGTCCCGCACGAACTCGAACGCCACCCGCGCATAGTCATACGAGTCCACCACACCGTCGGCGAGCTTGGCGGCCGTCTCGCGGACGAGCGGATGATGATGGTCGATCACCTCGTCAGCGGCCAAGTAGGCGGACAGGTCTGCGGTTTCCTGGATCATCTGCATGCCCGCAGAGCCTAGGTTCCGACCCGGGATGCGTCAATGAATTTTCCGATCACTGCATATCTATGCATTCGTGGGTCGGGCCTGGTCCGCTGAGCGACGCGAGAACGGCCGAACATCGCCGCAACCGGACGCCCGGCCACAACCTCTGCCCCCCGCCGCGGGTCTCGGCCACGGACCGGTTCATCGAGAAGGGGGAACTCATGAAGCATCGCCTGCTCGCAGCCGCGCTCGTCGGCTGCACCCTGACCGCGGTCGGGATCGGGCCCGCGCATGCCGTGTCCGACCAGTTGTGGATCAGCGCTCCGTCCGACACGGTGCTACCGGGGGAGGACGCGGCCGGTAACGCGCCCGAGCGCACCCTCGCGGTGCGGGTCGGCCACGACAACACCGAGCACGGGGTCCCTGCCGGCCGACTGACCGTGGACGCGAGTGAGATCGCCTCCTTCGCGCACGTGTCGTGGCCCGCCAACTGCACGCCCGAATCGGCGCTCAAGGCCGTCTGCGACTTCCGGGACCTGCCGGCCGGGACGGACGGCGTGCCGGCGGCCCTGCTCGGACTGCGCGCGCTGCCGGACGCGGACATCGCCGCCTCCGGGCACATCCGCTACACAGCCACCGCCGGGGAACTGACCGCGTTCCCGGCCGAGACCCGGATCACCCTGGGCAACGGCCCCGACCTCGGGCTCAGTCAGGCCGACGACCAGCGAGACCTCAGGCCCGGCACGAACACCCAGGTACGGGCTACGGTCGCCAACAGCGGCAACCGCGCCGTGGACCGTACGCTGCTGTGGCTCAACGCGTCGTACGGGCTGCGGTTCAAGGAGCGGCACTCCAACTGCGAGTACCAGGAGCACGCCACCGGCACATCCGCGCTCTGCGTGCTGGACGAGGCGGTCGCTCCGGGCGAGCAGTACACGTTGGTGACCGCGCTCCGCGTGGGGCGCAACGCGCTGTACGAGCGGTTCGACCACTCCGTCCTGCCGTACTCGGACGAGGCCCTTGAGGAGGCCCGCGGCGACGGGACGTGGACGCCGGGAACGGGCGCCGAGCTGGACCTGCGCCCCGTGGCAGCGCAGCGGGCCGCCGCCGGGGAGGAGGACCTCGATCTGTCGGACAACTACCGGGCCGTCGTCCTGGACGCCAGGAACACCGCCGACCTGAAGCTCATCGGCAGCAAGGTGCGCGGGGCCGCCGGGGACACGGTGACCGCCCCGGTCACCGTGTACAACCGTGGCCCGGCCTGGGTGGCGTCACTCGGCGCAGGCGCGGCCGTGGCCACCGTCCGGTTCCAGGCACCGGAGGGCACCACGGTCGTCGGCCTGCCCGAGGAGTGCGGGCCCCTGTCGGAGCCCGAGGAAGGGGCGTCCGCGCCGGCCTACTTCTGCAGGACGCCGATCTACCTGCACGACAAGGCGTCGTACACGATGGACGTACAGCTGCGGATCGACAAGGTGGTGCGTGGAGCACGCGCCACCGTCGAGACCCTCAACGACGACCCCGAGCTGCCCATCAGGACGTTCGACCCGAACCTGCGCAACAACCGGACGGAGATCGTCGTGAACCGCTAGCGCGCCATCTCCTCCTTCAGCGCCGCCACGAACGCGTCCACGTCGTCCTCGGTCGTGTCGAAGGCGCACATCCAGCGGACGACACCGGCCGCCTCGTCCCAGAAGTAGAAGCGGAACCTCTTCTGGAGGCGTTCGCTCACGTCGTGCGGGAGCTTGGCGAAGACGCCGTTGGCCTGCACCGGGTAGAGGATCTCCACGCCGTGCACGGCGCGCACACCCTCGGCGAGCCGCTGGGCCATCTCGTTGGCATGGCGGGCGTTGCGCAGCCACAGGTCCTTGGCCAGCAGCGCCTCCAACTGCACCGACACGAAGCGCATCTTGGAGGCGAGCTGCATGGACAGCTTGCGCAGGTGCTTCATGTGGCGGACGGCGTCCTGGTTGAGGACGACGACCGCCTCGCCGAACAGGGCGCCGTTCTTCGTGCCGCCGAGGGAGAGGAGGTCGACGCCGGCCGCGTCGGTGAACGTCCGCATCGGCACGTCCAGGGATGCGGCGGCGTTGGCTATCCGGGAGCCGTCCAGGTGCACCTTCATGCCGTGCGCGTGGGCGTGCTCACAGATGGCGCGGATCTCGTCCGGCGTGTAGAGGGTGCCCAGTTCGGTGCTCTGGGTGATCGAGACGACCTGCGGCATCGCACGGTGCTCGTCGTCCCAGCCGTACGCCTGCCGGTCGATCAGCTCGGGGGTGAGCTTGCCGTCGGGTGTCGGCACGGTGAGCAGTTTCAGCCCGCCGACCCGCTCCGGCGCCCCGCACTCGTCGACGTGGATGTGGGCGCTCTCGGCGCAGATCACCGCGCCCCAGCGGTCGGTGACCGCCTGGAGCGCGACGACGTTGGCGCCGGTGCCGTTGAAGACCGGGAACGCCTCCGCGGTGGCGCCGAAGTGGCTGCGGATGATCCGCTGGAGGTTCTCGGTGTAGTCGTCCTCGCCGTAGGCGACCTGGTGCCCGCCGTTGGCCAGGGCCAGGGCGGCGAGCACCTCCGGGTGGGCGCCGGCGTAGTTGTCACTGGCGAAGCCGCGGACGTCCGGGTCGTGGTGGCGCCGGGCGTCGGTCTTCGGAGGGTTCACGGCTTCTCGGTCAGCCACAGACGGTTTCCGTTCACTTCGGCGGCGGGCTTGTCCCAGACGTCGACGATGGCCTCGGCCAGGTCCTTGACGTCCGTGAAGCCCGCGAACTTCGCGTTGGGCCGCTCGGCGCGCATCGCGTCGTGCACCAGCGCCTTCACCACCAGGATGGCAGCCGCGGACGTCGGGCCCTCGGGCCCCCCGGCCTTGCGGAAGGCGTCGGCCAGCGCGAGCGTCCATGCCTCGGCGGCGGCCTTGGCGGCGGCGTACGAGGCGTTGCCCGCGGTCGGCTTCGAGGCGCCGGCGGCGCTGATCAGCAGGTACCGGCCGCGCTCGCTGCGCTGCAGGGCCTCGTAGAAGGCCAGCGAGGTGTGCTGCACGGTGCGGATGAGCAGCAGCTCCAGGAAGTCCCAGTCGTCGAGGCTGGTCTTGATGAAGGTCTCGCTGCCGCGCCAGCCGCCTACGAGGTGGACCAGGCCGTCGATGCGGCCGAAGTCCTTCTCGATGTGCGTGGCCCAGTCGCGGGTGGACTGCAGGTCCAGCAGGTCGACCGGTTCGCCGGTGACCGTCGCGCCGCCCGACGCGTAGCGGGCCGCGTCCACGGCCTCCGCGAGCCGCTCGGGGTCATTGTCCGCGGCGGCGACCGTCGCGCCCGCCTCGGCCAGTCGCAGCAGCGCCGCCCGGCCGGCGGGTCCACCCGCACCGGCCACCGCGATCACCGCACCGCTGAGAGCTCCGTTCCCCGCCATCTTCTTCGCCTCCTGAGCAGACTGAGCAGTGTTCCGGGTGTCGCGGTCGCTCACGCGGCGACCCGCTCGGCGCTGTCCGCGGTGATGCCCTTGGCGGAGGCGATCACGTTCTTCAGCTTCTTGGACAGGGCCTCATAGAACATGCTCAGCGGAAACTCGTCCGGAAGCACGTCATCGACGAGCTTGCGCGGCGGCTGGGTCAGATCCAGGGCATCCGGGCCCTTGGCCCAGCGGGAACCCGGGTGCGGGGCGAGGTAGGTGGAGACGAGCTCGTAGCCCGCGAACCAGTGGACGAGCTTGGGGCGGTCGATGCCGTCGCGGTACAGCTGCTCGATCTCGGCGCACAGCTGGTTGGTGACCTGCGGGGCGCGCTGCCAGTCGATGAACAGCTTGTTGTCGGTCCAGCGGATGACGTCGTGCTTGTGCAGGTAGGCGAAGAGCAGCTGGCCACCGAGGCCGTCGTAGTTGCGGTTGCGGTCGCCGGTGACCGGGAAGCGGAACATGCGGTCGAAGAGCACCGCGTACTGCACGTCACGGGCCTGCTGGACGCCCTCCGCCTCCAGCTTCACGGCCTCCTTGAAGGCGGTGAGGTCGCAGCGCAGCTCCTCCAGGCCGTACATCCAGAACGGCTGGCGCTGCTTGATCATGAACGGGTCGAACGGCAGGTCGCCGTGGCTGTGGGTGCGGTCGTGGACCATGTCCCACAGCACGAACGCCTCTTCGCAGCGCTTCTGGTCGTGGACCATCGCGGCGATGTCCTCGGGCAGGTCGAGGCCCAGGATGTCGACCGCGGCGTCCGTGACGCGGCGGAAGCGGGCCGCCTCGCGGTCACAGAAGATACCGCCCCAGGAGAAACGTTCCGGCGCCTCGCGCACGGCGATGGTCTCCGGGAAGAGCACGGCGGAGTTGGTGTCGTAGCCGGCCGTGAAGTCCTCGAACTTGATGCCGCAGAACAGCGGGTTGTCGTAGCGGGTGCGCTCCAGCTCGGCCAGCCAGTCGGGCCAGACCATGCGCAGCACGACCGCCTCAAGGTTGCGGTCGGGGTTGCCGTTCTGCGTGTACATCGGGAAGACGACCAGGTGCTGGAGGCCGTCAGCGCGGTTCGCGGCGGGCTGGAAGGCCAGCAGCGAGTCCAGGAAGTCCGGCACCTCGAAGCCGCCCTCGGCCCAGCGGATCAGGTCCTTCGCCAGGGCCGCGTGGTAGTCGGCGTCGTGCGGGAGCAGCGGGGAGAGCTCCTCGACGGCCTCCACGACACGCCGTACGACCGCCTCGGCGTCGGCGCGCTCGGGCGCACCCTCGGCCTCGAAGTCGATCGACCCGTCCTTGGACTGCCATGGCCGGATCCGCTCCACCGCATCCTTGAGCACCGGCCACGCCGGGTGCTCGACCACCCTGGTCGCGGGAGGAATCCGCTCCTCCGAAGCCGCCTGCACAAGAATTTCCGTCATGTCCCATCCTCCACGGGAGAACCTCGCGTCAGCAGACCGTATACATACGAGGTTTCTCCCAGCAAGTAGAGCCTCGGGAAATTATCCTGCCCATCACCTTGGTCACCGAACTTTTTCCTGCCGGATGCCGCGACGACGCATACTCCGGCGTCGTGTGGGCATACGCGAAATCCGGACAGAGGCGGGCCGCGGCGGCCGGTCAATCCCCGCAGGACTCGCCCACGCGAGGGTGACCGCCCCGGGGCGCGGGAACCAGACACGGCATGTCCGCCGCCGCAAACGCGGTGCACACGTGGGGTTCATCACGCCCCCGGGCCACTAGGCTGCGGCTGCCGCGCGAACAGTCCGCTCCGGTTTGCGCGTGAGCCGAGCCGCCGTCGACGGAAGCGAGTTGAATCTTGAACTTCCTTACCATCGGTCACCGCGGAGTCATGGGTGTCGAACCCGAGAACACCCTCCGTTCCTTCGTCGCGGCCCAGCAGGCCGGCCTCGACGTCATCGAACTCGATCTCCACCTGAGCAAGGACGGCGCCCTCGTCGTCATGCACGACACCGACGTGGACCGCACCACCGACGGCACCGGCCCGATCGCCGACAAGACGCTCGCGGAGCTGCGCGCCCTGGACGCGGGCCGCGGCGAGCGCGTCCCGGTCTTCGAGGAGGTCCTGGACGCCGTGCGGTCGCCGCTCCAGGCCGAGATCAAGGATGTCGCGGCGGCACGGGCGCTCGCCGAGGTGATGAACGACCGGGATCTGGTCTCCCGGGTCGAGGTGTCCTCGTTCCACGACGACGCGGTCGCCGAGATCGCCCGCCTGGTGCCCGGCGTCCGGACCGCCCTGATCGCCAGCCGCTACGGCACCGACATCGTGGACCGCGCCGTCGAGGCCGGTGCGGCGACCGTCTGCCTGAACATCCGCCGGCTCACCCTGGAGGTCGTGGAGCACGCCCGCAAGGCGGACCTGAGGATCATCGGCTGGGTGGTCAACACGCAGGACCACCTGCGTCTCGTCCGGGCCCTGGGGCTGGACGGCGCCACCACCGACTACCCGGAGATCAAGCGCACCGGCCGCTTCACGGCGTGAGCGCTCCGCTGGGTGGTGCCATGGGCAGTGCCACCTTGTGCCGTCGATCGTCTGCGGCGCCGTTGCGGCTGGTCGCGCAGTTCCCCGCGCCCCTTTAGGGGCGCTGTCCAACCGCACATGGCTATGCGAGCTGCTTGACCAGCAGTTCGAACTGCAGGTCGTCGCGCTGCGGGATGCCGAAGCGCTCGTCGCCGTACGGGAACGGCGTCATCTGTCCCGTACGGCGGTAGCCGCGCCGCTCGTACCAGGCGATGAGGTCGTTCCGTACGGAGATCACGGTCATGTGCATCTCGGTGGCACCCCACGTCTCGCGGGCCTGCCGTTCCGCCTCCGCGATGATCACCTTGCCGAGACCGGCGCCCTGGAGTGCGGGGCTGACCGCGAACATCCCGAAGTAGGCGTGGTCGCCGCGGTGTTCGAGCTGGCAGCAGGCGACGATCCGGCCGTCCCGCTCGACCGTCAGCAACCGGCTGTCGGGCGACCCTATGACCGCCAGCACGCCCTCGGGGTCGGTCCGCTGCCCTTCGAGGATGTCCGCCTCCGTCGTCCACCCGGCCCGGCTGGAGTCCCCGCGGTAGGCGGACTCGATCAGCGCGACCAGCGTGTCCACGTCCGCGTCGGTGGCGTCGCGGAAGGTGAGTGCGGGGGCGTCGGTGGTCGCGGCGGTGTCCATGGGGCGGTTCTCCACTTCTCGGGCAGGTTCTCGGGCGCGGCTCGGGCACCGCTGAGCGTAACCCGCCACCAGCGCCTGTCCGGCGGATCAGGCCGGCTCCAAGGAACGGTGGCTCATGACGCGCAGGTGAGCGGGGTCCGGCGCGTCCGACTGCAACGCGGAGGAGACCGACGACACCGCCGCAGATGGGCGTGCCGACCCCCGCGACGCCTGCATGATCCGCCGGACAGGCCTAAGCTCCGGCCGCATGGTGCACGTACTGAGCGGACGGACCCTCCTCCACCCCACCGACCCCGAGCGCTCCCGCGTCTTCTACGGCGAGCAACTGGGCCTGGCCGTCTACCGCGAGTTCGGCACGGGCCCGGAGCGCGGCACCGTGTACTTCCTCGGCGGCGGGTTCCTGGAGGTCTCCGGCCGTTCCGAGACCCCGCCCTCCCCGGCGATCCAGCTGTGGCTGCAGGTCGAGGACGTGGCGGCGGCACACGACGAGCTGCGGGACAAGGGCGTCGAGATCGTGCGGCCGCCGGTGAAGGAGCCGTGGGGTCTGATCGAGATGTGGATCGCGGATCCGGACGGGACGCGGATCGCGCTGGTGGAGGTCCCGGCGGAGCACCCGCTGCGGTACCGGCCGGGGATCTGAGTCACCCCGGTCGGTGCTCCCAGCCGCGGTCGGTGCGGGTCAGTTCCCGGAAGCCGGCCGAGGTGAGGTGGTCGATCATCGTGCGGTCGGTGGCCGCTTCGTAGGCCAGGAGGCGGTCGACACCGCACAGGCGCAGCCAGTGGGCGGCCTGACCCAGCAGCCAGTGCTCCAGGCCCGTGCCGTACGCCGACGGGTCGATGTGCAGGTTGCCGATGTCGGCGAGGCCGCTGCCCCGGGCGTGGCGTTCGGGGCGGGACAGGACCGTGTCGACCTCGATGAAGCCGACGGCGCGACCGTCGGCGTGCGCCGTGAGGCGGGTGCCGCACTCCCCCAGCGTGCGGTCGACGGCGACGCCGGGCCGGGGCGCGTGGGGCGGCAGCTCTGCCACGTGCGCGATGAGGATCACCTCGGTGTCGCCGACATGCCGGAAGCCGGAGCGTTCGTAGAGGGCGCGGATGTGCGGCCAGGTGCGGGGCAGGCCGTGGACGGCCGGGGCGGGGATCTCGCCGCTCGCGTACCGGGCGCGGACGTTCCAGCGGGCCAGCTGGGCCAGGCAGGCGCTCATCAACAGGTCCGCGGCCTCGTCGGAGTCCGGCCAGAAGGAGGCCGGCGGACGGCAGACGAACCAGTCGATCTCACCGATGTCCCGGTACCGCGGGCCGACCTCGTCGTCCGCCCGGTAGCGCAGCAGGTGGGCGGCGGCCACGACGTAGCCGCGCTGTTCGGCGACGAGGGTCACGCGCTCGCTCACCCAGGGGTCGGTGATGAACTCGTCGGGCTGCCGTTCCAGATCGCTGAGCACCGTGTTGACGGAGACGGAGGCACCGGGGACGACGGCGGCGACGTGCTGGTTGATCAGCTCGGTGAGCTGGTCGCGGTCGGCGCGGCGGAAGGGGCGCACCTCGAGTGCGGGCATGCGGGACCTCCGGTCGGAGAACGGTGCCGGGAGGCCGCCATACGGTGCGGTACGGGGTCGAGCGTACGGCGGTGACGGCGCCGGGCTCCAGTGGGTTTCGCCGGATGGCCGGGGCCCGGGGCGGGGCTTAGCGTGCTGGAGGGGGCTTTCCGTGCGGAAGGAGCGCCATGAGGCTCGACAAGCCGGTGACCGGTGGGCCCTGCTGGACCGAGCTCGGAACCAGCGACCTGACCGCGGCAAAACGGTTCTACGAGGGGTTGTTCGGCTGGCGCGCCGAGACCGATCCGCGTCAGGAGGCCGGCGGCTACACGATCGCGCACCTGAGGGACGCGCCGGTGGCCGCGCTGACGCCGCTGTACCAGGAGGGGCAGCCGGTGGCCTGGAACGTCGCGTTCGCGGTGCCGGACGCGGACGCCGCCGCGGCGCAGGTGACCGAGGCCGGCGGCACGGTGCTGGTCGGTCCGATGGACGTGTTCGACGTGGGCCGCTTCGCGGTGGCCGTGGACCCCACGGGCGCGGCCTTCCAGCTCTGGCAGGCGCGGGCGTTCCCGGGCGCCGGGTTGCTCAACGCACCCGGCTCGCTGGGCTGGGTGGAGCTCATGACCCGGGCGCCCGAGCGGGCCGTGGAGTTCTACACGACGGTGTTCGGCTGGAGCGTGAACGCCTCGGAGCACTACACGCAGTGGGGCATCGACGGCGCCGACTTCGGCGGCATGGTGACGATGGACGACAAGTTCCCGCACGAGGTGCCCGCGCACTGGCTGCCGTACTTCGCCGTGGTGGACGTCGACATGACGGCGGCGGACGCGACGGAGGCGGGCGGCACCGTCCTCATGGAACCCACCTCCGTCCCCGACGGTCCGCGCATCGCCGTCCTGCGGGACCCGCAAGGGGCGGTGTTCGGCGTCTACCGTGCGGCCGACGAGGACTGAGGTGTTCCGGCACTCCCGTCGGGCTCAGGCGCGCAGCGCGCCCAGCCGTCCCTCCAGCTGGCTCAGCAACTCGCCGAGCAGGGACGCCAGTTCGTGCTGCCCATGCGGGTCGAGGCCGGACAGTACGGTCGTCTCGTAGGCGAGTTGTTCGGGCAGGGTGCCGTCGACGAGGTCCCGGCCGGCGTCCGTGAGGCGGACGTGGGCGACTCGGCGGTCCCGGCTGTCGCCGCGGCGCTCCACCAGTCCGCGTTCGGTCAGCTGCTTGAGGCGTTTGGTGACGGCGGCGCCCGAGGAGAAGGTCTCGCGGGCGAGTTCACTGGGGGTCAGCTCGTGGCCGGTGCGGCGCAGCGCGCCGAGCAGGTCGAACTCGGGGCGGCTGAGGCCCGCGCGGCGCAGGGGTGCGTCCTCGGCCTGCTGGAGGAGGGCGGCGCAGCGGTTGATGCGGCCGATGATCTCCATCGGGCCGGTGTTGATGTCCGGGTGGACGGCCTGCCACTGCCGGACCACGCCGGCAACCGTGTCCTGTCTCGTCCCGGTCGGCCCGCCGTTCGTCGCCGTCATGGCCGTATGCCCTCCGTTGCGTCGCTGCCGGTGCGCTGGTCCGGGTGCGGCGCTCGGCTCCGCCCCGTCGCCGCGAGCGTACGGGGTGTGGTCCGCTCGGTGCGCACGACCCGCTGCCAACGCCGCTCGGGTACGGCCACCGCGGCGAGCAGGCCGACCGGTGTGCGAGCAGAGTGTCCCTCAACACCGCGGTGACCTGTCGTGCTCCGCCGAATGCTCCCCGTGTACATCCTTGCGCTCGCGTGCGCGCCGCACGGTCAGGGCATCGACGCACTGTCCGGACCGTCGAGCGGGGAGGGTGCGTGTGCACGGACCGGCTTCGCACGGCTGGCTGTTGGTCGCGCTGTGTGCGGCGACCGGGGCCTACTGTCTGCTGCGGATGCGCAGCCGCGTCGAGGAGCAGCGCCGGGCGGCGGGCAGCGAGGCGCTGATGGGCTTCGGCATGGCGGCGATGGCGGTGCCCGCCGCCGTGTTCACGCCGCCCTCGTGGGCCTGGCCCGTCTACGCGGCCGTGTTCGGCGCGGCCGCCCTGCACGCGCTCTGGTCGGCGCGGGCAGGCACCCATCATCTGCACCACCTGGTGGGAGCGTCGGCCATGGTCTACATGGCGGTCGCGATGGCCGCCGCGCCCGGACACGAGGGCGGGCACGGCGGTTCCGGCGTCCCGGGGGTGACGGGCGCTCTGCTCCTGTACTTCACGGGCTACGTGCTGCTGTCCGGTGCCCGGCTGGTGCCCGTCGCCGCCGCCGGCGCGGAAGTCGCGTGGGGCGACCGGCCCGAGCTGGCGCGGGCCTGCCGGCTGTCGATGGGGATCGCCATGGTGGCGATGCTGCTGACCCTCTGAAACGGCAGTTGCCGGTGGCGCGCAGGCCGGGCCCAACGGCGAGGGGGTAGCCGGGGCTCCCGCTGGGCACCCGGTTCCCGTCGGTGGGCCCGTTCCCTCGCTCCGCCGGGTCGTTCTGCAGCGGGGTGTCGCAAACCGGGACCCGGCATTGGCCTCTCGCCCCACCAGTCGGCGAGGATCGCAGTATGCACACCCAGTCCGTCGAGTCCCCGCCCCGCCCGCCGGCCGAGCGCGGCAACGCCCGCTGGGCCGCTGCTCTGGCGCTCTGCTCCGCGCTGCTGCTCGCCCTGGTCGCGGTCCGGTGGTATCCGCTGATGACCTTCGACAGCGACATCGCCGAGACCACGCACCGCTGGGCGGTCGACGAGACCGGCGTCACGCACACGTTCCGCATCCTGACGGACTGGGTCTGGGATCCGTGGACGATGCGCATCCTGGCAGCGGCGGTCGCGCTCTGGCTGGTGTGGCGCAGAGCCGCACGCTGGACGGCCGTATGGCTGGTGGCCACATGTGCGCTCGCCACACTGATCCAGCAGACCCTCAAGGCTCTGGTCGACCGCTCGCGCCCCGTCTGGCCGGACCCCGTCGACTCCGCCCACTACGCCGCCTTCCCCTCCGGCCACGCCATGACGGCCACGGTGGTGTGCGGCCTCCTGCTGTGGCTCCTGCACCGTCACGGCGCCGCACGCGCCCTGTGGCGTACGGCCGTCGCCGTGGCCGTGGTCTCCGTGGCGGGCGTCGGTCTGACCCGGGTGTGGCTGGGCGTCCACTGGGCCACCGACGTCGTCGGCGGCTGGCTGCTGGGCGCGCTGGTCGTGGTCCTGGCGGTGGCGGCGCACATCCGGTGGCGGACCTGACCGCGCCCGAGCGCCGCTACGGCTATGCGGGGCCGGACGAGCTGAGCACCGTGGTCCGCCCGGAGGCCGAGGGCCGGGTCGTACGGTCGTCGGCCGACCTGGGCGCCTGGCCGGCGGAGTGCGCGGCGGCCGAGCGGGACGAGCCGTTCACGTATGTCGTCGGCACGGAGGGATGGCTGCGGCTCGCCGCTCGCCGGAGCGAGCACGTGGCGTGTGCCGCGGGCGGTGACGTCCTGGGCGCCGGTAAGATGGCCTTCGAGTGCGGCCCGGGGGGCTGGTCAGCCGTGGAGATTCCGGCACTGTGCGCTGCGCGCCGTGCGCAGTGGGCCGACTGCGCCATCGTGCGCGACGGCGACTTCGGCTGCGCGTTCCGTGGCAGCGATCTTCCCGCGCACTGGAACCTCGCCCCGTAGGATCCGCACCATGACCGCAGTCCTGTTCGATTTCTCCGGAACCCTCTTCCGTGTCGAGTCCACCGAGTCCTGGCTGCGCGGGGCGCTCGCCGAGGCGCAGATGGAGCTGGACGAGGCCGAGTTGACCGAGGCGGCGCAGGCGCTGGAGGCGATGGGGGCGCTGCCGGGCGGGGCGGACCCCTCCTGGCTGCCCGAGGACGTGGCGAGCGTCTGGGGAGTGCGGGACAAGAGCGCGGAGCTGCACCGGGCCGCCTACACCGGCCTCTCCCGGCAGGTGCAGCTCCCCGACGACCGCTTGCACGACCTGCTCTACGACCGCCACATGGCACCGGCAGCCTGGCTGCCGTACCCGGATGCCGCCGACGTACTGCGGACTCTGCGCGAGCGGGGCATCGGCGTCGGGGTGGTCAGCAACATCGGCTGGGATCTGCGGCCGGTGTTCCGCGAGCACGGGCTCGACCCGTACGTGGACACCTATGTGCTGTCGTACGAGCACGGCGTCCAAAAGCCCGACCCCCGGCTCTTCACGGTCGCCTGCGCGGCGCTCGGCGCCGATCCCCGGGACGTCGTCATGGTCGGCGACAACCGCCGGGCGGACGGCGGTGCGGCGGCCCTGGGGTGTGCGGTGCACTTCGTGGACCATCTGCCGGCGGCTCAGCGACCGGACGCGCTGCGGCCGGTGCTGGATCTCGTGGGCGCGGCCCCGCAGACCGACGGCACCGGCCCTCGGACGGAAAAGTAGCCTCCGGCCACCATCTCGACACGCTCGCCGGCCTCGGACGATCCCCCGCGTCGCCCGAGGCAGGCGGCTGCCCCGACCAGGCCGTATCGAGGCCGGGCCGGAAGCACTGAGTATAGTTGGCTGGCAGCCAGTCAACGCAGGAGTTACAGGATGTCCCCGCGAAGCGCCTCGGTCAATGAAGAGTTGCGGCGGCGTTCGCGGGAGCGGCTTCTGCAGGCGGCCGTGGAACTGGTCGGCGAGCACGGCTACGAGGCCACGACGCTGGGCGACATCGCGGACCGGGCGGGCTCGGCGCGCGGTCTGGTGTCGTACTACTTCCCCGGCAAACGCCAGCTGGTGCAGTCCGCCGTGCACCGGCTGATGCACCGCACGCTGGAGGAGGCGCTGGAGCGCGAGCCGCACCGCGAGGACGGCCGGGAACGGATGGCCCGGGCCATCGACGCGATCCTGGGCCTGGCCCGGGACCGGCCCGTGCTGATGCGCCAGCACATGGCGGGGATCCTTCAGGGCGAGGGCTTCGTGCAGTGCCCGGAGCAGCGGCGCCTGGCCGAGCTCCTGCGGGACACCTGCGTACGGTACGGCTCGCCGGACGTCGACGCCGACTACCCGATGCTGCGCGCCCTGCTCATGGGCGCGGTCTACGCGGCGCTGGTGCCCGGGGTGCCGATGTCCGTGCCGGTGCTGAGGGCCGAGCTCTTCAAGCGCTACCGGCTGGAGTGGGAGATGGGCGTCCCGCCGGACTCGGGGGCCGAGCCCGGCGGGACGTGCGACACGGATCTGTCACGGTTCTTCGCGACCGGGTCCGCACCCGGCTGCCCGGACGGTCAGTCGAAGTAGTCCGGCTGCGTCTGGACGTTGAGTTCGCGCAGCTTGACCCAGCGGGCCGGGTCGGTGCGCCGGTCGTTGATCTTCAGGACGTCGAAGCCCCGGGCGATCTCGTTGGAGTAGATGTAGCCGTTGTAGTAGTACGCCGACCACGATCCGCCCGTCTTGATGGTGTCGGTGGTGAGCGGGCCCCGGTCGAAGTAGGCGATCTCCTTCGGGTGGGCCGAGTCGGTGAAGTCCCAGACGGAGATGCCGCCCTGGTACCAGGCCTGGACCATGAGGTCGCGGCCCTTGACCGGGATCAGCGAGCCGTTGTGGGCGACGCAGTTCTCGGTGTCCGCCTGGTGGCGGGGGATCTTGAAGTAGCTGCGGAAGACGAGCTTGCTCTTGTCGCCCTTGCCGACGATGTCGTAGATACCGTCGGCGCCGCGGTCCGGGCCGATGGCCGCGTTGCAGGTGGCCGCGCTGCCGCCGCCCAACTCGTCGGTGAAGACGACCTTGTTGGCCTTCTGGTTGAAGGTCGCCGAGTGCCAGAAGGCGAAGTTCACGTTGTCCTGGACCTGGTCGATGACCTTCGGGTGCTCCGGGTCGGCGATGGAGAAGAGGATGCCGTCGCCCATGCAGGCGCCCGCCGCGAGGTCCTTCTCGGGCAGCACCGTGATGTCGTGGCAGCCGGTGGTCTTGGAGACACCCGGGTTGGTGGGCGCGCCCGGGTTGCCGCCGCCGTCCGGGCCCTCACCGGGGAACAGCACCGGGAAGCCCACGACCGCCGCCTTCTCCGGGGCGTTGCGCGGCACCTTGATGACGGAGATGCCGTCGTGCGGCGGCTGGCAGTCGGGGTAGGTGGCGTTCGGCGAGTACGAGGAGACGTAGATGTAGACGTTCCGGCGCTCGGGCACCAGCGTGTGGGTGTGCGAGCCGCAGGCGGTCTCCACGGCGGCGACGTACTTCGGGTTGGTCTTGTCGCTGATGTCGAAGACCTTCATGCCCTCCCACGACGACTTCTCGGTCGCGGGCTGCGTGGTGCTGTTGCAACTGCTGTCGCTGCGCGAGGAGTCGGTGGACAGGAACAGCAGGTTGCCGGAGACCGAGACGTCGTTCTGCGAGCCGGGGCACAGGACCTGGGCGACCGTCTTCGGTGACCTCGGGTTGCTGATGTCGAAGATGCGGAAGCCGTCGTAGTTGCCCGCGAAGGCGTACCTGCCCTGGAAGGCGAGGTCCGAATTGGTGCCCGGCAGCACGTCCTTGGGGATGTTGGCCAGATGCTCGATGTTGTCGGAGTGGACGATCTCGTCCTGGCCCGGTATCTCGCCGTCCGCGAGAGCCTCCCGCACTTCGGCCCGGGTGCTCTCGGAGACCTTCTGCTCCTTGGCGGGGCCGTCCCCCGGGTCGGGGGTCGCGGCCGCCGGCTGCGCGGTGAGCAGCGCGCCGAGGAGTCCGGCAGCGGCAGCGGCAACTCCCAGGCGTCTGCGACGCGTTCGGGGATTGCTTAACAGGATCACTGTTTCCTCCCTTGTCCGTTCGCACTGGAACGGTTCATGCAAGCCCGAGTATCGTCTGCGGCATGCACATATCAACAGGGGGCAATGAACATGTAATGAGGACGGCCTTACTCCGGGCACCCGTCTTCACTGCCGCGCTGACCGCCCTGACCGTGCTCGCGCTCGGCGGCTGCGACTCCGGGACCAAGCCGGCGCGGGAGAGCGGGCCTTCGGTGATCGTGCCCGGAAAGCCCGGCGAGGCGAACCGGAAACTGTCCGCCGAGGAGGCCGCGCGGCAGCGCGCCGAGGACGACTCCCCCAACTCGGCGGACGTCACCTACGCACGGATGATGATCATGCACCACCAGCAGGCCCTGGAGATGACCGAACTCGTCCCGGACCACGCCGAGTCGGCGAAGGTCAAGGCCCTCGCCGAGCGGATCGCCGCCGCACAGGGCCCGGAGATCACCGCCATGAAGGGCTGGCTGAAGAACCACGGCAAGACCGAGAAGGCCGACAGGAGCGACGGCCACGAGCACGCCTCGATGCCCGGCATGGCGACCGAGGCGCAGCTTCGCAAACTGCGCGCCGCACAGGGCAAGGCGTTCGACCAGTTGTTCCTCACGCTGATGATCACTCATCACGAGGGGGCGATCACCATGGCCACGGACGTGAAGGGCCAGGGCAACAACATCCAGGTCGAGGAGATGGCCGACGAGGTGGTCGCCCAGCAGACGAGCGAGATCACCCGCATGCGGGACATGCTCTGACCGACCCGCACGGGACGGCCTCCGCCTCCTGCCCGCCGCGTGCGACCCCCGCCTCCGAGGTCGCGTTCAGCGGCGGGCCCGGCGCCGCGTCAGGAAGCCGGCGTCGCGCGCCTGCCCGATCAGCCTGAGCGACTTCCGGCGACCGTGGCCCGTCGCGCTCATCACCGCGAGGACGGGGTCGATGCCCTGCTCCTGGGCCGCCCGGTACTGCTGCGCGACCAGGCGGCACCCCTCGACACCCCCGGGCCAGTCCGACCCGGCCCCGCTCGGCGCGGCGTCCGCGTCGCCCGGTTCACCGGTGTCCGGTTCGGTGCCGTCCGGTACCGAACCGATCCCGCACGCGTCGAAGAGCGGGCCCTCGATCCAGTCGGCGAGCGCGGCGAGGTCGTCGAGGGACAGCGCCGGCTCGGCCCGTACGTCCTCGATGGAGACGCACCCCCCGGTCACCACGGCATGCGCGTCGACCCGGGCGCCGTCGCCGAACTCCAGCCGGACACCGAACCACGTCGTGGCACCGGCACCGTCCCGCACTTCCCACGCGGGCCACACGGAGACGGTGCCCTCCGCCGGACGACGATCGGAAAGATTAAGAAAGGATGCTTCCAGCACACACGCAACGTAACCGCATGATCACATTCCATACTGAACGAACACGCGTCCCGGACGGCGGACAGCACCCTGTCAGCGGAGCGGCAGCGGTGCGATGCTGGACTCGAGAGCGACTCCTGAAGATCCCCGATGAGCCCTCGGACAAGGAGTTCCGCCGTGCTTCATGTCGCCGTCGTCGGCTCCGGGCCGAGCGGGTGCTACACCGCCCAGAGCCTGGTACAGCAGGACCCCGACGTGGTCGTCGACGTCCTGGACCGGCTGCCGTGCCCGTACGGACTGGTGCGGTACGGGGTGGCGCCGGACCACGAGAAGATCAAATCTCTCCAGAACAACCTGCGGACGGTCCTGGAGCACGACCGGGTGCGGTTCCTCGGCGGCGTCCAGGTCGGCCCGGGCGGGGTGCCGGCCGCCCGGCTGCGGGAGCTGTACCACGCGGTCGTGTACTGCGTGGGCGCCGCCACCGACCGGCACCTCGGTATCCCCGGCGAGAACCTGCCGGGCAGCTGGTCGGCGACCGAGTTCGTGTCCTGGTACAGCGCCCACCCGGACGCCGTCGACGACGGTTTCGTGCGCGGCGCGCACTCCGCGGTGGTCATCGGTGTCGGGAACGTCGCGGTGGACGTCACGCGGATGCTCGCGCGGGGCACGGCGGAGCTGACTCCCACCGACATGCCGCAGGCAGCGCTCACCGCCCTCGCCGGGAGCCGGGTCACCGACATCAGCATGGTGGGGCGCCGCGGCCCCTCGCAGGCCCGCTTCACCACGAAGGAGCTGCGTGAGCTGGGCACGCTGCCGGACACCGAGGTGACCGTGGACCCCGCCGAGCTGGGGCGGGACCCGGCGTACGTCGACACTTCCGGACTGCCCGCACCGCAGCGCCGCAACGTCGAGGTGCTGCACGGCTGGGCCGAGTCCCCGCCGCAGGATTCCCGCCATCACATCCGGCTTCGCTTCTTCCTGCGGCCCGTCGAACTCCTCGCCGCCGCAGGGCGCGTGGGCGCGGTGCGCTTCGAACGGACAGAGCCCGACGGGCAGGGCGGGGTGAAGGGCACGGGCCACTACGAGGACGTCGAGGCCCAGCTGGTGCTGCGTTCGGTGGGTTACCGCGGGGTGCCCCTGGAGGGACTGCCCTTCGACCCGGCGACCGGCACGGTGCCGAATCTCGCCGGGCGCGTCGTGCGCGAGGGCCTGGTCGCGCCGGGCGAGTACGTGGCGGGCTGGATCAAGCGGGGACCGACCGGCGTCATCGGCACCAACCGCCCGTGCGCGAAAGAGACGGTGACGTCGCTGCTGGAGGACGCCTCGGTGCTCGTACAACGAGAACTGCGTGCGGATCCGTTTACGGCACTGCGCGCGGAAGGCATCGAGCCCGTGGAGTGGACGGGCTGGCAGGCCATCGAACGGGCCGAGGCGGAACTCGGTGCGTCTCTGGGCAGGGGCGTGGTGAAGCTCCCCGACTGGCAGTCACTGATGACCGCAGCGCACGGCACCACCGTTTAGGGACGCGGGGAACTGCGCGACCAGCCACAGACGGCCCGCACGGAGCAACGAATCAGCAACACCCCCGAAATCAACAATCTGTTCAAGGAGCCTACGGTCTCGCCCATGGCTGAAACCGCACCCCTGCACCCCGTCGACGAGATCCCGCCCAAACGTCAGTTGGCCGCCTTCGGCCTCCAACACGTCCTCGCCATGTACGCCGGCGCCGTCGCCGTCCCGCTGATCGTCGGGGGCGCGATGAAACTTCCGCCCGCGGACCTGGCCTACCTGATCACCGCCGACCTCCTGGTATGCGGCATCGCCACCCTCGTCCAGTGCATCGGCTTCTGGCGCTTCGGCGTACGGCTGCCGATCATGCAGGGCTGCACCTTCGCCGCGGTCTCCCCGATGGTGCTCATCGGCACCACGGGCGGCGGACTGCCCGCGATCTACGGCTCGGTGATCGTCGCGGGGCTCGCCATCATGCTGCTGGCACCGGTCTTCGGAAAGCTGCTCCGCTTCTTCCCGCCCCTGGTGACCGGCACCGTGATCCTGATCATCGGCCTCTCGCTGCTGCCGGTCGCGGGCAACTGGGCAGCGGGCGGCGTCGGTTCGGCGGACTTCGGGGAGCCGAAGAACCTCGCGCTGGCCGCGTTCGTGCTCGCGGTGGTGCTCGGTGTGCAGCGGTTCGCGCCGGCGTTCCTCAGCCGGATCGCCGTACTGATCGGCATCGCGGTCGGGCTCGCGGTGGCGGTGCCGTTCGGCTTCACCGACTTCAGTGGGGTCGGGCAGGCCGACTGGGTCGGGATCAGCACGCCGTTCCACTTCGGGGCGCCCGCCTTCGAGTTCTCGGCGATCGTGTCGATGCTGGTGGTGGCGCTGGTGACGATGACCGAGACGACCGGTGACCTGATCGCGGTCGGCGAGATGACGGACCGCAGCATCGAGCCGCGCTCCCTCGCGGACGGGCTGCGCGCCGACGGCCTGTCGACGGTGCTGGGCGGCGTCTTCAACACCTTCCCGTACACGGCGTACGCCCAGAACGTGGGCCTGGTCGGCATGACCCGGGTGCGCAGCCGCTGGGTGGTGGCCACCGCGGGCGGGATCCTCGTCCTGCTCGGCCTGCTGCCCAAGCTGGGCGCGGTGGTGGCGGCGATCCCGGCGCCGGTGCTGGGGGGTGCGGGGCTGGTGATGTTCGGGACGGTCGCCGCGAGCGGGCTGCGAACCCTCACCCAGGTGGCCTTCCAGGGCAACAACAACCTGACGGTGGTGGCCGTCTCCGTGGCCGTGGGCATCTTGCCGGTCGGCGTGCCGACGGTCTACGAGAAGTTCCCCGACTGGTTCCAGACGGTGATGAACAGCGGCATCAGCGCGGGCTGCCTGACGGCGATCGTGCTGAACCTGCTCTTCAACCACCTGCCCGCACAAGCGGGTTCAGGCGTCGGCGAGGCGGTCGGCCTGGCGGGTGGCGGCTCCGAGGAGGGCGTCGAGAAGTCCCGGGAAGAGGCTGTCTAGGTCGTCCTTGCGCAGCCCGTTCATCTTGGCCGTGCCGCGGTAGATCTGCTGGATCACGCCGCTCTCACGCAGCACCCGGAAGTGGTGCGTGGTGGTGGACTTGGTGACGGGCAGGGCGAACTGCGAACAGGTGAGCTCGTCGCCGACGGCGGCGAGCTCCCGCACGATCTGCAGCCGCATCGGATCGGACAGCGCGTGCAGCACGCCCTCCAGACGGATCTCCTCGCGCGTCGGGTGCGGGAGGTCTCGGCTGCTGACAGCGGGGCTGGTCACGGCGGCTCCACTTCACTCGGGTTCCCTCGGGTCCCCTCGCTCGGGTTCCCTCTCTCGGGCTTCCCCATTGTACGAGACTTCTCGTAGTTTGACAGTTGCCGTACTACGATGCCTATCGTACGAGTCGACCACCGGTCCCCGTGACGAATGGAGTCCGCCGTGAGTGCGCTCTTCCAGCCCTATGCCCTGCGCGATGTGACGATCCCGAACCGGGTGTGGATGCCGCCGATGTGCCAGTACTCGGCCGCCCCGGAGGGACCCGACACGGGCGCCCCCAACGACTGGCACTTCGCGCACTACGCGGCCCGCGCGGCCGGCGGCACGGGGCTGATCATCGTCGAGGCCACGGCGGTCGGCGCCGAGGGCCGGATCTCCCCCTACGACCTCGGCATCTGGAACGACACCCAGGTCGAGGCGTTCCGCCGGATCACTCGGTTCCTGGTGTCGCAGGGCACGGTTCCGGGCATCCAGCTGGCCCACGCCGGCCGCAAGGCATCGACCGACCGGCCCTGGAAGGGCGGCGCGCCGGTGGGGCCGGACGCCTACGGGTGGCAGCCGGTGGCGCCGAGCGCGATCGCGTTCGCCGACGGGCATCCGGTGCCGCGGGAGCTCACGGTCGCCGGGATCCGGGACATCGTGGGGCAGTTCGCGGACGCCGCGCGCCGGGCCCTCGCCGCCGGCTTCGAGGTGGCCGAGATCCATGGCGCCCACGGCTATCTGATCAACGAGTTCCTCTCGCCGTACTCCAACCACCGCACCGACGCGTACGGCGGCTCGTACGAGAACCGCACGCGTTTCGCCCTCGAAGTCGTGGACGCCGTACGGGCGGTGTGGCCGGAGGACAAGCCGCTGTTCTTCCGTATCTCGGCGACGGACTGGCTGGAGGACGACGGCTGGACCGCCGACGACACGGTCCGCTTCGCCGCCGACCTCCAGGACCACGGCATCGACCTGCTCGACGTGTCCACCGGGGGTAACGCGGCCGGCGTGCGGATCCCCGTCGGGCCGGGTTACCAGGTGCCGTTCGCGGCGCGGGTGAAGGCCGGGACGACCATGCCGGTTGCCGCGGTGGGGTTGATCACCGACGCCGAGCAGGCCGAGAAGATCGTCGCGAACGGCGAGGCGGACGCGGTGCTGCTCGGGCGGGAGTTGCTGCGTAGTCCGTCCTGGGCGCGGCAGGCCGCTCGGGAGCTCGGGGGTGATGTGCACGTGCCCGAGCAGTACCACCGGTCTGTTTGATCGCCTACTCGTCGGGGTGGCTTGTCTCGTTGGGCGGCTGTGGGTCCGTGGTGGTTGCTCGCGCAGTTCCCCGCGTCCCTGGAAAGGTCGGCACACTCGGGTCGGTCGAGATCATCCCGTCGGCAGACGTCGCATCACCAGCCGCTCCAGGTGCGGCATCGCCCGCTGTCCGGTCACCGCGAGCGCGATCGATGCGGCGACGCCCGCCCAGGCGAAGGGGCCGAGCGGTGTGCAGCCGAAGACGTGGCTGAGGCCGGGGGTCTCGACCAGGACGAAGAGGGCGGCTGCCGAGCCGAGGGCGGTGGCGCGGACCAGCGGGCTGCCCCGGCGGTCGGCCAGGGTCTGGGCGAGCTGTGTGCCGACCACCGCGCACAGGGCCATCGTGGTGGAGCGGCGGGCGGTGCCCGGGGTGAAGCGGCCGATCAGCCAGGCGGACGTGGCGCCCAGTGTGGTGGTCAGGGCGCGGTGCCGGATCTTGCGGATCAGGGGTGCGCCGAGGAGCGAGGTGCCCAACGGTTCCGTCCCTTTGCGATCCGCCGTCGGCTCCGCCTCCTCCGGCTCCTTCGGTGTCACCGCCACCGCCATGGCGGGGAACAGGTCCGTGAAGAGGTTCACCAGCAGCATCTGGCGGGTCGACAGGGGTGCCGCGCCCGACAGGAGCGTGCCGAGCAGGCCGAAGCCCACCTCGCCCGCGTTGCCGCCGATCAGGATGGCGATGGCGTCGGCGACGCTGTGCCACAGGGCCCGGCCCTCGGCGACCGCCTCGATCAGGACCGTCAGGTCGGCATCGGTCAGCACCAGGTCGGCCGCGTTGCGGGCGGCCGCCGAGCCGCGGGCGCTGATGCCGACGCCGATGTCGGCGGCGCGGATGGCCGCGGCGTCGTTGGCTCCGTCGCCGACCATGCCGACGACTCGGCCGGCGTCCCGCAGCGCCTCGACGACCTGGAGTTTCTGTTCGGGCGCGACCCGGGCCACCACGCCCATGTCGGCCAGCATCCGGGCGCGTTCCTCCCGGTCCGCGGACGCCAGCTCGTCGCCGGTGACCACGCCGGTGTCCTCGGGCCAGCCCAGTTCCGCGGCGATCGCCCGCGCGGTCTGCGGGTGGTCGCCGGTCAGCATGACGGGCCGTACGCCCGCTTCCCGCAGCCCCTCGACGAGGGCCGTGGAGGTGTCGCGCGGTATGTCGGCGAGAGCGAGCAGTCCGGTGAACTCCAGCTCCTGCAGGGGCTGTTCGAGAATGCCGGCAGCGTTGTCCGACGCTTGCAGCGGGCGCCGGGCCACCGCGAGGACGCGCAGTCCGTCACCGGCGAGCGCCTGGGCCGCCTCCGTCGCCGACGAGGGCAGGCCGGCGCAGGCGGGCAGCACCGTCTCGGGGGCGCCCTTGACCACGAGCACCGGGGTGCCGTCCCCGGCCCGGCCGACGGCGGCGGCGTAACCGCGTCCGGCCTCGAAGGGCAGTCCCTCGGTCTGGGACCACTCGGGGTCGGGAGCGGCCGCGTCCAGGACGGCCTCGTCGGTGGCGTGGACGGGCTTGTCCGAACCGCCGTTGAACTGCGGGCAGGCGCGGGCCGCGATCCGCAGCGTGGCGTCGGCCGCCCTCTCGTCCGGAGTGCGGACCGTGCCGTCCGCGTCGGTCACGCGCACCAGGCGCAGCCGGTTCTCGGTGAGGGTGCCGGTCTTGTCGAAGCAGATGGTGTCCATCCGGCCGAGGGCTTCCAGGGTGCGCGGGGCCCGGACGAGGACTCCCCTGCTGCTCAGTCGGCGGGCGGCCGCCAGCTGTGCCACGGTCGCCACCAGCGGCAGCCCCTCGGGCACCGCGGCCACGGCCACCGCGACCCCGCCGCTCACGGCGCGGCGGATCGGCGTGCCGCGCAGCAGCGACAGGGCGGTCACCCCGGCGCCGCCCGCCAGGGTCAACGGGAGCGCCTTGTCGGTGAGTTCGCGCAGCCTGGCCTGTACGCCGGCGGACGGCGGCTTGCGGGCGGCGAGGGAGACGGCTCGCGCGGCTTCCGTTCGCGCCCCGGTGTCCACGACGACGGCCCGGGCCTCGCCGGCCACCACGGTCGTGCCCTCGAACACCATGCAACGGCGGTCGGGCACGGCGGCGTCCGGCGTCGGGTCGGTCGCCTTGGCCGCGGGGAGCGACTCGCCGGTGAGCGCGGACTCGTCCACTTCGAGGCCGTCCTCCCACAGCAGACGGGCGTCCGCGGGCACCACGTCGTCCGCCCGGAGCTCGATCACGTCACCGGGACGGAGTTTGGCGGCGTCCACGAGGTGCGGCCGGGACGGCGGCTCGTCGGTCGTGACGCGCGCCTTCTGCTTCTGCTTGGCCAGCAGCCCGGACAGCGCGCGCTCGGCCCGCATCCGCTGGATGCCGCCGACCAGGGCGTTCAGGTCGAGTGCGCCGACGACCAGCAGCGCATCGACGACAGAGCCGAGGATGGCTTCGGCGGCCGAGCCGACGGCCAGTACCGGAGTGAGGGGGTCGTCGAGTTCGCCGCGTACGGCCCGGGCGAGCTGCAGCGGCCCGCTCAAGGGTGCGAACAGGCGCTTTCGGCCCAGCGTGCGGACCGCGTCGCGCGTGCGGTCGGTGACCTGCTCGGACAGGGTCGGCTCCGGTCCCTCCTCGTGCTCCAGCCGGTCGCGGACTTCGGTGGGCTCCAGCTCGTGCCAGGCCACGCGCGGGCGGGGGTGCGGGGCGCGGGCCACCGCCACGCCGAGCGCCGCACGCGTCCCGGACAGCAGCGCCCAGGCCGCGCTCACGTCGACCGGCGTGTGGCGCAGCCCGGGCCACGGTGTGGGACGGCCGCGCCGGGACTTGCCGATGGCCACGAGGATCCCGGACAGGGCGGCCCCGGACCGGGCCAGGGTCTGCGACCTGCGCCCGACCGCGCGCGCGACCGGGACCGCCCGCAGCAGCCGCCACAGGTCGGCCGGACCGTGCGGGGCGAGCACGTCCGCGCCCCAGACCACGGCCGCGTCCCGGTCGGTGAGGGCGACGGCCACGTCACCGGCGAGCAGTCCGGCGAGGACGTCCTCGTCGTCCGGTCCCGGCCGGGCGACCGTGACGACGACGCCTTCCTCCCCCCGCAGCGCGTCCACCACGTCGCTGAGCGGCCGCTCGTCGCGCACCACTTGGTCGGCGAGGCTCGTGAAGTCGGCCAGGGCCGGGTCGTCCACCATCACGACGCGCAGCCCCGCGCGCCGGGCGGCGTCCAGTACGGCCTCCGCCCACGGGTCGGCGCCCTCGCCGGGGCTCCGCAGTGCGCTCGGATGCAGGACGACCGTGTCGGCCATCTCCAGCTGCCGCAGCCGTTCCGTGTCGCGCACGAGGACGCCCGTGCGCGACAGGGCGGTGCCGAGTAGGGCGTGGAAGGCGGCGGGCCCGTAGCGCGCCGCCTTCGGAGAGCCCGCGAGCACGGCCTCGGCCGCCTCGGTGCCGTCGTGCTTGACCAGCAGCGTGGCCAGGGCGCCGACCAGACTGCCGGTTTCGGCGTGCGCGGCGTACTCCTGGGCCGGAGAGGTGCGCAGCGGCGGGCGCGGGCGGTGGTCCCCGGCCACACTGCAGCGCTCCGGCGTGCAGACCTCGTCGTGGACCATGTCGAACGCCGCCGTGCGCGCCACCGTCTCGGCCAGCTGGAGCGAGCGCAGCGCACCGTCGAGGACCAGCGCGGTCGGGGTCCGGCCGGCACCATGGGCGGCCGCGTTCGCGAAGGCCAGCGCCATGTCCATGCGGGAGCGGCCCAGGCGGGCCCGCAGCAGGCCGCGGAAGCGCGGGTTCTCCCGCAGCAGCGTCACCAGCGCGGTCACCGCCCGGGGCGAGGCCGGCAGACGCAGGCCGTAGCCGGCGAACGCGGCCGCGATGCCGAGCCCGTCCGCGGCCAGCGTCGCGGCGGCGGCCCGCACTCCGGCGGGGTCGGCCGGGTGGACGATCTCCTCCACCGTCTCGTCCGGCTGGGCCAGTCCGTGCCGGGCCGCGATCTCGGTCGCCTTCTCCACCACCTGGTCGCTGAACGACTCCTCGACGGCGGTCACCACCAGCCGGCTCAGCCCGCCGTCCCAGTAGGCGAGGGCCACGTCGGGCCGCTCCGCCAGCACCTCGGCCACCCGGCGTGCCGCGTGCTCCAGCCCGCCCGCCCGCCGGACCCGGTCCGGTGCGGCGGGCCGCAGTGCCAGGTGGGTCCGCGTGCCCGACCGCCAGGGGTGCGGGCCGAGGGGCAGGGTATTGCGGGCGACCCGCAGCACGCGCCCCGCGGTGTCCATCGTGCGTACACCCGCCCGGGCCGTCCCGGCCACGGCACCCGCCGCGACCCCCACCGCGGGGGCCGCGCCCCTGGCGAACAGCTGCGGCCCGGCCGAGATCAGCCCGGCCGCGGCGACCGTCGGACGTGTGAGCAGTCCCAGTACCATCGCTCGCCCTCGCTCCACCTCGCTCGACAGCGCCTTCCGTGCGGGCCGGGTTCCCGCAAAACGGCATGTCATCCGCGTACGGAAGATCGTCGTGGCCGGAAACCCACGCTCCGGCCACGTCGAGGACCGGCGGGTCAAGCGGCCGTACAGGCCGTGCCATTGAGCGTGAAGGCGCTCGGCGCCGCACTGTTTCCGCCATGGTTCGCCTGGTAGCCGATGCTGACGCTCGCTCCCGGCGCGAGCGTCGCGTTGTACGAGGCGTTGGTGGCCGTCACAGCGCCGGACGCCGGGGTGTACGTGGCTCCCCAGCCGTTCGTGATCGTCTGACCGGCGGGCAGCGTGAGGCCGAGCCGCCAGCCGTCGATCGGGGTCGTGCTCGTGTTGGTGATCGTCAGTGAGGCGGTCAGGCCCGTGGTCCAGGCGTTGGTGGTGGCGGTCACCTTGCAGGCGCCGGGCTGGGGCTGAGGGGTGGGGCCGCCGCTGTCGAGGCCGAAGAAGGCGAGGACGCGGGCCGCCATGCCGTAGCTGTACACGTTGTGGCCGACGCCCTGGAGGCTGATCGCCTCGACGGGAGCCCGGTCACCGGTGCCGCCGTAGCGCGTACGGGTCCAGCCCGGCTGGGGCGTGTCGGTGGCGGCCGGGGTCTGGCTGATGCCCTGGACGTTCGTCCACTGCTTGATCATCTCCCCGAAGTTGGGGTAGCGCAGGACGTCGTCCGCGGTGCCGTGCCACAGCTGCATGCGAGGCCGGGGCCCGGTGTATCCGGGGTAGGCGCCGCGCACCAGGTCGCCCCACTGCTGCGCGGTGCGGGTCACCGTGCCGTTCGCACAGGCGCTGTTCCACTCGGATCCGTCGGTGGTGGCGAAGCAGCCGAAGGGGACTCCCGCGAAGGCGGCTCCGGCGGCGAACACGTCGGGGTAGTCGCCGAGCAGGACGTTCGTCATCATCGCGCCGGAGGAGATGCCGGTGGCGAAGACCCGGCTGGTGTCGGCGGCGTAGGCACGCACGGTCCAGTCGATCATCGACTTGATGCCGACCGGGTCGCTGCCGCCGCCCCGCTTCAGCGCCTGCGGCGAGGACACGTCGAAGCACTTGCTGCTGCGGGTGACGGACGGGTAGATCACCACGAACCCGTGCTGGTCGGCGAGCGTGTCGTACTCGGTGCCGTTGTACATGTCCGGGCCGGAGCCGGTGCACCAGTGCACGGCCACGAGGACCGCCGGGTTGGGCCTGACACTGGCCGGCACGTACAGGTACATGCGCAGGTTGCTGGGGTTGGTGCCGAAGTCGGTGACCTCGGTGAGCGTCGCGGTGGGGACGGCATCGGCCTCGGTACGGGCGGAGGCGGCGGGGGCGGAGGCGGCGGAGGCGGCGGGGGCGGCGACGAGCAGTGCCGCGAGCAACGGCAGGAGCGCTGCGAGGGGGGCGACGAGTTTCGCGAGCAGCGGTCTTGTCGGAGTGGTGCGGGTGGGGGTGGGCACGTCCTTGTCCCTTCTGGTCACGGCTCGTGGACCGGGTACGTCCACGGCGCCGAAGGCCGGCGGAGTGAGCGGCAGCGCGCTGATCGACGTACGCATACGGGGAGTCGGCATGGACTCGCCCTCTCACAGGGAAGCGTCGGCAGCATCGTGGCATGGACACGCTCATCATGGAAGCGCTCCCACGCCAGGCCGGAAGGAAGCGCCCGGCACCCACCAGGACTGACCGAATTCTTCTGCGCAAAGCGTTGACTAGAAAGCGCTTGCACCCTACGTTCCGTTCAGCAGTGTGACCGAGCCGCCCACGCAAAACCCCAAAGGGTCACCCTGCCCGCGCGCGGCGTTCCATATGAAGCACATCGTTCACATACATGATCGAGTCGCTCCTTCTGAAAGGACGCACCCGCATGCGTACTCTCCCCCCACATGCACGCCCGCAAAGAGCCGTACTGGCCACGGCCGCCGCACTCGCCCTCGCCACGGCGGCCGCCCTCGCACTGCCCCAGCCCGCCGGGGCGGCCGAAACCTCGCCCGTCGGCTTCGGCGCCGGGACAACCGGCGGCGGCAGCGCCTCGGCGGTCACCGTCTCGACACTGACCGCCTTCAAGTCGGCGGTGACCGGCAACTCCGCCAAGGTCGTCCGGGTCAACGGCCTGATCTCGCTGAGCGGCCAGGTCGACGTCGGCTCCAACACCACCGTGCTGGGCGTGGGTTCGTCGTCCGGTCTCACCGGAGGCGGACTGCGGCTGAAGAACGTCACCAACGTCGTCGTCCGCAACCTGAACATCAGCAAGCCGGTGGCGCCGTCCGACGGCATCACGGTCCAGGCGTCGACAAAGGTGTGGATCGACCACAACTCCTTCTCCGCCGACCGCGATCACGACAAGGACCACTACGACGGCCTGCTGGACATCAATCACGGCTCGGACAACGTCACGGTGTCCTGGAACACCTTCAAGGACCACTTCAAGGGCTCACTGGTCGGCCACAGCGACAACAACGCGAGCGAGGACACCGGCCACCTGAAGGTGACGTACCACCACAACTGGTTCAGCAACGTCTACTCGCGCATCCCCAGCCTGCGCTTCGGCACCGGGCACTTCTACAACAACTACGTGGCCGGCGCGGACACCGCCTGCCACTCGCGCATGGGCGCCCAGATGCTCGTGGAGAACAACGTCTTCCGCGACACCAAGGTCGCCGTCACCACGAACCGCAGCAGCGACGTCGACGGCTACGCCAATCTGCGCGGCAACGATCTCGGCGGGGCCGCGACCGAGATCTCCCGGGTCGGCACCTTCACCACGCCGCCCTACAGCTACACCGCCGAGTCCGCGTCCACGGTCGTCGCCTCGGTGACGTCCGGCGCGGGTGCCGGAAGGATCTGACACCCCCCACCGATCACCCCCCACCGATCACCCCCCACCGATCCGCCCAACTGTCCACCCCCTCAACTGTCCACCCCCAACTGGAAGAAGGCATCGGGACATGACTTCACCAGGAAAGCCCCGCGCCCGCCGGCGTGCACTGACCGGCGGACTGGCCGCACTCGGCCTGTCGACTGTCATGATCACGACACTCGGAGCGCCACCGGCGAGCGCCGCCACCTGGCCGACACCCAACGGCAGCCAGGGGACCTCCTCGACCATCTCCGTGTCCGGCACCAAGGACTACGGGATGAAGAAGTTCTACGGCACCGGGGACCTGGCCGGTGACGGCCAGGAGGAGGGCCAGGACCCGATCTTCGAGCTCGCGCCCGGCGCGACGCTGAAGAACGTCATCATCGGCGCGCCCGGCGCCGACGGCATCCACTGCGAGGGCAACTGCACCCTGCAGAACGTATGGTGGGAGGACGTCGGCGAGGACGCGGCCACCTTCCGCGGCGGCTCCACGTACAACGTGATCGGCGGCGGTGCGAAGAAGGCCGCCGACAAGGTCTTCCAGCACAACGGGCCGGGCACGGTGAACATCTCCAACTTCGCCGTCAGCGAGTTCAAGACGCTGTACCGCTCGTGCGGCGACTGCTCCACGCAGTACACGCGCAAGGTCAACCTCAGCAACATCGAGGTGACCGGCACGGGCTCGACCGCGCGCCTCGTCGGCATCAACGTCAACCGCAACGACGTGGCGACGCTGCGGGGCATCACGATCTACAACGACGCCAGCCGCAAGGTCGTGCCCTGCCAGAAGTACAACAACAACACCGCCGTGGGTACGGGCCCCGACAGCACCAACTGCCTGTACTCCGGCTCGGACATCACCTACAGGTGATCCCCCGCGCCCGCCGGTAGTCCCCCACGGTGAAGGCGGCCGTACGAAGCGTCCCGCACGGCGCTTCGTACGGCCGCCGTGTCGTTCTCGGTCCCTCACGCCGTCTGCTCCTCCTGGGCACGCGCGCGTACGGCGTCGGCCACCTCCTGGCGGTAGTCCGCGTACACGGCACGCAGCCGGCTGCCCGGCCAGTCGGGCGGGAGGAGTTCGGCCGGCAGCACCGGATCGGCCAGCAGGTGGCGTACGACGGCCGCGAAGGCGGTGAAACGATCGGACGGTTGCCGCACCCGCGCGGCATGGGCGAGCAGGGCATGTCCCGTGCCGCTCCAGCCGTCCAACGGCCACAGGCTCGCGGCCAGCTCGCGCGCGGGGCGATCGGGGCGGGCCGTGCAGCGCTCGGCGACCTGGCCCAGGCCGTCCGGCAGGGGGCGGCGCAGATTGGCGGGCCGCAGCCAGACGCCCTCGCGCAGCTCGGCGAGCCGGAGCCGGGTCAACTCGGTGCGCAGTTCGGCCCGTTCCGCGGGGCCGCGGCCCGTGGCCGTGACCACGACCATCTCCCAGTCGCCGGCCCAGGGCAGGGTCTCGGGGTGGACCGCCTCGTCCTGCCGGCGCTGACGTTCCAGCAGCCGGTCGCTGAGCCGGTAGACCGTGTCCGCGCGCCGCAGGTCCCCGGCCGCCACCATCCGGCTGAGCGCGGCCCGCAGGGTGGATCCCGAGATCCCGAACGGTTCCACGCTGCGCACCAGGTCCTTCACCGGCAGCTCGGGCGGATGCAGACCCAGCAGCAGGCTCAGGACGACCGACCGGGCGGACAGCGGACGCAGTTCCACCTCGCCGGCCTGCGGTGACGGGTTGTTCGGCATGGCCACGACTGTACGGGGGCGGGTGACGTATTACAGGATTGCTGCAACCGTAGCTGCGGTGCAACACTGACCGCATGGTCTCGATACTCGCGCAGGAGCAGTCCGGTGCCGCGCAGGATACGTCCGGTGCCGCGCAGGATGCGGACGGTGCCGCGCTGGAGCAGTCCGGGCAGTACGCCACCCACGACGTCACCAACCAGCCCCCTCCCCTGCCTCCGTACGACGCCTCCGACGACGCGGCCCTGTTCGAAGGGCTGCGTCGCGAGGGCGCCGCGTGGGCCGAGGAGGACATCCGGCGGCTCGGGCTGCGGGCCGGGAGCGCCGAGGCGCAGGAGTGGGCCGAGCAGGCCAACCGGTACGAGCCGGAGCTGCGGACGCACGACCGGTACGGCCATCGCGTCGACGAGGTCGAGTTCCACCCGAGCTGGCACCACCTGATGCGGGTCGCGGTCGCCGAGGGCCTCGCGGCGGCGCCCTGGGCGGACGAACGGCCCGGCGCCCATGTCGCCCGTACCGCGGGCGGGCTGGTCTGGGGGCACACCGAGGCGGGCCACGGCTGTCCGACGTCGATGACGTACGCCGCCGTCCCGGTGCTGCGCCGGCAGCCCGAGCTCGCGCGGGTCTACGAGCCCCTGCTGAGCAGCCGGGAGTACGACCCGGGTCTGCGCGTGCCGACCGGGAAGAGGGGCCTGCTCGCGGGCATGGGGATGACCGAGAAGCAGGGCGGCTCCGACGTCCGTACCAACACCACGACGGCCGCACCGACCGCCGAGCCCGGCGTGTACACGCTGCGTGGGCACAAGTGGTTCACCTCGGCGCCCATGTGCGACGTCTTCCTGGTGCTGGCCCAGGCGCCGGGCGGCCTGTCCTGCTTCTTCGTGCCGCGGGTCCTGCCCGACGGCAGCCGCAACACCTTCCGCATCCAGCGCCTGAAGGAGAAGCTGGGCAACCGCTCCAACGCCTCCTCCGAGCCCGAGTTCGACGGAACCGTCGCCTGGCTGGTCGGGCCCGAGGGACGGGGCGTCAAGACGATCATCGAGATGGTCAACTGCACGCGCCTGGACTGCGTGATGATGTCGGCGGCGCTGATGCGCAAGACGCTCGTCGAGGCGGGGCACCATGTGCGGCACCGCAGTGCGTTCGGGGCGAGGCTGGTCGACCAGCCGCTGATGCGCAACGTCCTGGCCGACCTCGCGCTGGAGTCGGAGGCCGCCACGACGCTCACGCTACGGCTGGCCGGTGCGGCCGACCGGGCGGTGCGCGGGGGCGGCGCCGACGGTGAGGACGGCGCGGAGGCGGCGTTCCGCCGTATCGCCACCGCCGTCGGCAAGTACTGGGTCACCAAGCGGGGCCCGGCCTTCACCGCGGAGGCCCTGGAGTGCCTGGGCGGCAACGGCTACGTCGAGGAGTCGGGCATGCCCCGCCACTACCGCGAGGCTCCGCTGCTGTCGATCTGGGAGGGCTCGGGGAACGTCAACGCCCTCGATGTGCTGCGGGCGTTGAGCCGGGAGCCCGGCACGGCGGAGGCGCTCTTCGCGGAGCTGGCCCTGGCACAGGGTGCGGACGCCCGGCTGGACGCGTCCGTCACCCGGCTGAAAGCCCTGCTGGCCGGCGGCTCCGAGGCCGGCGCCCGGCGCCTGGTCGAGCTGATGGCCCTGACCCTCCAGGCCTCCCTACTCGTCCGCCACGCCCCTCCGGCCGTGGCCGACGCCTTCTGCGCCACGCGACTCGGGGGCGACTGGGGGCATGCGTTCGGAACGCTGCCGGATGCCGCCGATGTGGGCGCGATTCTGGGGCGGGCGTTGCCGGGGGTGGGGTGAGGCTCGGCGAGATGATCGGGCGGGGCACGCCGCGCCGACAGGCCGGGCGGTGGGCGCCGCCCGAGGATGTGGCGGGGCCGGTGATCTCCCTGCCGTCAGTTCGCCGCGTGGAGGCGGTCCAACTCGTCCCCGATCGCCTTGCGCAGGGGATCGTGCTGCGGACCGAGTGCGAACTGTTCGTCCGCCCACCTGTCGCGGGGGTAGAGCCACACCGGCATGCGCACCAAGTCGGCCGGCTCCCACTCGAACCGGGGCCATACGTGCGCATGCAGGAATCCGTCGGTGTTGCCGAGGATCTCGAGATTGACCCGCCGGAAGGCCGTATTCATGCGACGGGATGCACGCTCGACCGCTTCCCCGAGGTGGTCCATGTCTGAAAGGAACGCCACGCGCTTGTCCCTCGGCAGGTCTGACAGCCTCTCGACCTCGGGATCATCCACCAGGAGCACCGAGTAGCCCGGCAGGAACTGGACATCGCCGATCACTGCGAACCCCGCCGGCAGCCGCCGCAGCACGGTGGGGTTCTCACCTCGCAGCGCACTCTCGATCCGATTCGCCCGCCAGTCGCCAACCATGGTTTGAACCTACCCGGCGTCACCCGGTCGTCCGCCCACCCCACAACGGCCCGAAGCGTGCCCACTCATAGCCCCACTGATCGATGCGCCGGCTCTCCAGGCGACCGCGCAGAGCCCGGCCGGCGACGAAGGGTAGGGATGCGGCGCACAGGCCCGCGAGGCCGCCGACCAGGGCGGCTCGTGAGCGGGCCTCGGAGGGAGAGGCGGGCTTGGTCACCAGGCGGCCCTGAGGGTCCGTCCAGACGGTGACCGGCGTGCCGACGCCGCTGCCGGGCCGGACGCGGGCCTGCCCGGTGTGCGCCGAGCCGTCCTGCGCGCTCCAGCGGACCTTCGCCCACACGCTCGCGCCGCTCGTCGTGCCCGTGCGGGAGTCCGCGGTGCCCGGTGCGTGCTCGGCGAGGAGGGCGACGACGGGCCGCCACTCGACGCGCTCCCGGGCCATTCCCTGCTCCACCGTGCGGGCCGTCGCCAGACCGGCCAGCACCCCGGCGAGGACGGTGAGCGCCCAGGCGGCGAGCAGGACCCAGGCTTCCACCGCATCGGCCCGGCGCTTGAGCGGATTGCGCCGCCAACGCCACAGCCACACCTTCGGACCACGGAACGCCATCGACGGCTTCCTCCTCATGAGCGCACGAACATGCCGGACCGACCGCCCTCCCATACGGCGGACGGCCGCTGGATGCTCACGGCACGCACCCGGAGTCGACCGTCGCACGGAGTCCCGGACCGGTGCGGGCGTCTTCGCGAAAGCGCCCCGCGACTCCCGGCAGCGGGCTATCATCGCCGCCCTGACCTGCGACGTCAGCGTTTCCTGAGGTGACTGTCAGTGCCGGGGTGCAGACTGGCCGGTACCTGAGACAAAGACGTCCCGGAGGTGATCGGCATGACCGAGGTACTGCTCGCCGTGGGCACCCGCAAGGGCCTGTTTATCGGGCGGAGGCGAGGTGGCACCTGGGAGTTCGACGAGAGTCCCTACTTCAACGCCCAGGCCGTGTACTCGGTCGCCATCGACACCCGCGGCGAGCGCCCGCGGCTGCTGGCGGGCGGCGACAGCGCGCACTGGGGCCCGTCCGTGTTCCACTCCGACGACCTGGGCCGCACCTGGACCGAGCCGGCGCAGCCGGCCGTCAAGTTCCCGAAGGACACGGGGGCTTCGCTGGAGCGGGTCTGGCAGCTGCACCCGGCGGCCGCCGAGCCGGACGTGGTGTACGCGGGCACGGAACCGGCCGCGCTGTACCGCTCGGCGGACCGCGGCGAGACCTTCGAGCTGGTGCGACCGCTGTGGGAGCACCCCACGCGCTCGAAGTGGGTGCCGGGCGGCGGCGGTGAGGGCCTGCACACCGTGCTCACCGACAAGCGCGACCCGAAGGCCGTGACGGTGGCCGTCTCGACCGCCGGTGTGTTCAGGACCACCGATGGCGGCGCGAGCTGGGCGCCCTCCAACTCCGGTGTCTCCGCGGTGTTCCTGCCGGACCCGAACCCGGAGTTCGGCCAGTGCGTGCACAAGGTCGCGCGCGACGCGGCGAATCCGGACCGCCTCTATCTGCAGAACCACTGGGGTGTCTACCGCAGCGACGACGCGGGCGCGCACTGGACGGACATCGGCGAGGGCCTGCCGTCGACGTTCGGCTTCGCGGCCGCCGCCCACCCCCGCCGCGGCGACACGGCCTACGTCTTCCCGATCAACGCCGACTCCGACCGCGTACCGGCCGACCGCCGGTGCCGGGTCTTCCGCACGGCCGACGCGGGCAAGACCTGGGAGCCGTTGTCGGCAGGCCTGCCGCAGGAGGACCACTACGGCACGGTGCTGCGCGACGCGATGTGCACGGACGACGCGGACCCGGCGGGCGTGTACTTCGGCAACCGCAACGGCGAGGTGTTCGCGTCGGCCGACGACGGCGACAGCTGGCAGCAGCTGGCGTCGCATCTGCCGGACGTGCTGTGTGTGCGGGCCGCGGTGATCGGATGAGCCGTCAGAGCTTACGGGCCGGTCTTGGCCACTGGTTGATCGCCGCTGCCGCCACGGCAGTAGGGTGACGCCCGTGGCACCACGACCCTTGCATGAAATCGTCGAACCGGGCTGGGCGAAGGCCCTGGAACCCGTTGCCGAACGGATCGCCTCGATGGGCGACTTCCTGCGCGCGGAGATCGCCGCGGGACGCACCTATCTGCCGGCCGGAGCGAATGTCCTGAGGGCCTTCCAGCAGCCCTTCGACGAGGTGCGGGTCCTGATCGTCGGACAGGACCCGTATCCCACGCCGGGCCATGCCGTGGGGCTGTCGTTCTCGGTCGCGCCCGAGGTGCGTCCGCTGCCCGGCAGTCTCATCAACATCTTCCGGGAGCTGAACACCGACCTGGGGTTGCCGCAGCCCTCCAACGGCGATCTGACGCCCTGGACCCAGCAGGGCGTGCTGCTGCTCAACAGGGCGCTCACCACGGCTCCGCGCAAACCGGGCGCGCATCGCGGCAAGGGCTGGGAGGAGGTCACCGAGCAGGCCATCCGCGCGCTGGCCGGGCGCGGCAAGCCGCTGGTCTCCATCCTGTGGGGCCGTGACGCCCGCAACCTCCGCCCGCTGCTCGGCAACCTCCCGTCGGTGGAGTCGGCCCACCCCTCCCCCATGTCCGCCGACCGCGGCTTCTTCGGCTCCCGCCCGTTCAGCCGGGCCAACGACCTGCTGATCCGTCAGGGGGGACAGCCGGTGGACTGGCGCCTGCCGTGACCGAGCCCGCTGGGTTCCTCGCCGTCGACTCCGGAGGCTCGGGCCTGCGGGTCGTCGTCGGCACCGTCGAGGAGGGGGTGTCGGCCCGGCGGGAGTCCCGCGAGCCGGTCCGCATCGGTGACCGGGGCCTCGACCCCGGGCATCTGATGGAACAACTGGTGCCCATGGTCCGGGCGCTGGTCGCCGAGAGCGGGGTCGAGCGACTGGGTACGGCCGTGATCGGGGCCGCCGGGCTCGCCACCTTGGGCGATGCCCTGCGCGCCGAGTTGCCGGCCGCGCTGGAGCGGGAGTTCGGCATCGGGCGCCTCGCTCTCGCCGCCGACGCCGTCACCGCCTATGCGGGCGCTCTGGGGTCGCGGCCCGGTGCCGTGGTCGCCGCCGGTACGGGGCTGATCGCGATGGGCACGGATCTGACACGGTGGCGCCGTGCGGACGGCTGGGGGCATCTGCTCGGCGACTGCGGCAGTGGTGCCTGGATCGGAAGGGCGGGGCTGGAGGCGGCGCTGCGGGCGTACGACGGCCGGCCCGGCGGGTCGGCCGCGTTGCTGGCCCGCGTCAATGACATGTTCGGCCCCGTGCCAGGGCTGCCCGGCAGGCTGTACCCGCGTCCGGACCGCCCCGCCGTCCTAGCCTCGTTCGCTCCCCAGGTGGCCGCCTGCGCCGGCGGGGACCCGGTGGCGGCGGACATCCTGCGGTCCGCCGCACGGCACATGGCCGAGTCGGCGGCCGCCGTCTGCCCGGCGGCCGGCGAGCCACAAGTCGCGCTCACCGGCGGCCTGTTCAAGATGGGCGACCCTCTTGTCGTACCGCTGGAAGAGGAGTTGTCGAAGCGGCTGCCGCACGCGCGCCGGGTGCCGGCCGACGGGGATCCGTTGCTGGGGTCGGTACGCATCGCGGCCGAGCTGGCAACGGGTGCGCTCACCCTGCCGGGTGACGAGGCGCTGCTCTGCGTGATGACAGGAAAGAGGGACTGATCCCCCGCGCCGTTCGGTTCCGGACTGCAGGTAACTCAATCAGACAAAAGCGGACGGATACCGCTCACCTGCACCCTCCCCGAACAGGGGAGCCCAGGAAACCAGTAACATGCGGCGCCATGAGCTCCCCCACTGGGCCCGCGTCCGGCCTGCCAGTACGAATGCCGCGCCCCCGCCAGCCCGGGCGGCACCGTCGACCCGAACCCCTGGCGGCTCCCGAGGGCGCGCCCGCGCTCGTTCTCGCGGTGCCGGGCACGCCGAGCGCCGCCACCCGCGGCCTCGCCGACGAGGTCGTGAGCATCGCCCGCTCCGAGCTCCCCGGCCTCGACGCCCGGATCGGGTACGTCGACGGCGACGATGCGGAGTTCCCCACGCTCCAGTCGGTGCTCGTGCACACCGCTCAGGAGCGCAGCGCCCGCTATGAGCAGGCGATCGCCGCGGGTGTGGACGTCAAGGAGCCGGAGGGCCCCGTCGCCGTCGTCGTGCCGCTGCTCGCCGGCCCGGACAACGCGCTGCTGCGCGTCATCCGCCAGGCCGTGATGGACAGCCGGGTCGCGGCCGACCTCACCGACGTGCTGGGCCCGCACCCGCTGCTCGCCGAGGCGCTGCACGTGCGCCTGTCGGAGGCCGGTCTGGCCCGCGCCGACCGTGCCCGCCTGTTCACCGTGGCGACCGCCGCGGACGGCATCATCCTGGCCTCCGTCGGGGGCGAGGAGGCCGTGCAGGCGGCCGGGATCACCGGCATGCTGCTCGCCGCGCGCCTGGCCGTGCCGGTGATGGCGGCGGCCCTGGACCAGGAGGGCTCGATCGCGTCCGTCGCGGAGCAGCTGCGGTCCTCGGGCTCGCAGCAGCTGGCGCTGGCGCCGTACCTGATAGGGCCGGAGATCGACCCGAGCCTGATCGCGGAGGCCGCGCAGGAGGCGGGCTGCTCCGCCGCCGAGGCCCTCGGCCCCTACCCGGCGATCGGCAAGCTCGCCCTGTCGAAGTACACGACGGCGCTGGGCATCGCCCCGCAGCCGCAGGGCACGCCGGTCCGCTGACGCCCGAGACACGGTCGGACACGGTCGTAACGCCGAAGGGCCCGCTCCACACCGGGAGCGGGCCCTTCGGCATCCGGTCACACCCGGCCCGGATCCGGTCCGACGACCACGCAGGACGCCGCGGGCACCTCGATCGAGCCCTCGTAGCGCGGGAGCCCCAGGTCCGGGTCCACGGCGAACCAGGACACGTCTCCGGAGCGCTCGTTCGCGACGTACAGGACGCCTCCCGCCTCGGTGATCGCGCGCGGCCAGTGCCCGGCGCAGGTCACGGTCCCGATCAGGCGCAGCTCCTCGCCCTCGACGGCGAACGTGGACAGCACGTCCTCGCCGCGGGTGGCGGTCCACACGAAGCGGCCGTCCGGCGAGGCGACGATGCCCGAGGGGTAGGCGTCCCCGGCCGGGGCGCCCGGCAGCACCGGTGTCTCCGCCAGCGGCTTCAGCGTGCCGTCGTCGGCGTCCCAGTGGCAGACGGTGACGGTGGGGGTGAGTTCGTTCAGGACGTACACGTAGCTGCGGTCCGGGTGGAAGGCCAGGTGGCGGGGGCCCGAACCGGGCCGCAGGGCGATCTCCCGGTGGATGTCGGGCGTGCCGTCGGCCAGGGCGCACACCCGCACCGAGTCGGTGCCCAGGTCGACGCTGACGGCCCAGCGGCCGCTGGGGTCGGGCTGCACCTGGTGGGCGTGCGGGCCCTGCTGGCGGGGCGTGTGCGGGCCGGAGCCGGTGTGGTGGAGGACGCCGGACGGGGCGTCCGCGAGGGTGCCGTCGGCGCGGACGGGGACGGCGGTGACGCTGCCGGTGCCGTAGTTGGCGGTCAGGACGTGACCGGCGAACAGGCTGAGGTGCACGGGCCCGCTGCCGCCCACCGGCACCGGCGGTCCGAGCGGCTCTGGAGCATCTCCGGTCACGCGGTACGCGGCCACCGCGCCCTCGGCCGTCTCACTCACCGCGTAGAGCGTGTCGCCTGCGGGCGACAGGGCCAGGTACGCGGGATCGGGCAGGTCGTCCACGCGGCTCAGGACGGTCAGCGCGCCGCTGCCCGCAGCCACGGCGGCCACGGTGATGCCTTGGCCACCGGCCGCCGTGAACGACCCGATGTAGGCCCGTCCTCCCCGTCTGCCGACATCTGCCACCGTTGTCCCCTTCCGGTCGGGTGCCGTCCAGGGCGACGGTAGCAGCGGATGACTATCGGTCTAGACCAAAACTCCGTGCCCGCCGGGAGGTTGCGCACCGCATACCCCAGGTGGTTCACCCGCGGGCCGCTCCCGCACGGCTCGCGGGCTCCGTGCGTCCGACGGTCCGGAGTTACCCGACGAAAGCGCTGATCCACCCTCTGCGGGTCGACAAAGCGACTTGACCATGTCGGCGCGCTGGAACGCGCCCGGTCCCGGTCCGGGCGGAGCTACGACTGCTGTGCCACGAGCCGCGCGTCGGACGGCGCGCGCAAGGGCTGGGCCAACTCGGCCAGGGCCCGCTCCAGGCCGTGCAGATGCGCCAGCGCGGGGTGTGAAGCCGCCGGCTGCGCGGTGGGGGCGGTGACGTCCGTGCCGCCGGTGAGCGCCTCCACCGCGGCTTCGACGCGCCAGCACGCGGCGGCCAGGCGGGCGTCGTGCGAGGCCTCCGGATCGGCTGCGACGGCGACCAGGCCGCGGATCTCGCGGGCGCAGTCGTCGAGCAGGGCCAGCACCCGGCGGGCGCGCCGCTTGCGGGCCGGCACCGGGTTGAGCGGGTGCACGAGCGGGGCGACCGAGAGCCGTACCCGGGCGAGCAGCTGCTCCAGTTCGGCCACCCGCGAGGCCGGGTCGGCGCTCTCGTCACCGGCGAGGCGTGCGGCGGCCTCGGCGGTGGCCGCGTGGACGCAGCGCAGGGCCCGCTGGATCCAGGCGTCGGTGATGGTGTGGGTGGTGACGGGCAGGACGAGGAGCACGGCCAGCACCGCGCCGAGCGCCCCCACGCCGGTCTCGGCCAGCCGCAGCGCCAGCAGGGCGGGGTCGAGGACGCCCAGGAGGCCGTAGAGGAGCTCGGCGAGCACCGTGACGCAGAGCATCATCCACGTGTAGGAGACGGCGGCCGTGTAGAAGATGCCGAAGACACACACGGCGAGGAGCACGGCCGTCGGAATCGCCGCGCCCTGCAGCGGGACCGCGACGAGCAGGCCGAGACCGATGCCGATCACCGTGCCGAGGACCCGGCGGAAGCCGCGGACCAGGGTCTCGCCGCGCGAGGCGGTGTTGACGAAGATCCACCAGGTCGCTCCGACGGCCCAGTACCAGCGCTGTCCGGACACCAGCTGGCCCACGACGAGGGCGAAGCCCGCGCCGGCGGTGGCCTGGATCGCCTGGCGCGTGGTCACGCGCGCCAGGCCGCTGCCGCCCGGCGGTGCGGGGACGGGCGCGGGGGGCGTTCGGCGTTCGTAGCACCACAGCCCGAAGCGCACCACGGCCGCGGTGAGCAGCGACAGCAGGACGGCGGCGTAGAGCTCGGGCAGCTGTCGCGGGGTCGCCCGCAGGAACTGCGCCACGAAGAAGGTCATGAACGCGAACACGCCGAGGCTGTGCCCGCGCGGTCCCCAGCGGCGGGCGTAGACGCCGGCACCGACGACGGCGAGGAAGGTGAGGTCGCGGGCGACCGGGTGGTCGTGCAGCTCGGCCGCCGCCGCGAGGACGGGCAGGCCGACGACCGGCAGCAGCGCGGTGGTGACCGCCTGGCCGCGGACGCTGGCGTCGGTGACGGTGAACAGGGCGAGCAGTGCGGCGAGCCCGCCGGTGACGGCACCGACGAGGGAGTGTCCGGCCAGTGCGCAGACCACGACCGCGAGCCCGACGCCGAGGACGGCCCGCACGGCGGAGCGCAGCCGCGCCAGCCCCGGGTCCGGAGCCACGAACACCCTCTTCAGCACTACTACCGCCCCTCTCGACCGGCATGCAAAAGGCGCCGCGGGATCCGCAGCGCCATCGACCGCTCCATTGCAGCATCACCGAGGCGACTGGCTCAAGTGGCCTCCAATACGCTGGACCATTGGCACAGACATATCGGTCTCCGCTCGTCCATCAGCGAGCCAACGGACCACATACGGAGAGAGGCTGGGACCCATGGCCGTGGACGAGCTCGACACCCGCATCCTGCGCCTGCTGCTGGAGCAGCCCCGCACGAGCGTGCGCGAGTACGCCCGCATCCTCGGTGTCGCGCGCGGCACCTTGCAGGCGCGGCTCGACCGGCTGGAGCGGGACGGCGTGGTCACCGGCACCGGGCCGACCCTCTCCCCGGCCGCCCTCGGCCATCCGGTGCTGGCGTTCGTGCACATCGAGGTCACCCAGGGCCACCTGGACGACGTGGGCGACGCCCTCGCCGCCGTACCGGAGATCGTCGAGGCCTTCTCGATCACGGGCGGCGGAGATCTGCTGACCCGGGTGGTGGCCCGCGACAACGCCCATCTGGAGGACGTGATCCAGAAACTGATCAGCCTGCCCGGCGTCGTGCGCACCCGCACCGAGGTGGCCCTGCGCGAGCGCGTCCCGCACCGGCTGCTGCCGCTGGTGGAGTCGATCGGGCGGGCGGCGGCCCGGAAATGACCTTTGACATCCTGGGGCCATGAGCGGTCTCAGCGGCGTCTCGGTCATCTTCGATCTCGACGGCACACTCGTGGACAGCGAGCCCAACTACTACGAGGCATCGCGCGAGTTGCTCGCCGGTCACGGGGCGCCCGGATTCACCTGGCACGACAACGAGCAGTACGTGGGCATCGGCACGTGGGAGACGCTCGGGATGTGGCAGGAGCGGTACGGCATCACGACACCCCGCACCGAGCTGCTCGACGAGCTGAACCGCCGCTACCTGGAGCTGGCAGGCATCGCCACCCCGGTGTACCCCGAGATGCGCAAGTTCGTGGAACTGCTGGCCACCGACGGCGTCCCGATGGCCGTGGCGTCGGGCTCCTCCCCCGAGGCCATCACGACGATCCTGGCCGGCACGGGCCTGGACGCCCACCTGCGCACCGTCGTCTCGGCCGACGAGGTCGAGCACGGCAAGCCCGCCCCCGACGTCTTCCTGGAGGCGGCCCGCCGACTGGGCGCCGCTCCGGCCGACTGTGTGGTCGTGGAGGACGCCGCCCCGGGCGCCGCCGCCGCACACGCGGCCGGTATGCGGTGCATCGCGATCCCGTACGTGGCCGCCCACGCGGACGCCCCGGAGTTCGCGACGGCCGGGCTGCTCGTGCGAGGCGGGCAGCGGGAGTTCACGGCACGGTCGGCTTACGACTGGCTGTGCCGGGCGAGGCAGTGACGAGCCGGCGTCCCGCTCGAGTCAGGGATCCTGGAGTCGGCAGCGGATGCCTTCCCGAGGAGGTGCGGCCATGACGATCGACGTGGCGGCGGAGCGGGTGATCCCGCTCCCTCCCGAGCAGGTCGCGGAGTACGCCATGGACTGGCGCCACGACGCCGACTGGACCCAGGGGATCCGCACCGCGGAGCTGACCCGCGAGGGTGACGCGGGCGGCTTCGGGGTCGGCGCCGAGGTCACGCGGACCGCCCACTTCCTCGGCCGGCGCATCGACTACGTGCTGCGCGTGGCGTCGTACGACTTCCCCCGGCTGCTCGACATGGTGTCCGTGGCCGGACCGATGCCGATGCACGTCACCTACGCCTTCGACCCGCACCCGGACGGTACCCTCGCCCGTATCCGAGTCCGCGGCGGCAGCGGCGGCCTCTTCCGGCCGGCGGCACCCCTCATGGCCCGCCAGGTCCGCTCGAACATCGGCAAGGACCTGCGCGACCTGGAACGCAGGCTCACGGGACACGCTGAGTGAGGGGTGGTCATGGCGTACGACGAGGGGCTCGCCCAGCGGGTCAGGGAGTGGCTCGGCGATGCGGCGGGCGTCGCCGAGAAGCGTATGTTCGGCGGCATCGGCTTCCTGGTGCACGGGAACATGGCCGTCGGCGTGAGCGGCGACGACCTCATGGTCCGCGTCGGCCCGGACGGCACCGACGCGGCCCTGGCCAGGCCGGGCACCCGGATCTTCGACATGACCGGGCGGCCGATGCGGGGCTGGATCGTGGTCGCCGGGGACGCGCTCGTGGACGACGAGGTGCTCGGGGCGTGGATCGACGAGGGGTGCGCCTTCGCGGCGAGCCTGCCGCCCAAGTGAGCCCGGGTCCGCTACGACCGGCGAGTGCGTCCGGCCGCTACGACCGGCGGCGGGGCTTGCCGCGCCGGGGGCTCTTCGCGCCCTTCGTGCCCTTGGCGCCGCCGGAGCCGCCGCGCTGGCCGCGGCCGCCGGCTGCGGGCTGCCGCCGTGTGCCGCCCCCGGACTCGGCCCGCTTGCGCTTCGGCTGTTCCGAGGCGGCCGGGGCCTGGGACGTCGTACGGCCCCGGGTGCTGTTGACCGTGCGGCCCCGGACGACGCCGATGAAGTCCTCGACCTGGTCCGTGGTCGCGTCCTCGGGCCAGGACAGGGCGACGCTCGACTGGGGGGCGTCCACGAGAGGGCGGTAGGTGAGGTCCTTGCGGTGGTGCAGGCGCGCCAGCGACTGGGGTACGACGAGCAGGCCGACGCCGGCCGCGACGAGCTCGACGGCGTCCGCGGTGGTCGCGGGGCGCTCGAAGGCGGGCTGCCCGGGGGGACGCTCCCAGTCCAGGACGTCGTCGAGGGGGTGGAAGACGACCTCGTCGGCCAGGTCCTCGGCGGTCACCTCGTCGACGGCCGCGACGAGGTGGTCCTTGGGGACCACGACGACCGTCGTCTCGGTGTAGAGGGGGATGGCGCTGAAGACCGTACGGTCGACCGGCAGCCGTACGAAACCTGCGTCGGCGTCGCCCGCGCGGAGCACGTCCTGCGCCTCGGCGGCGGTCACCGCGTGCAGGGTGAGGGGGATGCCGGGGAAGCGCTCCTCCCAGATCCGCACCCACTTCGCGGGGGTCACCCCCGGGACGTACGCGAGCCGGAAGGACGGCGCTGCTGCCGGGGTGGAAGGGGCTGCTTCCGGGGACGACGAGGGTGCTTCCGAGCCTGTCACCTGGCCAGGTTACCGGCCGTGGTCGGCGCCGGTTCACCCAGTCGATACCCTGGAAGGCATGACGTCGCACCAGAACACCCAGACGATGAAGCCCGCCACCGCGGCGAAGAAGCTGGGTGTGTACCTCGAGGCCACCCCCGCCGAATTCCGTGAGGGTGTCGTCTCGCGCGCCGAGCTGAACGCGCTCCAGGCGGACCCGCCGCAGTGGCTGCGGGAGCTGCGGCACAACGGCCCGCACCCCCGCCAGGTCGTCGCCCAGAAGCTGGGCGTCTCCATCGCGGGCCTGGCCCGGGGCGGCGTCACGGAACCCCTCACCACGGAGCAGATCGAGGCGCTGAAGCAGGAGCAGCCGGAGTGGCTGCAGAAGGAGCGCGCCACCCAGGCCGAGGTCCGCAAGGAGACGGCCCGGATCAAGAAGCGGGACGCGGAGCGGGCGGCTCAGCAGTCCTGACCTCGGGTCCGACGCGGAAACCCGCATGCGAACACGCGTGTGGGTCTGGGACCATCCCGGAATGGTCCACCCTCTCGAACCCCTGGTCATCCGGCACGCCCATCGCCTCCCCTCCCCCACGGGACCCGCGGGGGAAGGCGCCGTCGCGGCGCGGCAGTTCGACGCCGCGTTGATGTCCGTGGGCTTCAAGCTCTCGGCGGAGCTGCTGACGCGTCTGTCGGGGCTGTCCGGGAGCACGGTCGTGGACACCGCGGTGCGCACGCTGCGCACCGTCCGCGAGATGGTCGGCGACCATGTGCAGCACAACGTGTACTTCATCGACTTCCCGGCCAACGTACCCGACACGTACGACTTCTGGATGCGCTGCATCGCCGAGGCACTCGCCGACGACGCGACGCGCGGGAGCACGCTCGAGCAGCTGAGCACGGGGGTGGTGAACCTGCTCACCCTCCCGACGTACGGCACCTACCAGCACACGTACGCCGAGATGCTCACCCACCACGACGAGCTGATCACCGCGGCGGGCGACCGGATGACGGTCCTGCACCTGGGCGGCACCCTGGACGACGAAGTCACCGCCCTGTACCTGGCGTTGGCGGGCAGCAGCACGCCGCTGGACGAGGAAGGTGTGCGCGATCTCCAGCGGCTGGCCGGTCACTGCGTGGACGGGCCGCAGCCCGAGACCATTCCCGTGCGGGAGAACCGGGCCGTGGTCAACCACGCACGGCTGATGGCGGGCGCGGGCGTGCTGCTGGACACGGTCACGGACGCGCTGCGGCTGGCCTGTGCGCTGTCCGGCGGTGACGTGAGCCTCCAGGAGCCGACACGATTCCGAACCCTCCCGCGTTCCGTGCGCCGGGCGCTGCTCGCGGGCCTCGACACGGTCGTCGCCGCGGCGCCGGTCAAGCTCGCCGACGTACACGCGCACCGCGAGATGTGGAAGCGGCTGGGCGAGCGGCTGCACCCGCACGAGTATCCGCAGTGGCCGCACGCGGCCGACGTGTTCGCCGTCGCCCGCGGTGAGAAGACCGCGCGCTCCGTCGACAGCCGGGTCGAGGAGCTGCTCGACGAGAACGACATCACCGGCGCGGTGGAGCTGCTGAAGTCAGCGCCGGGCAAGCTGTTCCGCGCCTTGGACCGGCTGCTGCGCGCCGCCCTCACCCAGGACGATCGCGATGCCGTCGTGGCCGCCGCCGAGCAGGTCGCGCCGGACGTGTCGGGCCGGGTCGTGCTGTCGATGCGTGAGCATCTGCACAACCGGGCGCAGCAGACGGGCGAGCGGCGGGTCTTCGTCAACCGCCACGGCCGTGGCTGGGTCACCGAAGACACCCGCCCGCCCGTGCTGCCGCCTGAGCGCAAGCGGCTGATCGCCGCGCTCGACACGGAGCTGCGCCGCCGTCTGCCCGCCCCGGGACGGCTGCTGATCGACCCGGAGGTCCTGGACGTGGCGCTGCCGCTCAGCGGCAAGGCGACCGCGGCCGGGCTCGGCGTGCTGCCGCGCGGCTCGGTGTCCCCGGTCGACGGGGAGCTGCTGCGTTTCTTCGTGTACTGGAAGGAGACCGGGCGAACCACCGACTACGACCTGTCGGCGCTGCTGCTGAAGGGCGACTACTCGACCGCCTCCTGGCTGTCGTACACCAATCTGCGCGGTGTCGAGGGCGAGCACTCCGGTGACGTCACCGAGGCGCCCGACGGGGCCTCGGAGTTCATCGACCTGCGCCTCGGCGCCGTGCGGAGCACCTACATCGTCCCGCAGGTCAACATCTTCGAGGGGGAGGGCTTCGAGGAGGTCGAGGAGTCGTTCTTCGGGTTCATGCTGCGCGAGGGCGAGCAGCGGGGCCGGCCGTTCGAGCCTCGCACGGTGCGCATGAAGTCGGAGCTGCGCGGTCCGGGCCGGGTGGCGCTGCCGCTGGCGTTCCTGCGCGGACCCGACGGCCGGTGGCGTGCCAAGTGGCTGCACCTGTACCTGAAGGGGACGCCGACGTCCAACCGGGTCGAGGGCAACCGGGTGTCGGTGGCGACGCTGCTGCGCGGCATCGTGGAGCGCGAGCAGCTGACGGTGCGCTACCTCACCGGCCTGATGGACGCCACGACGACCCTGTGGGACGGCGAGTCGGTTCCCGAGGGTCCCGTGACCTACATCGGAATGCGGCGTCCCGACGGACTGCACCCGGACTCACGGATCGTGACGCCCGAAAATCTGCGCGACCTGATCCCGGCGTGACTGATAGCGTCTGACGTGGCGAGGCCATGAAGGGGCTTCCTTCTCAAACCTCATTGAATTAGCCCTTTCGCTTTCCTCGCCACTCAACACTTCCCGGCGGCTCAGCTGTCGTAGTCCACCGTCAGCGTCTCGGAGACCGGGTACGACTGGCAGGTCAGCACATAGCCCGCATCCACCTCAGCCGCTTCCAGCGCGAAGTTGCGCCGCATGTCGGCCTTGCCGTCGGTGACCAGGGCCCGGCAGGTCCCGCAGACACCGCCCTTGCAGGCGAACGGCAGGTCGGGGCGGGTGCGTTGGGCGCCGTCGAGGATGGTCCGCTCGCGCGGCAGGGCGGCGGTGGTGGACCGGCCGTCGAGGGTGATGGTGACCTGGCTGACGGGCCCCTGCGGGCCGCCCTCTTCGTGGTGCACCTCCCGCACCGGCTCGTCGTCGGCGTAGAACAGCTCCTGATGGACACGTTCCGCCGGGACACCGAGGCCCTCCAGCACCCGCTGCGCGTCCCGGACCATCCCGTGCGGGCCGCACAGCCACCAGTGGTCGGCGGTCGGGACGTCGACCAGCGCGTCGATCAGCGTGGCCAGCCGGTCCGCGTCGATCCGGCCGGAGAGCACCTCCGCCTCACGGGGCTCACGGGACAGGACATGGGCGAGCTGGAACCGGGTCGGGTACAGGTCCTTCAGGTCCGCGAGCTCGTCGGCGAACATCACGGTGCCGGTGCGGCGGTTGCCGTAGAAGAGGGTGACCGTCGAGCGCGAGTCGGCGGCCAGGACGGACTCGGCGATGGACATCATGGGGGTGATGCCGGAGCCCGCCGCGATCAGCACATGATGGCCGGGCGTGGCAAGGTCGGGCGTGAAGGCGCCGGTGGGGGCCATGACCTCGACGGTGTCGCCGGGGCGTACGCCGTCGACGAGCCAGGACGAGAAGAGCCCGCCCGGCACCACCCGTACGCCGATACGGGGACTCGATCCGACCGGGGAGCAGATCGAGTACGACCGCCGCTCGTCCCGCCCGTCGATCTCGCGCCGCAGCGTCAGCGACTGACCGGGCGCGAAGGCGAACTCCTCGGCCAGCTCCTCCGGGATGTCGAAGCCGACGGCGACCGCGTCCGCGCACAGGGGCTGTACGGCGGCGACGCGCAGGGCGTGGAAGGCCGGACGGCGGCGGGTGCGCGGGCTTACCGTCGCAGCCGTCTGTGCTTCCTTCAGGCCTTCCATTCAGATCTCCTTGACGTACTCGAACGGCTCACGGCAGGCGCGGCAGCGCCACAGCGCCTTGCAGGACGTGGCGGCGAAGCGGGACGTCTCCTCGGTGTCCGCCGAGCCGCAGCGCGGGCAGGTCACCGCGTGCCGGGTGGGGGACAGCACGAGCGGGACAGGGCCGCCGCCGCGCGGGGCGGGGCCGGGCGGGGCGATGCCGTGCTCGGCGAGTCTGCGGCGGCCGGCCGGGGTGATCCAGTCGCTCGTCCACGGCGGGTCGAGCACCGTACGGATCTCCACGCGCGCGTACCCCGCCTCCCGCAGCCGCGCGGCCACGTCGGCGCGCATCTCGGCCATGGCCGGGCAGCCCGAGTAGGTCGGTGTCAGGCTCGCGACGACGGTGCCGTCCTCGGTCACCTCGACGCCCCGCAGGACACCCAGGTCGGCCAGCGTGAGCATGGGCAGCTCGGGGTCCGGCACCTGTTCGGCGAGGTGCCGGGCGCGTCGTGCGTCGAGCAGGGTGTCCGGCATGATCACCACGCGGCTTCCGGGTGGGCGCGCGCGACGCTCTGCAACTCGGCCAGCAGGGGCGCGAGATGCTCGGTGTGCTCGCCCGCACGGCCGGTGCCGGGCAGCGGCCGGTAGACGGGCATCGGCAGGCCGGCCGCCTCGGTGACCTGCTTCAGCACCGCGACGACCTCGTCCCGTACGTCGTACGCCGTGAACAACTCGCCCAGGTAGGGGGCGACTTGTTCCAGGGCCTTGCGCATCCGGCGGTGCGACTCGTCCGTGCCGTCGCCCAGGCGCACCGCCCACTCCGCCGCGTACTGCCGGTGGTAGGCCAGCTCCTTGACGCCCTTCGCGGCGATCGCCGCCAGGACGGGGTCGGGGTACGAGGTCAGCTGCTCGAAGTGCGCCAGGCGCCAGCTGGACAGCACCAGCAGCCGCACGATGGAGAACGCGAAGTCGCCGTTCGGCAGTTCGGCGAGGCGTACGTTGCGGAAGTCGCCGGCGTCGCGGAAGTAGGCGTAGGCGTCCTCGTCGCGTCCGGTGCCGTCGACCTGGCCGGCGCGGGAGTACAGCAGGCGGGCCTGGCCGAGGAGGTCGAGGCCGATGTTGGCCAGGGCCACCTCCTCCTCCAGTTCGGGGGCGCGGGTGATCCACTCGGCCAGGCGCTGCGCCGAGATCAGGGCGTCGTCGGCCAACGCCAGGCAGAGGGAGCCCAGTTCGCCGGTGTCGACGCCCTCGGGCACGGTGGTGTCGACACCGTGCAGGGGGTCCTCGAAGCCGGTGCCGTACGCCCAGCGGGTGTCGTCCTCGTGTCCCTCGGCGAGGGTCAGGTAGACGTGGTCGTCACTCATGCCCTCTCCTTCAGATGTGCGGGACGTCGTCGGGGATGTCGTAGAAGGTCGGGTGGCGGTAGACCTTGTCGGCGCTGGGCTCGAAGAACGGATCCTTCTCGTCGCGGGTTGAGGCGGCGATGTGCGCCGAGCGCACCACCCAGATCGACACGCCCTCGTTGCGCCGCGTGTACAGATCGCGGGCGTGGGTGAGCGCCATCCGGTC
>NZ_JBITLW010000020.1:60307-157714 GCF_044465645.1 Streptomyces sp. NPDC049627 | reverse complement strand
GGGGGGGGGGGGGGGGGGGGGGGGGGGGGGGGGGGGGGGGGGGGGGGGGGGGGGGGGGGGGGGGGGGGGGGGGGGGGGGGGGGGGGGGGGGGGGCGGGGGGGGGGGGGGGGGGGGGGGGGGGCCCGCGCCGGGGGGTGTCCGTCCTCGGTCGGGCGGTTGCTGTTGGGCAGAGAGGTGCTCTCTTTTGACGCCCGCCGCTGCGGGCGGACACCCCCCGGCACGTCCCCTTCCCGCCGTGGGCGACTGCGGGCCCGTGGGGGTACGCCCCGCTTCTCGAACACCGGGTCCGCGCCATCCAGCCCGTCCGGCGTTCGAGGATGGGTGGAGCCGTCCCGATCCCCCGCCCACCCGTAGGGGGCTCCGCTTGTCGACGCCGGTCCGGGTGGTTAAGCCCGTCCGGCGTTTGAGGACGAGGCCCTTTCGGGGCCGACGGGGGTCCAGGGGGCGGAGCCCCCTGGCGGGGTCGAAGGGGCGGAGCCCCTGGGGGATGGGACGGGTAGGGGCGGCGGGGGCGAGAACCCTTCCGGGTCGCCCCCGCCGGGTTACTCCCTGGGTTCATCGGCCGGCACGGCATCCGGTGGCGGCGGCGCCGTCGGCCGCAGCTTCAGCCACGTCAGGAAGAACAGGCCGAGCAGCAGCATCCCCAGCCCGGTCCACAGGTTGATGTTGACGCCCTCGGCCTTGTCGATCGCGGCGTCGGAGTCCGTCAGGCCGGTGATCGTGACGATGACGCCGTAGATCACGAAGAGGCCCCCGATGATGCGCCGGATGTCGAAGAGGCGGGCCGCTGTCGCGGACTTCCCCTCCAGTTCCGTGACTTCCCGCTGGACGTCCCTCTCGGAGTACTCGGAGTGCTCGGGGTGGTGGTCGGAGTGCTCGGTCATGGTCTCTCAACCTCCGGTCGTCAGAAGGAGAACGGGATGTAGCAGACGGCCGCCAGCACCACCGCACCCCACCCCAGCAGCGCCGGCCTCCGGTACCAGGCCTCGTCCCCCGGCGCCGGCGGCTCGGCCATGCCGGGCGAACGCGTGCCGTAGACCAGCCCCTGGAGTTCCTCCGCCGGCTTGGGCGCGGTGAAGAGGGACACGGCCACCATGACGACCGCACCGGCCACGAAGCCCGCGATCGCCGACACGAAGTTCGCGCCCTGGTCGGAGGGGATCGAGATGACGTCCTGCTTGTAGAAGACGAAGTAGTTGACCATGGCCGCGGTCGTGCCTGCGAGCAGCCCCCAGAAGCCCGACTTCATCGACGCCCGCTTCCAGAACATGCCGACGATGAAGACCACGAACATCGGCACGTTGAAGAAGGAGAACAGGGTCTGGAGGTAGCTCATGATGTTGGAGAAGGACGAGGCGAGGAAGGCCGTGCCGATGGAGGCCAGGACGCCGATCGCGGTGATCAGGCGGCCGAAGCGGACGTAGTAGGTGTCCTCGCGGTCCTTGATCACGTACCGGCGCCAGATGTCGTTCGTGAAGACCGTGTTGAAGGACGAGACGTTCGCCGCCATGCCCGCCATGAAGGCGGCGAGCAGACCGGTCACCGCGATGCCCAGCACGCCGTTCGGCAGGAGCTGTTCCATGAGGTAGGGGATCGCGTCGTTGTACTGGAGGTCCGAGCCCGATGTCCCGATCTTGGGGACCAGGACGGCGGCCACCAGGCCCGGGATCATCACCAGGAAGACGATGAAGATCTTCGGGAAGGCGGCGATCAGCGGGGTTCGCTGGGCCGCCGACAGGTTCTTCGCGGACAGCGCGCGCTGCACCTCGGCGAAGTTCGTCGTCCAGTAGCCGAAGGAGAGCACGAAGCCGAGGCCGAGCACGATCGTCAGCCAGTTCGCGCCCAGCGGGTTCGCCTCACCGATGCCCGTCCCGCCCCACGCCGTGACGAAGTCGTCGCCGTGGGACTTCGTCAGGGAGTCGGACAGGCCGTCCCAGCCGCCCACCTTCTTCAGGGAGAGCACCGTGATGGGGATGAGGGCCGCCAGGATCACGAAGAACTGGAGCACTTCGTTGTAGATCGCCGAGGACAGGCCGCCCAGGGTGATGTAGGCGAGGACGAAGAAGCCCGCGACCACGATCGCCACCCACTGCGGCCAGCCCAGCAGGGCCTCGACCACGATCGCCAGGGCGTACAGGTTCACGCCGGCGATGAGGATGGCCGCGAAGGCGAACAGGACCGAGCTGAGCAGGTGCGCCCACTTGTCGAAGCGCAGGAGCAGGAACTCCGGGACCGAGCGGACCTTGCTGCCGTAGTAGAACGGCATCATCACCAGGCCCAGGAAGACCATCGCCGGGATGGCGCCGATCCAGTACCAGTGGACGGTGTAGGCGCCGTACTGCGCGCTGTTCGCGGCCATGCCGAGGATCTCGGTGGCGGCCAGGTTGGCGGAGATGAAGGCGAGGCCCGTGACCCAGGCGGGCAGTGAGCGGCCCGAGAGGAAGAAGTCGAGGCTGGTCTTCACCGAGCGGCGGGCGGCGAAACCGATGCCCAGCACGACGACGAAGTAGATGCCGAGGATCGTGTAGTCGAGCCAGTTCGTGGGGAGCCGTAGCTCGGCGGCGAGGTAGGTGGGGGCGTGGATGGGGGTGTGGGTGGGGGTGCGGGTGGGGGAAATTGTGGGGGTTTGCATATGTACTCGCTTCGTTTCGCGAACCGATACAGAGCGGAACCTACGCCCCCGCGTTCAGCAATTGAACACGTCGGGTGAAGCTCTTTGTTTGATTGTGATGTTGACTTGCGTGGTGAGTCGTGTTTCCCTGTGTTTAGTTCTGTTTGATGGAGACTCGGTGAAGTCTCGGAAGTCCTGAGTGGCTCGAATGGAGTCCGCCGTGAAGAAGACCTCGACCCAGCTGGCCGACGGTCGTGAGCTCATCTACTACGACCTGCGCGACGACACGGTGCGGGACGCGGTCGACCGCCGTCCCCTCGACCGGACCGTCACGACCGCCGAGGTCCGTCACGACGTGCTGCTCGGCGACGCCGTCGCCATCGCCTCGCACCGGCAGGGGCGCACGTACCACCCGCCGGCCGACGAGTGCCCGCTGTGCCCCTCGGAGGGCGACCGCCTGAGCGAGATCCCGGACTCGTCGTACGACGTCGTCGTCTTCGAGAACCGCTTCCCCTCGCTGGCCGGCGACTCCGGGCGCTGCGAGGTCGTCTGTTTCACCTCCGACCACACCGCGTCCTTCGCCGACCTGGACGAGGAGCAGGCGCGGCTCGTCCTCGACGCCTGGACCGACCGGACCTCCGAGCTGTCATCACTGCCCTCCGTCGAGCAGGTCTTCTGCTTCGAGAACCGCGGCGCCGAGATCGGTGTGACGCTGCAGCACCCGCACGGGCAGATCTACGCCTACCCCTTCACCACCCCCCGCACCGCCCTGATGCTGCGCTCCGTCGCGGAGCACAAGGACGCGACCGGCGGGGAGAACCTCTTCGACCACGTCCTGGAGCGTGAACTCGCCGGCGAGCGGGTCGTCCTCGAGGGTGAACACTGGGTGGCCTTCGTGCCGTACGCCGCGCACTGGCCGTACGAGGTCCACCTGTACCCGAAGCGCCGCGTGCCCGATCTGCTCGCGCTGGACGAGGAGGCGCGCACAGAGTTCCCCAAGGTGTATCTGGAACTGTTGAGGCGCTTCGACCGGATCTTCGGCACCGACGAGCCTCCGACGCCGTACATCGCCGCCTGGCACCAGGCGCCGTTCGGGCAGCTGGAGGACTTCGAGGGCGTCGTGCGTGAGGACTTCGCGCTTCACCTCGAGCTTTTCACCATCCGCCGCACTTCCGGCAAGCTGAAGTTCCTCGCGGGTTCCGAATCCGGCATGAGCGTGTTCATCAACGACATCCGGCCGGAGGCCGCGGCCGAGCGACTGCGAGAGGTAGCGAGTTCATGAGTGGGAAGTACCTGGTCACCGGTGGCGCCGGCTATGTGGGCAGCGTGGTCGCGCAGCATCTGCTGGAGGCGGGTGACGAGGTCGTCGTCCTCGACAACCTCTCCACCGGCTTCCGCGAGGGCGTGCCGGCCGGGGCTTCCTTCATCGAGGGCGACATCCGCGACGCCGCCAAGTGGCTGGACCCCTCCTTCGACTCCGTCCTGCACTTCGCGGCGTCCTCGCAGGTCGGCGAGTCGGTGGTGAAGCCGGAGAAGTACTGGGACAACAACGTCGGCGGCACCATGGCCCTGCTCGGCGCCATGCGTGAGGCGCGCGTGCGCAAGCTCGTCTTCTCCTCCACGGCCGCCACCTACGGCGAGCCGAAGGAGGTGCCGATCGTCGAGTCGGCGCCGACGTCCCCGACCAACCCGTACGGCGCCTCCAAGCTCGCCGTCGACCACATGATCAGCGGTGAGGCGGCGGCCCACGGCCTGGGCGCGGTCTCCCTGCGGTACTTCAACGTCGCGGGCGCCTACGGCGAGTACGGCGAGCGCCACGACCCCGAGTCGCACCTCATCCCGCTCGTCCTCCAGGTCGCCCAGGGCAGGCGTGACGCGATCTCCGTCTACGGCGACGACTACCCGACGCCGGACGGCACCTGTGTGCGCGACTACATCCACGTCGCCGACCTCGCCGAGGCCCATCTGCTGGCGCTGAAGGCCGCCCGGCCGGGCGAGCACCTCATCTGCAACCTCGGCAACGGCAACGGCTTCTCCGTCCGCGAGGTCATCGAGACCGTCCGGCAGGTCACCGGGCATCCGATCCCCGAGGTCGTGGCCCCGCGCCGCGGCGGCGACCCGGCGGTCCTGGTCGCCTCGGCCGGCACCGCCCGCGAGCGGCTCGGCTGGAACCCGTCCCGCGCGGACCTCGCGGGGATCGTCGCGGACGCGTGGGAGTTCGCGCAGCGGCGCGCAGGCTAAGTTTTACGGCCGGTACGAACGGCCGTAGGTTCCACGGCTGTTCGGCCGGTCAACTCACCGGCCGCTCCGGCCGGTTCAGCAGGGAAGGTCAGGGTCAGGGGATGAGCGTCGACACGTCAGCCGCGGTCGCCGAGCGGTTCAGGGAGCTGTACGGGGCGGAGCCGGAAGGGGTGTGGGCCGCGCCGGGCCGGGTCAACCTGATCGGCGAGCACACCGACTACAACGACGGTTTCGTCATGCCGTTCGCGCTGCCGCACACCGCGGTCGCGGCGGTCTCACGGCGCACCGACGGCGTGCTGCGCCTGCACTCGTCGGACATCGAGGGCGGGGTGGTCGAACTGCGCGTCGACGACCTGGCACCCGAGTCGGACAGGGCCTGGACGGCGTACCCGTCGGGCGTGGTCTGGGCCCTGCACCAGGCCGGCCACGCGGTGACCGGCGCCGACATCCACCTGGCGTCGACGGTCCCGGCGGGCGCGGGCCTGTCGTCGTCGGCGGCGCTGGAGGTCGTGGTCGCGCTCGCCCTGAACGACCTCTACGACCTGGGCCTCAAGGGCTGGCAGCTGGCCCGCCTGTGCCAGCGTGCCGAGAACGTGTACGTCGGCGCCCCGGTCGGGATCATGGACCAGACGGCGTCCGCGTGCTGCGAGGCCGGCCACGCGCTGTTCCTGGACACCCGGGACCTCTCGCAGAAGCAGATCCCCTTCGACCTGGCCGCCTTGGGGCTGCGCCTGCTGGTCGTCGACACCCAGGTCAAGCACTCCCACAGCGAGGGCGAGTACGGCAAGCGGCGCGCGGGCTGCGAGAAGGGCGCCGCGCTGCTGGGCGTGGACGCGCTCAGGGACATCGCGTACGACGACCTGGACGCGGCGCTGGAGCGCCTCGGCGACGAGGAGGAGGTCCGCCGTCTGGTGCGCCACATCGTCACCGAGGACGAGCGAGTGGAGCGGGTGGTGTCGCTGCTGGAGTCGGGCGAGACGCGTTCGATCGGCCCGGTCCTGACGCAGGGTCACGCCTCCCTGCGCGACGACTTCCGCATCTCCTGCCCGGAGTTGGACCTGGTCGTGGACACCGCCCTGGCGAGCGGTGCCCTGGGCGCCCGCATGACGGGCGGCGGCTTCGGCGGTTCGGCGATCGTGCTGGCCGAGGCGGCGGACGTCGAGACCATCACCAAGGCTGTCGAAGAGGCCTTCGCCTCCGCCGGGTTCACGGCACCGCGCGTCTTCGAGGCGGTGCCCGCGGCCGGGGCGCGGCGGCTGAGCTGACGTACGGCGGGTGAGGCGACGGGAACGGCTCCCTCCCTCACCCCAGCCGCTTGGTCAGCGTGTACTCCGTGATCCCCGGCGGATAGTCGGGGATCACGCACACCACGTCGTACCCCTGCTTCTTGTAGAACTCCGGCGCCTGGAAGTCCCATGTCTCCAGGCGTACGGCCGTGCAGCCCCGTTCGGCGCGGGCGACGCGCTCCGCGCGTGCGAGCAATTGCGAACCGAGACCGGCCCCGCGGTGGCGTTCGTCGACCCAGAGATACGTGACGTGCAGCCAGGTGGTCCAGGTGTGACCGACGAGGCCCCCGGCCAGGGCGCCGGAGTCGGTCAACGCCCAGACCTGGAGCGGAAGTTCGCGCTCACCTGGGGTTCCGCGCAGGGCGCGCAGGATCGGGGAGGCCGCGGTGTTGGTGTCCCGCAGCCGGCGGCGGAGCAGATCCTGGCGTGACTTGTCGACTTCTGTCTCCAGACGAAACATGCGGCTCACCATAAACGCGTCGGACAGCCAGTTCTGCAAATTACCTTCCGCTCCTGCCCCCCGGCCGTACTCTGATGGACAGCACCGGTGGGGGCCGGTGTTGATCAGGGGGCGAGACAAGTCGGGTTCGATGCCCGAAGTGGGGGTAGCAGTTCTTGCACGGCGGCGGCCGTGCGGCCATCCGTGCTTCGGGCGTCGCGCCCGCAACCGTGTTCGTCTCCCAGTGTCGTCCTCATGAGGATGGGGTATCCCCTGCTCTTCGAGAGCTTGGGGAAGGGGGTTTCGTGGTTCGCATCCGAGTCCTGGTCGTCGACGACCATCGCATCTTCGCCGAGTCGCTCGCCGCCGCCCTGGCAGCCGAGCCCGACGTCGACGTCTCCGCCGCGGGCAGCGGTCCGGCGGCGCTGCGCAGCCTGGAGCGCGCGGCCGCCGAGGGGCGCCGGTTCGATGTCCTGCTCGTCGACGCCGACCTGGGCGGCAACGTGCCGGGCGTCCGGCCCGCCGTGCCCGTCCAGGAGGTGGGCGAGGACGGGCTGGTCGACGGCATCTCGCTGGTCGCCGGGGTCCGCTCGGCGCAGCCGGCCGTACGGATCGTCGTCCTCGCCGAGAAGGACGATCCGCGCCGGGCCGCGCTCGCCCTGCAGGCCGGGGCCTCCGGATGGGTGGCCAAGGACTGCTCGCTGTCCCGGCTGCTCACCGTCATCCGCGGCGTACTGCGCGACGAGACCCATCTGCCGCCCGCCCTGCTCACGGGCGTCCTGCGGGAGCTGACGGCCGCGCGCAAGCACCGCACCGAGAGCGAGCGGCTGGTGGAGTCGCTGACACCCCGGGAGCGCGAAGTCCTCCGGTGCATGGTGGCCGGCCTGGGCAGAAAGGCGGTCGCGGAGCGGCTGTACCTGTCCCCGCACACGGTCCGCACCCACATGCAGAACGTCCTCGGCAAGCTGGGCGTCCACTCGACGCTGGCCGCCGTCGCCCTTGCACGGCGCGCCGGGGTCGGTCCGGTCGACCTGGGCCAGGCCGACCGGATGATGCGGGAGGAGAGCAGCAGCGCCTGACGACCGCGGTGCCAGACGCCGCGGGGCGGGCGGGAATGTGTCGGACAGGCCCTAGCCCGGGATGTTGTCGAACGGCGCCGTCAGCTGACGCAGCAGCCCGGCCAGTTCACCCCGCTGCGCTCGCGAGAGCTCCGCCAGGATCGCGCGTTCCTGGTCGAGCAGACCGGCGAGCGCCTGGTCCGCGCGGTCGCGGCCCTCGTCCGTGAGGCGGACGAGCACGCCGCGCCGGTCGCTGGGGTCGGGGAGGCGCTCCACCAGGCCCTTCTTGGCCAGGCGGTCGATGCGGTTCGTCATCGTGCCCGAGGTGACCAGGGTCTGCGTCAGCAGCTGTCCCGGGGAGAGCTGGTACGGCGTCCCGGCGCGCCTGAGCGCGGTCAGCACGTCGAACTCCCAGGGCTCCAGGCTGTGCTCGGAGAAGGCCAGCCGGCGTGCGCGGTCCAGATGCCGGGCCAGTCTGCTCACCCGGCTGAGCACCTCGAGCGGTTCCACGTCGAGGTCCGGGCGCTCCCGGCGCCACGCTGCGACCAGCCGATCGACCTCGTCCTCCATGGCGATCAGTGTAGTGGTTGTGTCGATGTGAAGTCTCTTGATGTCCACTCTCTTGACGTCAAGATACTTTGCGAGGCAGGCTGGACAGCGAGAGACAGGAGGCCCTCTGCCATGTCCGCTGCCGCCATCCCCACCTGGGACCCCGCCCAGTACCTGCGTCACGCCGGCCACCGCGCCCGCCCCTTCACCGACCTTCTCGCCCGGATCCCCGACCTCCCCGCGCAGCCACCCGCAGGGCCCCGCATCGCCGACCTCGGCTGCGGCCCCGGCAACGTCACCGCCCTGCTCGCCCAGCGCTGGCCCACCGCGCACATCACCGGCTACGACAACTCCCGCGAGATGCTCGACAAGGCCCACGTCGAGCACGAAGGCCCGACACCGGGCGGCGGAAGCCTCGACTTCGCCCACGCCGACGTACGGACCTGGACGCCCGAGGAGCCGTACGACCTGATCGTCAGCAACGCCACGCTCCAGTGGGTGCCGGGTCATGTGGAGCGTTTCGGCGCCTGGGTGCGGGGCCTGCGCCCCGGCGGGACCCTCGCCTTCCAGGTCCCCGGCAACTTCGACGCCCCGAGCCACCGCCTGATGCGCGACCTCGCGTCCCGCTACGGCCTCACCGACGTCCTGCGCCACTCCGACGCCGTGCTCTCCTCGCAGGCCTACCTGGCCCGCCTGACCGGCCTGGACTGCACGGCGGACGTGTGGGAGACGACGTACATCCACCCGCTGACCGGCGAGGATCCGGTCCTCGACTGGGTGAAGGGCACGGGCCTGCGCCCCGTCCTGACGGCCCTCGCCGACACCCCGGACCGGCGCGAGGCCTTCCTGCACGACTACCGGGCGGCCCTGCGCGAGGCGTATCCGCCCGGTCCGCACGGCACGCCCTTCCCGTTCCGCCGGATCTTCGCCGTGGCCCGCAAGGAGGCGTGATGATCACGGCCGTCGACCATGTCCAGCTCGCGGCCCCGCCAGGCTCCGAGGAGCAGCTGCGCGCGTACTACGTGGGCGTCCTCGGCATGACCGAGGTCCCGAAGCCGCCCGCGCTCGCAGCGCGTGGGGGCTGCTGGTTCCAGGTGGGCGGTGTGCAACTGCACCTGGGGATCGAGAACGGCTTCCGGCCCGCGGAAAAGGCGCACCCTGGGCTGCGGGTCGCCGGGATCGAGCAGTACGGGACCTGGCTGGAGGGCCACGGGGCGCCCGTGGAGTGGGACGAGAACCTGCCGGGACACAAGCGGTTCTACTCGTACGACCCCGTGGGGAACCGGCTGGAGTTCTTGGAGCCGGTGGCGTTCAGGAGGTGCGGGCCCAGGTGGGTGACCAGGATGTGGATCACCTTGTCGTCGATGACGTACAGGACGCGGTAGTCGCCCACGCGCAGGCGCCGGATGTCGACGCCGTAGGCGACGGAGTTGATGGGACGCGGCGCTTCGGCGAGGGCGTCGACGGCTTCGTAGACCGCGGCGAGTCCGACGGGGTCGTCCTTGAGGAACCGGACGGCCGCGTTCGTGGCGCTCGGCTCCCAGATGATGCGGTAGGTCACGGGCGCAGCCCCAGAATGCGTCCGACTTCCTCATGCGGCAATGGCGCCCTCGCCGAGCGTGCCCTCCACCTTGCGCCGCTGACCCAGGTTGCCGAGCTGCGGGCACCGCTGTTTGAGCGCCACGGCCAGGGTCACCCGCTGAGGTGACCACGACGTCAAGCCTTGCGAGGAGTGAGGGACGTGGCGAAGGAAGAGAAGGCCCGGGGCAAGAAGGAACAGCTCAAGGGCAAGGCCAAGGAGACCATGGGCCGCACGGTCGGCAACGAGGGGCTGACCGCCGAAGGCAAGACCGAGAAGAGGAAGGGCGACGCCCGCCAGATGAAGGAGAAGGGCAAGGACACCTTCAAGGGCTGAGCCGGCGAGTCCAGGGGCCGCAAGGGCTGAACCGCGGGCACCCGGGGCCCCGTCAGCTCTTGCGGTGCCCTATCAGCCGCGGCTTCGGCTCCAGCCCGTCCAGGCCGTGCCAGGCCAGGTTCACCAGATGGGCCGCCACCTCCGCCTTCTTCGGGCGGCGGACGTCCAGCCACCACTGGCCGGTCAGGGCGACCATCCCGACCAGGGCCTGCGCGTACAGCGGGGCCAGCTTGGGGTCGAAGCCGCGGCTCTTGAACTCGCGGCCCAGGATGTCCTCCACCTGGGTCGCGATGTCGGAGATCAGCGAGGCGAAGGACCCCGTCGACTGCGGGATGGGCGAGTCACGGACCAGGATCCGGAAGCCGTCCGTGTACTCCTCGATGTAGTCCAGCAGCGCGAACGCCGCCTGCTCGCACAGCTCCCGCGGATGGCCGGCCGTCAGCGAACTCGTCACCATGTCCAGCAGCCGGCGCATCTCGCGGTCCACCACCACCGCGTACAGCCCCTCCTTGCCGCCGAAGTGCTCGTACACCACCGGCTTGGACACCCCGGCCTTCGCCGCGATCTCCTCCACCGACGTGCCCTCGAAGCCCTTCGCGGCGAACAGGGTGCGACCGATCTCCAGCAACTGCTGACGCCGCTCCGCACCGGTCATCCGGGTACGGCGCGTCCGCCGCTGCTTGTCGTTGCCGGGGGTACTGCTGGAGTCGGTCGCCACGGCGTCAATCATGCCGCCTTCGCCGGCTCCTTCCGGCGCCGGGAGCCGCCTTCCTCGGTGTTCCGGCGCGAATCGATACGCGAGCGTGACGGCCAGCGCACGTCGTAGGCCCAGCCGAGCATCTCGAACCAGCGGATGAAGCGCGCCGAGGAGTCGATCTGCCCGCGCATCACACCGTGCCGCGCGGAGGTCGGGTCGGCGTGGTGCAGGTTGTGCCAGGACTCGCCGCACGACAGGACCGCCAGCCACCACACGTTGCCCGAACGGTCACGCGACTTGAAGGGCCGCCTGCCCACCGCATGGCAGATCGAGTTGATCGACCACGTCACATGGTGCAGCAGCGCCACCCGTACGAGTGACCCCCAGAAGAACGCGGTGAACGCGCCCCACCAGGACATCGTCACCAGACCCCCGATCACCGGCGGCAGCGCCAGCGACACTACCGTCCACAGCACGAACTGCCGCGAGATCGTCCGGATCGCCTTGTCCTTGATCAGATCCGGCGCGTACTTGTCCTGCGGCGTCTGCTCCTCGTCGAACATCCAGCCGATGTGCGCCCACCACAGGCCCTTCATCAGGGCCGGGACGCTCTCACCGAAACGCCACGGAGAGTGCGGGTCGCCCTCCGCGTCCGAGAACTTGTGGTGCTTGCGGTGGTCCGCCACCCAACGGACCAGCGGGCCCTCGACCGCCAGCGACCCCATGATCGCCAGCGCGATCCTGAGCGGCCGCTTGGCCTTGAAGGACCCATGGGTGAAGTAGCGGTGGAAACCGATCGTGATGCCGTGGCAGCCGAGGAAGTACATGAAGACCAGCAGGCCGAGGTCCAGCCAGCTCACCCCCCAGCCCCAGGCCAGCGGCACCGCGGCCAGCAGCGCGAGGAACGGGACGATGATGAAGAGAAGCAGCGTGATCTGCTCGAGCGAGCGCTTCTGCTCACCGCCCAGCGTGGCGGAGGGCGTAGGGGTGTCGTCGTGCGCCTGCGGGGCGTCTTCGATCACATCGGAGCTCGTGGTCATGGGCGTCCCCTGTGGGGTCGTGGGTTGAGGCAGGTGCCGGGGTCGCGGGAACTGTTCCCGGATTCCGTTACAACGGTCCCTACGGTTCCGTAACCTACGGCGTCGTAAGTATGGCAGTGAGCCGCCCGGCGGCAAGAGCCCGTGAGACTGCGCGTCCGCATGGACACCTATCCTTGGAGTCGGTCGGACAGCGCGGTCCGCTCTGAATTCTTCCCGGATGCCAGGAGCCGTATGCGGCACCCGCCGCGCACGCCTCCGGCGCCGGGTTCCCTCCCGGACGAGCTTCAACACTGCAAGGAGCCGCACCTGTGAGCAGTGCCGACGACCAGACGACGACCAGCAGCGAGCTGCGTGCCGACATCCGCCGACTGGGTGACCTCCTCGGGGAGACCCTCGTCCGGCAGGAAGGCCCCGAGCTCCTCGACCTCGTCGAGAAGGTCCGCCGCCTCACCCGAGAAGACGGCGAGGCCGCCGCCGAGCTGCTGCGCGGAACAGAACTGGAGACCGCGGCCAAGCTGGTCCGCGCCTTCTCCACCTACTTCCACCTGGCCAACGTCACCGAGCAGGTCCACCGAGGCCGCGAGCTGCGCGCCAAGCGCGCCGCCGAGGGCGGCCTCCTCGCCCGCACGGCCGACCGCCTCAAGGACGCCGACCCCGAGCACCTGCGCCAGACGGTCCAGCACCTCAACGTCCGCCCCGTCTTCACGGCGCACCCCACCGAGGCCGCACGCCGGTCGGTCCTCAACAAGCTCCGGCGCATCGCAGCCCTCCTGGAGGAGCCGGTCCTCGAAGGCGACCGCCGCCGCCACGACACCCGACTGGCCGAGAACATCGACCTCGTATGGCAGACCGACGAACTCCGCGTCGTCCGCCCCGAGCCCGCCGACGAGGCCCGCAACGCCATCTACTACCTCGACGAACTCCACGCCGGCGCCGTCGGCGACGTCCTGGAGGACCTCACCGCCGAACTGGAGCGCGTCGGCTACAAGCTCCCCGACGACACCCGCCCCCTCACCTTCGGCACCTGGATCGGCGGCGACCGCGACGGAAACCCCAACGTCACCCCCCAGGTCACCTGGGACGTCCTCATCCTCCAGCACGAGCACGGCATCAACGACGCCCTGGAGATGATCGACGAACTGCGCGGCTTCCTGTCCAACTCCATCCGCTACACGGGCGCGACCGAGGAGCTCCTGGAGTCGCTGCGGGCCGACCTGGAGAACCTCCCCGAGATCAGCCCCCGCTACAAGCGCCTCAACGCCGAGGAGCCCTACCGGCTCAAGGCCACCTGCATCCGGCAGAAGCTGGAGAACACCAAGCAGCGCCTCGCCAAGGGCACCCCCCACGAGGCAGGCCGCGACTACCTCGGCACCGGCGAGCTCCTGCAGGACCTCACCCTCATCCAGACCTCGCTCCGCGAACACCGCGGCGGCCTCTTCGCCGACGGCCGCATGGACCGCACCATCCGCACCCTGTCCGCGTTCGGCCTCCAGCTCGCCACCATGGACGTACGCGAACACGCCGACGCCCACCACCACGCCCTCGGCCAGCTCTTCGACCGCCTCGGCGAGGAATCCTGGCGCTACGCCGACATGCCCCGCGACTACCGCACCAAGCTCCTCGCCAAGGAGCTCCGCTCGCGCCGGCCCCTCGCCCCCACCCCGGCACCCGTCGACGCGGCCGGCGAGAAGACCCTCGGCGTCTTCCAGACCGTCAAGCGGGCCCTGGAGGTCTTCGGGCCCGAGGTCATCGAGTCGTACATCATCTCCATGTGCCAGGGCGCCGACGACGTCTTCGCCGCCGCCGTCCTCGCCCGCGAAGCCGGCCTCATCGACCTGCACGCCGGCTGGGCCAAGATCGGCATCGTCCCGCTCCTGGAGACCACCGACGAGCTCAAGGCCGCCGACACCATCCTGGAGGACATGCTCTCCGACCCGTCGTACCGCAGGCTCGTGGCACTGCGGGGCGACGTGCAGGAGGTCATGCTCGGATACTCCGACTCCTCCAAGTTCGGCGGCATCACCACCAGCCAGTGGGAGATCCACCGCGCCCAGCGCCGCCTGCGCGACGTGGCCCACCGGTACGGCGTCCGCCTGCGCCTCTTCCACGGCCGCGGCGGCACCGTCGGCCGCGGCGGCGGCCCCTCCCACGACGCCATCCTCGCCCAGCCCTGGGGCACCCTGGAAGGCGAGATCAAGGTCACCGAACAGGGCGAGGTCATCTCCGACAAGTACCTCGTACCGTCCCTGGCCCGCGAGAACCTGGAGCTGACCGTCGCGGCCACCCTCCAGGCCTCCGCCCTGCACACCGCACCCCGCCAGTCGGTCGAGGCACTCGCCCGCTGGGACGCCGCGATGGACGTCGTCTCCGACGCCGCGCACGCCGCCTACCGCAAGCTCGTCGAAGACCCCGACCTGCCGACGTACTTCCTCGCCTCCACGCCGGTCGACCAGCTCGCCGACCTGCACCTGGGCTCGCGGCCCTCCCGCCGCCCCGGCTCGGGCGTCTCGCTCGACGGACTGCGTGCCATCCCGTGGGTCTTCGGCTGGACCCAGTCCCGGCAGATCGTCCCCGGCTGGTTCGGCGTGGGATCGGGGCTGAAGGCGCTGCGCGAGGCCGGCCTCGACACCGTGCTCGACGAGATGCACGAACAGTGGCACTTCTTCCGCAACTTCATCTCCAACGTCGAGATGACGCTCGCCAAGACCGACCTGCGGATCGCCGCCCACTACGTCGACACGCTGGTGCCGGACGAGCTGAAGCACGTCTTCGACGCCATCCGCGCCGAACACGATCTGACCGTCGCCGAGGTCCTCAAGGTCACCGGCGAGCAGGAACTCCTCGACGCCCAGCCCGTCCTGAAGCAGACCTTCGCCATCCGCGACGCCTACCTGGACCCGATCTCCTACCTCCAGGTCGCCCTCCTCAAGCGCCAGCGTGACGCCGCGGCCACCGGAGAGACAGCCGACCCGCTGCTCTCCCGTGCCCTGCTCCTCACCGTGAACGGCGTGGCCGCCGGCCTGCGCAACACCGGCTGAGCAGACCCGCACACGACGGTGCCCCCGCGCTTCACACGAAGCACGGGGGCACCGCTCATCTCACAGCCCTGGATCAGGCCGCCTTACGACGCCGGAACACCAGGTACCCGCCCGCGCCCAGCAGCGCAGCGGCAGCCGCCGACAGCAGGCCCACCGGGGCACCGTTACCGGTCTCGGCGAGGTCACCGCCGACGCCCGGCGCCGACGAGGACGCCGAAGGGGACGCCGACGGGACGCCCTCGCCGGGCGCCGACGGGCTCGCGGACGGCTCGGAGGTGGAGTCGCCCGGCGCGTCCGACTCGGAGGCCGACGGCGAAGCCGTGCTGCCGCCGCCCTCCTCCTCGTCCTCGCAGTCCGTCCAGAACACCTTGTGCTTGGCCGAGCCGTTCTCGCCCTCGAAGTTCCAGAACAGCTTGTAGTGACCGTCGGCCAGCGTCATGTCGTCCGTACGGCCATGACCCTCGTCGTCCAGAGTGATCTCGCCGGACTTCACCGTCTCGCCCTTGACATCGGCGGTCGGCGCCCAGGCCTCGATGTGCCAGTCCACCTTCTGCACGCTGTCGAAACCGAACGCGTCCAGGTAGAACTCGCACACGTGCGGCTCGTTCTTGCGGAGCTCCTCGCCGGTGGTGGCGTCGTGGATCTTCACAGTCCCGTTGTCACCGGGAGCGGTGGCGTGGGCGGCGGCCGGTGCGGAGAAAACAGCGGCCGCGGCGACGGCGGACAGGGCGCCGGCGCGGGTGAGGGTTCGCATGAGGCAGTAGTCCATCTTCGAGAAGGAACGGGAAGATGTGGAGGGGGCAGCTCAGCATCCAGCCGGGACTGACATCTGGTCAATCACGAACAGACAACACTCACGTCCTCCACAGACTGGGAGAACGACAGGGCCGTCAGATCGTCACAAAAGCCGCCGTGAGCAGGGCGATCCCCGACCCCGCCAGCACCCACGCCACCCGCGTCCGCCGCAGCCCACCCGCCACGACCACCGAAGCCAGCAACAACGCCCCGCCCAGCGGAACCCACGCGTACAGAACACCCGCCGGCCCGGACCGCACGACATCATCGCTGCCCGGCTTCACCACGACCGTGTACGTCCGCCCCTTGCGCACGGCCACGCCCTTCTCGATGACCACCGACTCCCGCGGCCGCGACCCCGCCGACATCGGCGTGTACGGCCCACTGCACGTGTCCGCACCACACCGCGTCACCTCGATCGTGCCGCTCTCCCGCCCCTTCGTGAGCATCACATGATGCGCCGTACCCCACGACGCCCACACACCCGCGATCAGAATCAGCAGCGCGACCGTACCCATCGCCGCGAACCGCCCGACCCGCAGCACCGCGACAGCGCCCTGACTGGAAACAACGGCAGAAGGCATGGCCGCGATCCTTGGCCATGCCCCTGCGCCCGGTCAACCTCGGCCCGTTCGACCGACCGGACAAGTCAGGAGTTGTACGTGCTTTGCGCCCGCTCCAGCCCCTCGATCACCAGACACTCCACCGCGTCCGCCGCCCGGTCCACGAAGTAGTCCAGCTCCTTGCGCTCGGCCGCCGAGAAATCCTTCAGAACGAAGTCCGCCACCGGCATCCGACCCGGCGGCCGCCCGATCCCGAACCGCACCCGGTGATACTCCGAACCCATCGCCTTCGTCATCGACTTCAGCCCGTTGTGCCCGTTGTCACCACCACCGAGCTTCAACCGCAACGTGCCGAAATCGATGTCCAGCTCGTCATGAACGGCCACGATGTTCCCGACCGGCACCTTGTAGAAATCACGCAGGGCGTTGACCGGACCCCCCGACAGATTCATGTACGACATCGGCTTCGCCAGAACCACCCGCCGGTTCAACGGCCCCGGCGGACCGATCCGCCCCTCGACGACCTGCGCCTGAGCCTTGCCCGCCCGCTTGAACTTCCCCCCGATCCGCTCGGCCAGCAGATCCACCACCATGAACCCGACGTTGTGCCGGTTCCTGGCGTACTCGGGCCCGGGATTGCCGAGGCCGGCGATCAGCCAGGGGGCACTCGGATCGGTCGTCACGTCCATCTCTCCTTGATACGCGTCGGCCGCTGCCCCGCACGGGAACAGCGGCCGACGAACCGATGACGGCGAGGATCAGGCCTCCGCGGCCTCTTCGCCCTCGGCGGCCTCGCCCTCCGGGGCCTCCTCGGCCTGCGAAGCCAGAACCTGGAGAACGACCGTGTCCTCCTCGACGGCCAGCGTGGTGCCCTTCGGCAGCGGGATGTCCTTGGCGAGGACGGAGGCACCGGCCTCCAGGCCCTCGATGGACACGGTGACGCTCTCCGGGATGTGCGTGGCCTCGGTCTCGACCGGCAGCGCGTTCAGGACGTGCTCCAGCAGGTTGCCACCCGCGGCCAGCTCGCCCTCGGTGTGCACCGGGATCTCCACCGTGACCTTCTCGCCGCGCTTGACCAGCAGCAGGTCGACGTGCTCAAGGAAGCCCTTCAGCGGGTCACGCTGCACGGCCTTCGGAATCGCCAGCTCGTTGGCCTTGCCGTCGATGTCCAGGGAGATCAGGACGTTCGGCGTACGCAGCGCCAGCAGCAGGTCGTGACCCGGCAGCGTCAGGTGCAGCGGGTCCGAACCGTGGCCGTACAGCACACCGGGAACCTTGCTGTCACGACGGATACGACGGGCGGCACCCTTACCGAACTCGGTACGGGTCTCGGCGGAGATCTTCACCTCGGACATGATCACTCCTCGTAGAAACTAGGGCGGACGTGGTTACCCGGCCACGAACGGCCTGCTACGAAGAGCGCGTCGATAACGGATCGCCGTACGACTTCCGATGAAGCGGTACGGCCTCCCTCGCCGAGCAACTGCAGCAGTCTACTCGGCAAGGGAGGCCGCACAAAAATCGATCAACCAGGTCCGCTAACGGCTCACTGCTCGTCGAACAGGCTCGTCACCGAACCGTCCTCGAACACCTCACGCACCGCACTCGCGATCGTCGGCGCGATGGACAGTACCGTGATCTTGTCCAGCTCACGGTTCAGCTCACCCGGCGTCGGCAGCGTGTTCGTGAACACGAACTCACTCACCCGCGAGTTCTTCAACCGGTCCGCCGCAGGCCCCGACAGCACACCATGCGTGGCCGTCACGATGACGTCCTCCGCACCATGCGCGAACAGCGCGTCGGCAGCGGCACAGATGGTCCCACCGGTGTCGATCATGTCGTCGACCAGGACACACACCCGGCCCTTGACCTCACCCACGACCTCGTGGACCGTCACCTGGTTCGCCACGTCCTTGTCCCGCCGCTTGTGCACGATGGCGAGAGGCGCACCCAGACGGTCACACCAACGGTCCGCCACCCGCACACGCCCGGCGTCCGGCGACACGACCGTCAGCTTGTCCCTGTCCACCTTGTCCCCCACATAGTCCGCGAGAAGCGGAAGGGCGAACAGGTGGTCGACCGGCCCGTCGAAGAAGCCCTGAATCTGGTCCGTGTGCAGATCCACGGTCAGGATCCGGTCCGCACCAGCCGTCTTCATCAGATCCGCGATCAGACGCGCCGAAATCGGTTCACGCCCACGGTGCTTCTTGTCCTGCCGCGCGTAACCGTAGAACGGCACGATCACCGTGATGGAGCGGGCCGACGCGCGCTTCAGCGCATCGATCATGATCAACTGCTCCATGATCCACTGATTGATCGGAGCCGTGTGGCTCTGGATCACAAAACAGTCCGCACCACGCGCAGACTCCTGATAACGCACATAGATCTCACCGTTGGCGAAATCGAAGGCCTTCGTCGGGACAACCCCGACACCCAACTGCTGGGCGACCTCCTCGGCAAGCTCGGGGTGGGCGCGGCCGGAGAAGAACATCAACTTCTTCTCGCCGGTCGTCTTGATCCCGGTCACAGCACTGTCTCCTCAGAGGTGTCGCAGCTGGGTGTCGAGAGACCACGCCGCTGGGCGCGACGAGCCGTCTCAGCTGGTGGGGTGCGGGTGTGCACTTATCACGGTACGCCGTGTCGGACGCACCCGTTTCCGGTCAGTCTTCGCTTTCCCCCTGCCGGGAGGCCGCCTCGGCCGCCTTCGCAGCCGCACTGCCCGGACGCTTACGAGCCACCCAACCCTCGATATTCCGCTGCTGACCACGGGCCACAGCGAGGGAACCGGGCGGCACATCCTTCGTGATCACAGAGCCCGCCGCGGTGTACGCGCCGTCCCCGATAGTGACAGGAGCCACAAGCATGTTGTCCGCACCCGTGCGACAGTGCGAGCCGACAGTGGTGTGGTGTTTGTCTTGTCCGTCGTAATTCACGAACACGCTCGCGGCACCGATGTTCGTGTAGTCACCGATGGTCGCGTCACCGACGTACGACAGATGCGGGATCTTCGTCCCCTCACCGATCGAAGCGTTCTTAGTCTCGACGTACGTACCGATCTTGCCCTTCGCACCCAGACGGGTACCGGGCCGCAGATACGCGTACGGCCCCACGGACGCACCCGGCCCGACGTGCGAGCTGTAGGCCACGGTGTTGTCGACACGGGCACCCGCGTCGACACGCGTGTCCGTGAGCCGGCTGTTCGGCCCCACCTCCGCGCCCTCGCCGATGTGGGTGGAACCCTGCAACTGGGTGCCCGGGTGCACGACCGCGTCCTGCTCGAAGGTGACGGTCACATCGATCCACGTGCTCGCCGGGTCGACGACCGTGACGCCGTCCAGCATGGCCCGGGTCAGCAGCCGGTCGTTCAGAATCCGGCGGGCCTCGGCGAGCTGCACGCGATTGTTGATCCCGGCGATCTCACGATGGTCACCGGCCACGGAGGCACCGACCCGGTGACCGGCCTCACGCAGAATCCCGAGAACGTCGGTCAGATACTCCTCGCCCTGACTGTTGTCCGTCCGCACCTTGCCGAGCGCATCCGCGAGGAGCTGCCCGTCGAACGCGAAGACGCCGGAGTTGATCTCCCGGATCGCCCGCTGCGACTCCGACGCGTCCTTGTGCTCGACGATCGCCGTGACGGCACCGGAAACCCCGTCCCGCACGATCCGCCCGTACCCGGTCGCGTCCGGGACCTCGGCCGTCAGCACCGTGACGGCGTTGCCGTCGGCGGAGTGGGTCGCGGCGAGACGGGTGAGCGTCTCGCCGGTCAGGAGCGGAGTGTCGCCGCAGACGACGACCACGGTCCCGTCTACGGTCCCGCCGAGCTCCTCGAGGGCCATCCGTACGGCGTGCCCCGTGCCGTTCTGCTCCGCCTGGATCGCGGTCCGCACGCCGGGGTCGATCTCGGCGAGATGCGCGGTGACCTTCTCGCGCGCGTGCCCCACGACCACGACGAGGTTCTCGGGCTGCAACTCGCGCGCGGCGGCGAGTACATGACCTACGAGGCTGCGTCCGCAGAGCTCATGCAGGACCTTGGGTGTGGCCGACTTCATACGGGTGCCCTCACCCGCTGCGAGAACGACGACGGCTGCCGGGCGAATGGCGCTCACGGGATGCCCTTCGGCTGTGGATGGGGTGGGGTGACATCCGCAGGATACCGGGGGGTTTCGTGGGGGACATGAGAGCGGGCCCTGACTTGGCTGTCAGGGCCCGAACTGAGGTCTTGTGTGCTGTGGCTCCCCCGCAAGGATTCGAACCTTGTCCTGCTGGTACCAAAAACCAGTGTGCTGCCAGTTACACCACGGGGGACAGCGCTTCAGACCTTACCGGAGACCTGCCTGGGACTGAGCCACGATTCCCTCCCACCAGCCCTCAATGCGGTTGTAGAGCTCGGCGCTTCTCGCCACTGCGATGACCAGGCAGCCGTGGTAGTCGTCGCCGGTGTTCTTGCGAACGGTCTTCGGGTTGTGCTTCTTGAGGGTGGGCTTGGCGAAGACCGACACGTCGACGTCTGCGATGTCTGCCCAGTAGCGGTGAGCTGCCTCGACGTCAGCGGATTCGTGGATGAGCACGCGAAAGCGCAGGCGCTCGCGGTCCACGTCGAGCAGGTCGAGCCACGCGAGGTAGACCTTGATCACGCCTGGGTCGCTGTTGACGAAGATGGCGCGCTCGCGTCGGTCGTACGGCTTGCTCTTCGAACCTTCGGCCCAGTACAGCGCGACCCCGGTCATGAGCAGATCGCGGTCGGTCAGCTCGCCGATGTCCTTGCAGGCTGCGATCTTGGTCTTCTTGCGCTCTTCGTTCTCGGCGGCGCGGCGCTTTGCCAGGCCCTCCTGCATGAGAGCTAGTTGTTCCTCGGGGGTGTAGCGGGGCTTGGGCCTCGGCAGATCCCGAACCCACAGCGACACCGAACTCCGCGAGCACCCCAGCTCCGCCTCGATCTGGTCGTACGTCCACCCTTGGAGCCGTAGCTCCCGTGCCTTTGCTCGCAGGTCGTCCTTGGCGTTCGGCCGCTTCGTCCACTCCGGCGGCGGCTCCCCCTTCACCAGCTGGTTGAGGATGTCGTTGTTGAAGATCTTCAGCTCGTCGCGGATCTGCCGAAGGCTGTAGCCCTGCCGCCGCAGCGCCACCGCCTGCTCCCGCAGTCCTTCGAAGTCGGCGTATTTGCCCTGTGGATGTGCCATAGGCATACCGTCCGGCCGGAATGATCGGTTCCGAGGTCGAACGGTGTGCGATTCAGCAGTTCGAGGGATATCGGGCGGTTTCGCTTACGTTCGGTTACGCGCTGTGGTGTAGGCCAGTCCATAAAACTCGCCGGAAAACCGGGCGGGGGCGCCCGTAGGCTGGAGGCATGACCACGACGGGGGAAGCCCACGCAGAGGCGCCGCCACCGGGGGCGGGGCCGTGGTGGTGGGGCAGGGTGCGCAGTGCGGTGCTGGACGTGGGTCTGGCTGTCGCGTCGGCGGTGGAGTGCGGGGGCGAGGGGGTTCGGTTCGCTCGGGATGCCGGGATTCCGGAGGCCGCGGGGGTGGTGTTCGGGGTTCTGGCCGGGTCCGTGCTCGTGCTGCGGCGGCGGTGGCCCATCGCTGTCGTGCTGGTGTCGATTGCCGTGATGCCGGCCCAGATGGGGTTCCTGATGGGGATCGTCGGGCTCTACACCCTGGCCGCTTCGGAGCTGCCGCGGCGGATCATCGCTTCGCTGGCCGGCATGTCGTTCGTCGGGATGCTGATCGTGACGTTCGTGTGGGTGCGGCAGGGCGTGGCGAGCGGTGCTCTGACCTTCGGGGACTGGGTTGTCCCGCTGGCTTCGCTCACCACGGCTCTGGGTGTGACCGCGCCGCCTCTGCTGCTGGGGCTCTATGTGGGGGCTCGGCGGCGGCTGATGGAGAGCCTGCGGGAGCGGGCGGACAGTCTTGAGCGGGAGCTTCAGCTGCTCGCGGAGCGGGCGGAGGAGCGGGCCGAGTGGGCGCGCGGTGAGGAGCGGACGCGGATCGCGCGGGAGATGCATGACGTGGTGGCCCATCGGGTGAGCCTGATGGTCGTGCATGCGGCGGCGCTGCAGGCCGTGGCCCGGAAGGATCCCGAGAAGGCCGTGAAGAATGCGGCGCTCGTGGGGGACATGGGGCGGCAGGCGCTGACCGAGTTGCGGGAGATGCTCGGGGTGCTGCGCAGTGGGGATGCGCATCCGGATCGGGCTCGGCGGGCTGTCGTACCGCTTGCTGCTGTGGGGGCGGCTGCCGCTGCCGCGGCTGATCGGGGGCAGGCCGGTGGGGACGAGGGGGCCGGTGAGGGGCCGTGTCTGTCGGAGCTGGATGAGTTGATCGGGCAGTCGGCCGCTGCGGGGATGGTGGTGGATCTGTCGGTGGAGGGGGAGTCGCGGTCGTATGCGCCGGAGGTGGAGCAGACGGCGTACCGGGTGGTGCAGGAGGCGTTGACGAACGTCCACAAGCATGCGGCGGGGGCGAAGACGCATGTGCGGCTCGCGCACCGGGTGTCGGAGATCGCGATGCAGGTGGAGAACGAGCCGCCGCCGGAGGTGTCGTCGGCGTCGTCGGCGCGGTTGCCGTCGGGGGGCAACGGTCTGGTGGGGATGAAGGAGCGGGTCTCGGCGCTGGGTGGGGTGTTTGTGTCGGGGCCGACGGATGCGGGGGGTTTTCGGGTGTCGGCGGTGATTCCGGCGGCGTAGTCGCCGTCCTGGTTGCTTCGGTCGCTTCGGTTGCTTCGGGTGTCAGCCTGCTGTGAGGCGTACCGGTTCTATGCCTGCGACGAGGCCGGCGAGGGCGTGGTCGATGTCGGGGCCGAGGTACCAGTCGCCGGTGTGGTCGAGGGTGTAGACGCGGCCTTCGGTGTCGATGGCGAGGAGGGCGTGGGTGTCGGTTTCGGCGCCGAGGGGGCAGACCTCGGTGTCGAGGGCGCGGCCGAGGTCGCCGAGGGTGCGGGCCATGTGGAGGCCGTGGAGGGGGTCGAAGTGGACGGTTGCGGGGGCGACCTGGCGGCCGGGGCCGGTGGGGGTGAGGTGGAGGCCGCCGAATTCGGCCCAGGCTTCGACCGCGGCGGGGAAGACGGCGTGGCGGTGGCCGGCGGGGGAGACGTGGTCGCGTAGGGCGTCGGCCCAGATCTCGGCCTGTTTGATGTCCCAGCGTCCGGGTTGCCAGCCGGCGGTGCGCAGGGCGGCGTCGACGGGGACGGGGAAGCGGGTGGAGGTGCGGTCGGTGTGCATCTGCCCTTCGATCGTCGGTGCCTGTGGGACGTGCGGGGGGTCGGGGGTGGGGGGTCGGTCAGTCGTCCGTTGCTGTGGGGTCGACGATGCGGACGCCGAAGTGGGCGCTGAGGGCGGTGCAGGCGCGGCAGGGGGTGGCGAAGCTGCCGTGGAGGGGGTCGCCGTCCTCGCGGATGCGGCGGGCGGTGAGTTTGGCCTGTTTGAGGGCTTTGCGGGCTTCGCCGTTGGTCATGGGTTTGCGGGCGGCGCGTTTGCTGCGGGCGGCGTCGGCGGCGGCGATGTGGCGTGAGATGAGGATGGTCTCGGCGCAGCGGCCGGTGAAGCGGTCGCGTTGTCCGCTGGTGAGGGTGTCGAGGAAGTCCTGGACCAGGTGGTGAAGGGGTGGGGGCTGGTCGCCGCGGGCGGCGGTGCCGGTGAGGGTGGCGCCGCGGACGGACAGGGCGGCGGCGACGGTGGGGAGTATGCCGTCGCGGCGGTGGCGGAGGGCGGGTGCGTGGGGGGTCTCGGTGGCGCTCCAGCCGATGCGGGGGTCGCCGGACCCGGGCGTGGCTGCGTGTGGTCCTGTCTGCGTCGCGTTCATGTTCATCATCCCCTCCCGAGCATCCCCCGGGCATGCTCTTGAACGTCACAGAGTGCCAAATGCCGTGGCCGGTGCGGAAGCTGGGGCGGCGTGACACGCCCGGGTTTGGGCGGGCTGTCACGGCGGGGTGACGGCTGGTCACGGAAGCGGAGGGGGCGTGACCGGCGCCGGTGACCGGTGTCGTCGTACCGCATAGGCTGTCGGCACCGCTTTCCATGCGGTGACGTGTGGACGCAGATGAGACAGCCGATGCGGGGCGTTGTGACCGTGAGTGGTCATGGCGGGCCGTGTCAGAACGCCGCAGGGGGCAACCGCCATGACGACAGGTCGGCTCGGGCAGCAAGCCGCGCCGCCGAACGCGGCCTACGCCGGGCAGGTCGTGCATTTCCCGGATCCGGTTCGGGCGTCGCGTCACCCGAGAGGAGTACGCGTCGATGAGCGGGGTTACCCCGACTTCTCGCCGTATGCGCGGGCGGCGGTGGAGATCGCGGAGCCGCCGGAGGGTTTCGGTGTCGACGAGTTGCGGCTGACGGACTATGTGTCGGCGAACGCGGCGCTGGCGGCGTCGGGGCACGATCTGTGGGACACGATCCCGGCGGTGGCCACGCCGCATGGCTGGACGTGGCATCACGTGGTGGGTTCGCGGCGGCTGGAGTTGGTTCCGGTCGAGGTGAAGGCGTTGCTGCGGCATCACGGTGGGATCGCGACGTCGGCGGTGGATCAGGACAAGCGGGGGACGCGGCCGTTGCAGGACACGCGGCCGGCGCATTTCCGGTTGCCGAAGTCGGGTGTGGCGGTGACGGAGTCGCAGGTGCTGGGGGTCGAGGAGGACCTCGGGTATCGGCTGCCGGGTGCGTACCGGTCGTTTCTGAAGGCGGCGGGCGGGTGTGCCCCGGTGGGGACGGCGCTGGACCCGGAGTTGGGTCTGCTGGTGGACCAGCCGTTGTTCACGGTGCGGGACGAGGCGGCGGTCAATGACCTGGTCTACGTCAACAAGTGCCTGCGGGACCATCTGACCAAGGAGTACTTGGGTGTTGGGTTCGTCCAGGGCGGGTTGCTGGCGCTGAAGGTGAAGGGCGACCGGATCGGGTCGGTGTGGTTCTGCGCGTACGACGATGCGCGGGATGTGGATCCTTCGTGGGCGCCGGCGGAGCGGGTGGAGCGGTTGCTGCTGCCGTGCGGTGAGGACTTCGATGCGTTCCTGTCCCGGCTGGCGGGTTCTCCGCCGGAGTTGGAGACGGTGGCGAATCTGATGGTGGACGGTGGGTTCGCACGGTCCGTTCCGGTTGCTGGGGAGTGAGCTTCGCGATGGTGACGTTCGCGCAGGCGCAGGAGCGCGCGGAAGAGTGGGTCAACGGGGATGTGCCGTCGTACCAGCATCGTGAGGTGCGGGTGCGGGAGTTCGAGCTCGGGTTCGTGGTGTGGGCCGAGGACCGCGCCGACGGGCCGCGTTCGGGCGGCGGCGAGCAGCGGCTGGTGATCGCCCGGGACAGCGGGGAGGCCACGTTGTGGCCTTCGCTGCCGGTGGGTGAGGTGATTCGCCGCTACGAGGAGGAGTACGGCCGTGCCGACGCGGCGGCCGAGCCGGCGCCGGCCGCTCCGGCTCGGGTGGATCTGAACCAGACGTCGTTCCTGCTGACTCCGCCGGAGTGGTTGCAGGAGGCGGCGGACAAGTTGGGGATCTCGGATCGCCGGGACGGGGGCTCCGGGGAGTCCGCGTCCGGTGGCGCCTCCGGGGGTGGGGCGCTTCCTGAGACGCAGGGTGGCGTTCCGGCGGGGGCGGCGACCGGCGGTTCGGGTTCGGGCTCGGGTGCGGCCGTGGCCGGTGTGCCGGAAGGCGCGACTCCTTGGACCGGGACGGACACGAGCGCCGATGCCCTTGAGGACCGTTCCGTGCCGTTGCCGGAAACGGTGTTCGCGCCGCCGTTGAGCGGTGACGACACCGCGCCGCCGGATGCCAAGACGGCGTTGATGTCGGGCGGCAGCCGGCTTCCGCCGACGGCGATCGAGCCGGGTGCGCCGGGTGGCGTGCCGCAGGGCAGCACGCCGCCGCCGGGTGTTCCGGCTCCGGGGGCGGGTGCAACGCCTCCGCCTCCGGCTGCGCCGGGTGGGCCGGCGTACGGGTATCCGCAGGGTGCGGGTGGGCCGGGTACGCCGCCGGGCGTCCCGGCGCCGGGTGCCGTGCCGCCGCCCGCGCCGTCCTACGGCTACCCGCAGGGCGGGCCCGCCGGTGGTCCGGGTGTGCCGCAGGCTCCGGGTGCTCCCGGGGCGCCGGGACGGCCGCTTGCGCCGAACGCCGAGGACATCGCCGATGCCGCGACGAGCAAGGCGGCGCCTCCGTCACGTGCGCGCGGTGGGGCGACGCCGCCTCCGCCGCCGGGTGCCCCGGGGACGCCGGGTGCGCGGGCGGGAGGTGCGCCTCCTCCGCCGCCGTCCGCTCCGGGGGTGCCGGGCGCGCCGGGTACGCCGGCGGGTGGGTACGTTCCGACGCAGCTCGTGTCGGCGCTGGGTCCGGACGGGCCCGAGGGTGCTGCTGGTCCCGGTGGGCCGCAGGGGCCGGGGGGCGCGAACGCTCCTGGCGCTCCGCAGCCGCCCGGTGTTCCGGGTGCTCCCGGGGCGCCGAATCCGCCCGGTGCGCCCCATCCGCCGGGTGCACCAGGCGGTACCCCTCCCGGCGGTGTGCATCATGCCGCCACGGTGCTGGCCGACCCGGGTCAGATGGGCGGTCCTCCGCAGCCTCCGGGCGCTCCGGGTGCTCCGCAGCCCCCGGGTGCCCCGCAGCCTCCCGGCGCCCCGGGCGCGCCCGGCGCTCCGGGCCCCCAGGGCTCGGCGGGCGCTGCTCAGGCTGCCGTTCACCATGCGGAGACGGTGTTGGCCGCGCCCCCGGTGGGCGGCCCCGGAGTCCCTCCGCCGCCGCAGGCGCCCGGCGCCCCCGGTATGCCTGCCGCTCCGGGCACCCCCGGTGCTCCCGGTATGCCTGCCGCTCCGGGCACCCCCGGTGCTCCCGGTATGCCTGCCGCTCCGGGCACCCCCGGCGCCCCCGGTGCTCCCGGCCCCTCCGGCGCTGCAGCCCCGCCCGCCCCTCCCGGCATGCCCGGCGCCCCCGGCATGCCCCCGGCCGCCCCGCAACGCCCCATGCCGCCAGGTGCCGTACCCCCACCGACCGGACAGCCCGGCCAGCCGGGGCATCCTGGACCGGCCCAGCCCCCCGCCCCCGGCCACCCGGGCGGCCCGACCCAACCCCCGGCCTACGGCTACCCCCACCACCCCACCGGCCAGCCCACCGTCGGCCCCGGCTACCAGGCCGTCCTGCGGTACCGGGCTCAGGACGGGTCCGAGCAGCAGCTGATCCGGCGTTCGGCGCCGGGGACGCCGCACCCGGAGTGGCAGATCTTCCATGAGCTGCGGGGTATGAACGTGCCGCCGGACCAGGTGCTGGAGCTGCACACGGAGTTGGAGTCGTGTGAGCTGCCGGGTGCGTACTGTGCGCGGATGATCCGGGAGCAGTGGCCGCAGGCGCGGATCACGAGCATTGCGCCGTACGGCACGGATCACGCGTCCCGGCAGCAGGGCATGCGGCAACTGCTCGCCCACCAGGGCGAGTTGCACCAGGTGGCCGACGGGCCCGCCCGGCCGGCACCGGTGCGTGCCCCGCTGCCGCAGGTGCAGGCGGCGCCGCCGATTCCGCCGGAGGGCGTGGCGCAGGAACTGGCCGGGGCGTTCGGGCCGGGGATCTTCCGGTTCGAGCAGGCCGCCGTGTCCCGGCAGGGCGTGCCGCCGGTCGTGGCGCACAGCCTGGTGGTCGGCGGTCTGCCGATGGACATGGGCCCGTTCTTCTGGGCGCAGGCCCAGCCGGGGCGGCCCGTTCCGACGCTGGCGGAGCTGGCGGCCGAGCGCGGGGTGCAGCCGGCGTCGGACGCGGGTTCGTACCTCGTCATGGGCAGCGACTTCGGCAAGGCGCTCTGTGTCCAGTACGGCACGGCGAACATCGTCGCCGTGCCGGTGGAGGCGGGCCCGGGCGGTGCGCCCGTACCGCCGCAGTTCGTGAACACGGGGCTGCCCGAGTTCCAGCGCTGCCTGGCGCTGCTGGGCCGGATGTGGCGTCTGCGCTTCGGCCTGAACCAGGAGCAGGCGGGCCGCTGGACCGTCGACTTCCAGGCCCAGCTGGCCTCCCTCGACCCGGCGGCGCTCGGCTCGCCGGAGAGCTGGTGGTCGGTGCTGCTGGAGCAGATGTGGGACGGGTTGCTGTGACGCCGCCCAGCCCCTCGTAGGCGTCACCCGGCTGCCGCTGACGGCGGCGTGCGGGTGTGAAAGGGCCGGCTCTCGGTTGTGCGACCGGAGCCGGCCCTTTCGTATGCGCCCGTTCGCGCTTTTCGTGGGGGTCTTCGTGCGTCCGCCCGTGTCCCGTGCGCGGAGTGTCGCGTTATGAACGCTTCCGTCCGATACATCAAGATGTGCGCTAAATCATCATTTCGCATCCGTTCGGAGCGGAGAGGGGTTCAGGATGAGCAGCGCACCGGTCTCGCTCTACGACTTCCCGGTCGTACGGGGGCGCGGCTACCGTCCCGACCAGGTCGACGCCTATGTCGCCGCCCTCTTCCAGGACCGTGACGCCGCCTGGGAACGGGCCGCCCGCCTCACCGTGCTCGCCAGGGAGATGGAGGAGGAGGCGGAGGAGCTGCGGGAGACGGTGGCGCAGCTGGCCCCGCAGACGTACGAGACGCTCGGGGAGGGTGCGCGGCGAATCTTCGAGCTGGTGCAGGAGGAGGCCGCGGCGGTGCGGGAGCGGGCGCGCCAGGAGGCGCAGCGGCTGGTGGAGGAGGCGCAGGCGTACGCGGAGGAGATGCGGGACGCGGCCCGGGCGTACGCCGACGCCCTGGGCGCCGAGGCCGACGAATGCGCCCGTCAGCGGCTGCTCGCGGCACGCGCGGAGGCGGGCGAGATCCGTCTTGCCGCCAAGCGTGCCTTGAAGGACGGGCGCGGGGAGGTGCTCGGCCCGTTGCGCGAGGTGCGGCGGCGCACGACCGGGTTGCTCGCCGAGCAGGACAAGGAGCAGGCGGAGCGGTGGGCGGAGGCCGAGCGGGAGGTCGAGGAGCGGCTGGCCGCGCTGGAGGCGTCGGAGGCGGAGCGGGCGGTGCGGGCCGAGGCCTCGGTGACGGAGGCGCAGCAGGTGCTCACGGAGGCGGAGGCGGCGGCGGAGCGGTTGCAGGAGGAGGCCCGCGCACATGCGGAGGAGCTGGTCGCCCAGGCCCAGCGGCAGGCGGAGGAGATCGCCCGGGAGACGGAGCGGGTCCTGCACGAGCACGGGAAGATGTGGGACGAGGTCCGCAAGAACATGGATCAGATGCGCAACAGCCTGGCGACGCTGACACGGCAGGCGGCCCTGGAGTGAGCCGCCCCGGGGGACCCGCCCGCCGCTGACCGCTGACCGCTGACCGCTGACCGCTGCCCTCCGTCGCGCCGCTCAACTCCCCTTCCGCACCGCCCCCGCCAGGATCCACCCCTCCACCGCCTCGTACTGCCGCCGCTGCTCCTCGACCTTCGCCCGCCCCGACACGACCGTCCCCAGCCACCCGAAGAGGAACCCGGCCGGAATCGACACCAGCCCCGGCGTCGTGAACGGGAACCAGTTGAAGTCGGCGTCGGGGAAGGCCGAGATCGGCGATCCGGACACCAGGTTGGTCCCCGGCATCAGAATCACCACCACCATCGAGCCGCCGATCAGCGTCCACAGCAGACCGGCCCGGGTGTACCGGCGCCAGAAGAGGCTGTAGACGAGGGCGGGGGCGATGGCGGAGGCGCCCAGGCTGAAGGACAGCGTCACCAGCGGCTGCAGGCTGCGGTGCTGGACCATCGTCGCCAGCACGATCGCCAGGACGCCGATCCCGAGCGCCGACAGCCGCGCCAGCGTCATCTCGTGGCGCGCGGACATCTCCCGTACCCGGGCGGCGAACAGATCGTGGGCGAGGGAGTTCGCGCAGGCGAGGATCATGCCCGCGACCGAGGCGAGCACGGTGAGGAAGATGGCCGTGGTGACCGCCGTGAACAGGAACGACTCCGCGGTCGAGACCTCGGCGCCGAAGACGGCCCTGGAGCCCAGCAGATACGCCGTGTTGCCCTGCGGGTCCGCCGCGGCGATCACCTCGCGTCCGATCAGCGCCGTCGCGCCGAAGCCGACCACCGTGATCATCAGCACGAACACGGCCACGCTCGACACCGCCCAGGACATCGACCGCCGCACCTGACGCGCACCGCTCGCCGTGTACGTGCGCATGGTGATGTGCGGCAGAACCGCACCGCCGAGGACGACCGCGAGCTGGGAGCTGATCATGTCGAGGCGGGGATACGACCCGCCCGCGAACTGCAGCCCCGACTCCAGGAACGCCGGGCCGACCCCGCTGCGCTCGGCCGCCGCGTCGAACAGCGCGCCCGGGTCCCAGTCGAACCGCCGCAGCACCAGGACGGCGACCACGGCCCCCGAACCGAGCAGCATGACCATCTTCAGGATCTGGATGAGTGCCGTGCCCTTCATCCCGCCGATGGCGGCATAACTGATCATCAGCACACCCAGCCCGACGATGCACCCGGTCTTCAGGGAGTCCCCCGAGAATCCCAGGATGAAGGCGAGCAACTGCCCGGTCCCGGCCAGCTGTACCAGCATCAGCGGCAGCAGCGCGGCCAGCGTCACCGCGCACGCCGCGACCCGTACGCCCCGTCCCGGCATACGGCGTGTCAGCGCGTCGCCCATCGTGAACCGGCCCGCGTTGCGCAGGGGTTCGGCCAGCAGGAACATCAGCAGCATCAGCGACAGGGCCGTGCTCAGGGCCAGCACGATGCCGTCGTAGCCGCACAGCGCGACCACGCCGGTCGTGCCCAGGACGGTCGCCGCGCTGATGTAGTCGCCCGCGATCGCCAGGCCGTTGCGCATGGGGGACAGGGAGCTGTAGCCCGTGTAGAACTCGTCGAGGTCGTCCCGGTCCGGGCCCGTCATCACGCACAGCAGCAGCGTGATGGTGGCCACCGCGCAGAACGCGACCAGTGACATCGCCTGCGCGTTTCCAGTGAAGTCCGTCATCGCCGCGTCCCCCGCTTCCCCGCCTCACGCTTGGCGTCGACCTCGGCCTCCTTGCGGATACGGTCCGCGAGCGGGTCGACGTAACGGCGCGCGGTGTGCTCGTACAGCGCTATGGCCAGCCAGGTGACGGGCAGTTGCAGCAGCGCGAGCAGCAGGCCGGCGGGCAGTCCGTCGGTGACCGTGCTCGTCATGAACCCGGGCGCGAAGGCGGACAGGATCAGAAAGAGGGTGAAGTACCCGAGCGCGGTGAGCGTCGCCACCCGCCGCTGCCAGCGGTAGGCGGTACGCAGGATCCGCAGGTCGCTGTGGTGCCCGAGGGGCGGGTGGTCCGGGGTGCGGTGGCGTGGGGGTGAGGGGGGTTCCGGCGGGATGGGGGGTTGCCAGGGGTAGGTGGCGTACGACGGATACGGATGCGACTCGTGCGGGGAGGACATCCCGGTGCTCCTTGCGTGGCTCGGGTCCGGTGCGGCGGACCGCAGGGAGGTGGGGGGCGGGCGTACGGAGTCAGGCAGGTTACTTCGCGGTATCGGGAGCGCGCGGGGTTTTCATCAAACTGAGCGGTCGGTATGCGCTTACTACGCCGAACCACGTCTGACCTGGGGTGTTACCCCCGTTAACTCGGACTTTTGAACTGCCGGGACGAACCGGCCGTCCCGCAGCCGTCGTTGAGACATCATGGATCCACTCGTGGTGGTGCGTGTGAGGCGAGGGGGAGGCCACATGAGTCAGGTGCCGATGCCGGGACAGGTGTTCATCTCGTACGCCCACGACGACGACAAGCACGTCGAGCACGTCCGGGAGTTCTACCGGTTCCTGCGCGACCGCGGGATCGAGGCCGATCTGGACCTGCCTGCCGGGGAGCGGCGTCAGGACTGGGCGCTGTGGATGCTGCGCGGCATCCGGGACAGCCGGCATGTGATCGTCGTCGCCTCACCCGAGTACAAGCGGCGCGCGGAGGGCGACGCCCGGCCCGGTGAGGGCGCCGGCGTGCAGTGGGAGGCGCGGCTGCTGCGCACTCTCGTGTACGAGGATCCCGCCGCCGCCCTGGACCGGATCGTGCCCGTCGTCCTGCCCGGTGGTTCCCGCACCGATCTGCCCCTGTGGCTGGGCGGGAGCACCCACACGCACTACACCGTCGGGGAGTTCAGCGACGCCGGTGCGGAGCCGCTGCTTCGGCTGCTGACCGGTCAGCCGTACGAGACGGTTCCGGAGCTGGGGGACGTGCCCGAGCTGCCGTCGCGTGAACAGGCGGGGGCCGCCCGGTCGTCGGCGCCGACCGCCCCGGTCGCGGCACCGGCACCGGCACGGGTGCCGGCGCTGCAGCCCCCGCCCGCCGCCTTCGCGTTTCCCGAGCACCGGGCCCTGGTCGACGCCCTGATGGGCTGCCCGGCACTGCACCGGCTCGGCTCCCGGCACGAACTCCTCGACGTGATGGGCGAGTTCCTTGGCCTGGGCCGGCCCTTCGATGTGCCCGAGTCCTCGGACGCCCGGACGCATCTGCGCGCGCTCGTCCGCCGTACCGCACGGACGACCCTGACGGCCGACGCGGCCCTGAAGGCCCTGGGCCTCGCCCTCGACGAGATCGAGCCGGACGACCTGGGCACCGGACGGGTGCGGGACGTGCTGACGGCGTCGGGGATCGCGCTCGGGGAGGCCTGAGTGTTCGCACGGCCCGCGCGGTTCGGCGGCCGCATGGCCCACCGGGCCGCCCTGTGGAGAACGGACCGGCAGCTGCTGGAGTTCCTGCTGGACGTCGAACGGCTCCACCAGCGTGAGAACCGGCATGAACTCCTGCGTCTGATGGGTGACTTCCTCGATCTCGGCCGCCCTTTCGAGGTGCCCGAGTCCTCGGACACCCGGACGCATCTCCGGGCTGTTGTGCGCGCGGCCCGGGAGCGTCCCGGGGCGCTGGGCGCGTTGGGGGAGGTGGTGCACGAGATGGAGCCGGACGACATCGCCGCCGCGTGGTTCCGGCTCATGATCACGGTACTGACCGCGTCGAACGGCCCGCTGCCGGCCGATCTCATGCTGGACATCATCACCGAAGCGCGCAACCAGCCGGGCGACTTCGAGGCGGCACGCAGCCGGTACGTCGCCCAACGCCACAGCACCCCTCGGCCGCTGAACGGCACCTCTCTGCCGCAGGTGCTGCTCCAGCTCTACGACGCACGCGTGCCCGCCGCCGACCCCGCCGCGCCGCGCAGAGAACTCCTGCGCTTCCTGCGGCTGCTGACCGAAGAGCCCATGAAGCCGGGCCTCGCCCGCCTGCTCGCCTCCGTCCTCGGCCCCGACCCGGAAGGACTGCGGGCGTCCGGTCCCGAGACGGCACCGGCCGACGGCGAACGCCAGATCATCATCCAGATACGGGTCGAGGAGGAGGGCCCCCCGACCGACCTCCCGCCCGCGCACCGCCACTACTCCCTGCGCGGCCACTACTACGAGCGCCTCGGCGACAACCGCCCCGTCCACCGCGGCTCGCAGTCCCTGCCCGACCTGTTCACCGGCGAGGAACTGGCAGCACGCGGCCGTGCCTTCCTGGCCGGCTGGCAGGAACCGACGCAGATGGCCCGGGGTGTGAGCAAGCGGGTCGAGTTCCTGCTGCCGCACTCCCTGCTCGGCCATCCCGCCGAGACCTGGCCCGGCGGCGTGGCCGACGTGCCGATCAGCCACACCTGCCAGGTCGTCGTACGGTCCCTGACCCGTTACAAGGACAGCTCGGTGCATGACGAGTGGCTGCACCGCTGGAACGCCCTGGACCGAGACTGCTCGCCGGGCGATGCGCTGGACCGCATCGCCTGGATGGGCCCGGGCACGCCCGGGGGGACGACCTACGCCGAGAACCCGGCTGCCCCGCCCTGCAGTTGGCCGGCCGGCAAGTACCCGTCCCTGCGGCTGACCGACCCCGCCGATGTCGCCGACTGGCTGGAGAAGCACCGCGACCTGTCCTGCCTGGGCCTGGCCGCACCGTACGACCACGACGACGCCCTCATCCGGGACGCCGTACGCGACGCCCTGCTGCTGGACGGCGTCCCCGTGATGGTCTGGCGGCGCGACGCGGCCGACCCGGAAGGGCTGCTGGAGGCGTTGCGCAACGGGCAGCCGCCCGCCCTCCTGGCCGAGCTGCCGCACAGCGTCCACCACGTGCGCAAGCGCGGAGGACGGCGTCGCGCGCACGGCGTGCACGACCAGATCACCCTGCTGTGGGACGACCCGACGTGCGTCTTCAGCGGCCAGGACCAGCAGATGACCGGCACCCGCGGGGCCGACGGAGGAGCAGCATGACGAGCAAGCCGCACTGGTGGGTCTACGAGGGGACCGGCACCCCGCACGACGGCATCGAGCGCCTGCCCGCGGCACCCCCCTGGCGGGCCTTCCGGCACGGCGGCGCACAGCCCGCACGGCTGCTAGACACCCCGGACGCGCCCGACGACGACGCCGTCCAGCGTCACCTCGGCCGGGCCGGGCAGGGCGCCGCGTATCAGGCGGGCGAGCGGGAGAAACACCTCGTGAACCTCGCCCTGCACCTGCGCCGCCCGCTGCTGCTCACGGGCAAGCCCGGCACCGGCAAGTCCACGCTCGCGTACGCCGTCGCGCACGAGCTGAACCTCGGGCCCGTGCTGCGCTGGCCCATCACCAGCCGCACCACGCTCAAGGACGGACTGTACGAGTACGACGCGGTTGGCCGCCTCTACGACGCCGGGCTGCGCAATCCCGGCCCCCTCGCGCGACGCGGTGACGAGGCGCCCGAGCCGCCGGACATCGGCAAGTACCTGTGGCTCGGCCCGCTCGGGACGGCACTGCTGCCGTGGAAGCGTCCCCGGGTGCTGCTGATCGACGAGATCGACAAGAGCGACATGGACTTCCCGAACGACCTGCTGAACGTCTTCGAGGAGGGCGAGTACGTCATCCCCGAGCTGGCCCGGCTCGGGAAGCGGGAACAGACGGTACGGACCGCCGACCGCACGGAGGTGACGGTCAAGGGCGGTGAACTGGCCTGCGCACAGTTCCCGTTCGTGGTGCTGACCAGCAATGAGGAACGCGAGTTCCCGATGGCGTTCCTGCGCCGCTGCATCCGGCTGGAGACCGCGGCGCCGGACCGCGAACGGCTGACCGGCATGGTCGCGGCCCACCTCGGCGCACCAGGGGCGAACGGAAGCGGAACCGCCCGGATGCGGGCCGAACTCATCGGCCAGTTCCTCGCCAAGCAGCGGGAGTCGGGCGTGCTGGCCAACGACCAGCTGCTGAACGCGCTCCTCATGGCCGAGCGCGGCCTGTGGGACGACGACACGGGGCGGGCCCTGCTCGGCGAGGACCTGCTGCGACCGCTGGACGGGGACTGAGCCGGGCGTGACGGGGGCTGAGGGGTTCGGTGGTGACGACGTCCTGCGCGAGGAGCTCGCCCGTCTCCTGGGCTCCGCGGGCGCGCCGGACGCGGCGGACGCGCTCGACGCGCTGTGGATCGCCCGGCTCAGCGGGCTGGAACCGGTGGACTGGTCGCTCCTCGGCGACGGCACGGACCCGACGGCGCCCCTGACGCCGGCGGACCCCCCGTCCGCACGGCCGGACGACGACTCCGCCCCCGACGGCACCGGCGACCCCGACCCCCCGTCCGCTCGCCTCCACCTCCCCGCCGCACCCGACGGCACCGCCCCCGCCCGCCCCCGCGGCGCGCACGCCATCCGCGTCGCCCAGCCCCGGGCCCTCCCCGCCACCCTCGCCCTCAAGCGGGCACTGCGCCCCCTGCGCCAGACGGTCCCGTCGGCTCACGCACGCACCCTCGACGTGGCGGCCACCGCCGCGGCCTCCGGTGACACCGGCCTGCTCCTGCCCGTACTGCGCCCCGCCGACGAACGCCGGTTCTCCGCCGACCTGTTGATCGACACAGGGACGACCATGACGGTGTGGCGCCGCCTCGGCGACGAACTGCGCACCCTGCTCGCCCGGCACGGCGCGTTCGCCGACGTCCGCGCGTGGGCGCTGCAGACCGACGGCCCCGAGCCGACCCTGGCCCCCTTCCGGCGGGCCGCGCAGGCCACGTCGCCCACGCGCCGCTGGCGGCAGACGCTCGCGGATCCCACCGGGCGACGAGCGGTGCTCGTCCTGACGGACGGCGTCGGCCCGGCCTGGTACGGCAGCGAACTGTGCGACACCCTGGCCGACTGGTCCCGGCGCCGCCCCGTCACCGCGCTCCAGGTCCTGCCCAGCCGGCTGTGGCACCGAACGGCCCTGCGCACGGTGCCGGTACGGGCCCGGGGCACGGAGGCGACCCGCGCCACGATCGAGGTCCGCTCGTCGGGTCCGCTGCCGGGTGTCGCCCGAGGCCGCGCGGGCGACGCCGACCGGGCACGCATCCGCTGGCTGCCGGTGCTGGAGGTGGCCGGTGACTGGCTCGACCCGTGGGCCCGGCTCGTGTCCGGCCGTACGACGGACTGGGTGCCGCTGCTGGCCGCCCCGCTGACGGTCGTCGACCGCCCCGTCCCGTCCCTCGCGTCCGACGAGCCGAGCACCCCGGCCGCCTGGGTCGAACGCTTCGAGGAGGGATACACACCGGAGGCCTTCCGGCTGCTGCGCCTGCTGTCCGCCGCGCCGCTCAGCCTGCCGGTGATGCGCCTGGTGCAGCGCACCATGCTCCCGGCCTCGACGCCCATGCACCTCGCCGAGATCTTCCTCTCCGGCCTCCTCGTACGGCGGACTCCGGCCGAGCCCGGTGAGGACCCCGACCGTGTCCTGTACGACTTCCGGCCCGGTGTCCGCGAGGCGCTGCTGGACCGGCTGACCCGCACGGAGTCGCTGCGCGTGTGGGGGCAGGTGAGCAAGCGGGTGGCGACGACCCTGGGCGGGGTCACCGACTTCGGGGCGTTCGGGGAGAGCGACGGCGCACTGGAGGGACGCGAACTGCCGGAGGACAGCAGGGCGTTCGCGGAGGTGGAGCTGGCGGTCATCGGCGGGATCGGCGGGGACCACGGGGAGGTGGCGGCGCGGCTGGGGTGGGGCGCGGGGGCGGCGGACGCGGGGCCGGGGGAGCGGGAGCGGAGCCGGAGGCCCTGGCTGTTCTCGTGGCGGCGGTGGAGACGGGAGTCGGGCGGGGGCGGGTCGGTAGCCGACGGCGAATCGAAGCCGGCCGGTGCCGCGGAAGCGGTCGATGCGTCTCCGACACCTGATCTGGCGCCGCTTCAGGTCCCTTGGCCGCCGCCGCATTACGTATCGCGGCCTGAGGACGGCGACGTCGTGAGAGCGATCCACAGGGTCGTGGAGCTGCGGGACCCGGAGCATTCGGTTCGGGGCGCAGAAACGTGCGTGATCCAAGGAGACCAAGGGGTCGGCAAGTCCTCGCTCGCCGCCATCTGCGCGCTCTACGCGGCCGGTCGCTTCGAAAAGGTCCGGTGGATCCGTGCCCACAATCGTGAGGTCCTGCTGGAAGATCTCACGACCCTCGCCCGTGAGCGAGGCGTTCATCGGGCCACGGACGGTTTCTTCCCCACCGAACTACTGCACGACCTCCGCGTCAGCCTGGGCCGCGACCGGCGCTGGCTGCTGGTCTATGACGGCGTGACCTCGGAGACGTTCGCCCCCCGGCCGGGCGATCCGCCAGGGGCGACGACGCTGTGCCTGCCGCCCTACGGCTACGGCGGTGTGCTGGTGACCGTGTCCGAAGGCGCGCATTGGCCGGGCGCGACGGGTACGACGGTGAGGCTGGAGGACTTCACCACCGAGCAGGCATTGACGTATCTGCGGAAGGCGCTCGACGGACATCGCGGGGAGCTCTGGCACGAAGATGGCGAGTTGGACGATCTGGTCGCCGTCGCGGGAACGAATCCACTGCGCTTGACGCAGCTGGTGGAGAGGCTGGCGGCGACCCGTCAGCCAGTCGTCCACCATCTCCAGGATCTGCTGGTGGGCCGGGTGGGAGACGGCTTCCTGCGCTCGCTGGTGCGGATCACCAAGAACGGTAGGTTCTTCGGCACGGGGATCGCCGTGACACCGGACACCGTACTGACGGCCGGACGCGTACTGGACACTGTGGGTCTTCGTGTCCACGATCGGGGCGGTGAGGACTTTCGTGTGATCCGGTCGCATATGCGAGGGATGGCACCCGGACTGATCCTCCTGGAAACCGAAGAAGATGTCCTCACAGCGGTGCCGCCCTCGCGCCCCGACAGCAAAGCCGTCGTCGCGGTGTGGCTTGAGCAGTACACGATGGCCCTGCGCGCCGCCTCCTCCAGGACACACCCGCTTCCTCACGGCGCGGTACTGATCGACGCAGACGGCAGGCTGCGCTCGATGGTGGTGCCCACGGCTGAGGGCACGGCGAGGGCCGACGTCACCCCGGAACTCATCAACAGACTCCCGATGCCGCGCCGTAAGCCGCCAGAGCTGCTGTTCTATCTGAGCTACGCCCGTTCACCCGAGGAGAGTCGGGGGCCGGTCGACCACTTCCTCGACGATCTGTCGGCGCAGCTCTCGGACCTGACGCAGTCACGGGTGTTGGGCCACGCCTTCGACGTACCGGAAGACCTGGGCTGGCAGGAGTCGATGTCCCGTGCGCTGGCTCATGCCCACGTCTTCGTCCCCCTCTACTCCGCCGGCTACTTCAGAAGCGAAGTGTGCGGCAGGGAGTGGGATGCCTTCAGCCGAGGGCGGCAGCTCAGGGGAGAACGCCCGGCGATCGTCCCCGTGCTCTGGGAGCCGACCACCTCCGTGCGACTGCCACCCGTGGCCCGGAACATCTCGCCGAGGACCTGGTTCGTCGAGGAGAGTGCTTACGCCGACGTGGGCCTGAGCAGACTGTGGGAAGGCTCGTTCCGCGAGTACCGGCGCGTGGTGCAGCAGATCGCCAGGACCATCGTCGAAGTGGCTCGGGACACCCGGCTTCGCTCCCGTGACCCCCGCCTGTTTCACGAGATGCGCGACGAGTGGCGCAATGTCTTCGAGGCGGGAGAGGAGCCCTAGCCGGCGGGGTTTGCGCTGTCGCCCTGTCAGTGCCCGAGACGCGAGCGCCCATAACGGACCCCGGGCCGGCCATCGATGGTGATGTCCTCCACGGCGGTGAAGGCGTTCCGCTCCAGAACGGCCCGGGATGCCAGGTTGTCCAGGGTGGTGACCGCGACCAGGGATGTCAGCCCGTACGCCGTCCCGGCCAGCCGGCACACCTGCGCGACCGCGGCCGTGGCGACGCCCTTGCCCGCCGCCTGTTCGCCGATCCGGTATCCCAGCTCGGCGGACGCGTCGGCGACATCGATGAGGTTCACCCGGCCTATGAGCTCCCCCTCGACGTCCAGCACGACGTGGAAGTGGCAGATCCCGGCGTCCTGTTCAGCCAGCAGCGCCGCGTGCCTGGCGGCGAACCCGGCAGGCGTGAAGTAGGCGTCCCCGCGGTCCGGGATCGAGCGGGCGAAGTACGCGCGGTTCTCCCGCTCGAAGGCCAGCAGGGCGTCCGCGTGGTCGGCGCGTAGGCGCTCCAGGGTCGGCATGGCGGTCAGGGTATGCCCGTACTTCCGAGGTCGCACGGGGGTTTCCGGGAAGGCGACCGCAGGATGACGCCAGGTCAGCGGCGTGCCGCCTAGCGTTCCCGGCATGAACAGATCACGCCTCTTAGTGGTCGCGGCGTCCGCGGCGGTGCTCGCGCTCGGACCGGCCCTGACCCTCCCGGCCGTCGGCGCGGAGTCCCCCTCCGCCGCAGCCGCTTCCGTCGCCTCCGAATCGTCCGCCTCCTCCGCCGCCGTATCGGCCCGACTGCCCCGACCCACCGGGACGCACGCCGTGGGCCGCACCACCCTCCACCTCGTCGACCAGGACCGGCCGGACCCCTGGGTGCCCTCCGCCGGCGCCCGTCAGCTGATGGTGTCCCTGTACTACCCCGCACGCCCCGGCACGGGCGGACCGACCGCTGCCTACATGACCCTCGAAGAGGCCCGGCACCTGCTGGAGCTGAGGAACGTCGCCGTCCCGCCGGAGACGATCAGCGGCGTCCGTACCTGGGCGCACACCGACGCGCGCCCCGCGCCCGGCAGGTTCCCGCTCGTCGTGCTCTCGCCCGGGTTCACGTTGCCGCGCGCCACGCTCACCGGTCTCGCCGAGGACCTGGCCAGTCGTGGGTACGTCGTCGCACTGGTCGACCACCCGTACGAGAACTCCGGTACGACGCTGCCCGACGGGCAGACGCTGCCGTGCGCCATCTGCGACGTGCCTCCCTCGGACAACGGCTCGGCCGTCGCCGAGAGCCGGGCCCAGGATGTCTCCTTCGTGCTCGACCGGCTTACCGGTCGCCATCCGGCGTGGCGGTACGCGCGCGTGATCGACGCCAAGCGGATCGGCATGGCGGGGCATTCCATCGGCGGCAACGCCGCCGCCGCGACGATGGCCGCCGACGCGCGCGTGCGGGCCGGTGTGAACATGGACGGCACCTTCTTCGCCCCGGTGCCCGCCACCGGTCTCGACGGCCGCCCCTTCCTGATGTTCGGGGCCAAGGACAGGCCACCGCTCGACACGACGTGGGACCAGACCTGGTCCGACCTGGACGGCTGGAAGCGCTGGCTCTCGGTCACCGGGGCCGACCACGGCTCCTTCACCGACGTACCGCTCCTCGCGGACCTGGTGGGCATCCCCGACACCGCACCGATGCCCTATCTGCGCTCGCAGGCCCTCACGCGCGCGTACGTCGCCGCATTCTTCGACCTGCACCTGAAGGGCGTCCCACAGCCCTTGTTCGACGGACCGTCGCCGGACAATCCCGAGGTCAGCGTTCGTCTTCCCTGACGACATCCTCGCTGAGCACCGGGAACCGTCTCGGCGCCAGCAGCAACAGCACCAGGAAGGCCAGCGCCGCCGCGCAGGACGCCCCCAGATACACGGCGTGCACCGCGTCGGCGATGGCCCGCCGGGTGGCCTCCGGGGCCCTGCCGCCGGAGTCCAGGGCCCGGGTGACCGAGTCCAGGTCGCCCGCCCCGCCGAGTCGCGACGCCAGCACGCCGTTCGCGACCGCGCCGAAGAGCGCCGCGCCCACCGTCTGCCCGGTCTGGCGGCAGAACAGCACCGACGCCGTGGTCGTCCCCCGCTCCGACCACCCCACCGTCGACTGCACGCCCACGATCAGCGGCAGTTGGAACAATCCCAGCGCCGCCCCCAGCAACAGCATCAGCAGCGTCGGCTGCCACGCCTGCCCGGGGTAGGGCAGGAACAGGAACGCCAGCAGGATCAGCGACGCCGACCCGACCCCCAGCATCGCGGTGTTCCGGAACCCGATCCTTCGGTACACGTGCTGACTGAACGCCGCCGACACCGGCCAGCTCAACGTCCAGACGGACAGCACGAATCCGGCCGCCACCGGGGCCAGCCCGAGCACCGACTGGGCGTACGTCGGCAGGAACACCGTGGGCGCCACCATCAGCAGCCCCAGCGCGCCCAGCGCGAGATTCACCGCCGCGATCGTCCGGCGGCGCCACACCCAGCCCGGGATGATCGGGTCGGCCGCCCGGCGCTCCACCACCACCACGAGCGCCGCGAGTGCGAGTCCCGTACCGAAGAGGGCGAGCGACGGTCCCGACAGCCATGGCCACGCGACCCCGCCCTGCACCAGCGCCGTCAGCAGCGCGCCCCCGCACGCGAACACCGCCAGCGCGCCCGCCCAGTCCACACGCGCGCGCGTGCCCGTCGTATCCGCATCCTTGCCGGCCGTGTCCCGCTGCGGCTCGTGCAGGTGGCGGACGATCAGCCACAACGCCACCGCCCCGATCGGCAGGTTGATCAGGAAGATCCAGCGCCAGTTCGCGTACGCCGCCAGGACCCCACCCAGGCCGGGGCCGGCCACCGCCGACACCGCCCACACCGTGGACAGCTTGGACTGGATCTTCGGGCGCTCCTTGAGCGGGTACAGATCGGCGGCCAGCGTCTGCACGGTGCCCTGGAGGGCCCCGCCGCCCAGCCCCTGCACGATCCGGAACGCGATCAGCGCCCCCATGTTCCAGGCCACCGCGCACAGCAGCGACCCCAGCAGGAACAGCGCGGCGCCCGCGATCAGCACCGGCTTGCGGCCGAAGGTGTCGGAGAGCTTGCCGTACACCGGGAGGGTCACGGTCACGGCCAGCAGATATCCGGAGAACAGCCAGGAGAAGACCGAGAAGCCGCCCAGGTCGCCGACGATCTGCGGTACGGCCGTGGAGACGATGGTGGCGTCGAGAGCCGCCAGCGCCATCGCGAGCATCAGGGCCGCGACCACGGCCGCGCGGTTGTCGGTACCGGTGTGCTGTGCGGTGTCGCGTATCGCGGGTGTCGTACTGCCCACCGGGTTCCCCTCGTTTTGCTGTCCCCTGCAACTATCTGCCGCGGAACAGCTTCCCACTTGACCCTCACGTTGCGGGAGGGCGGAGCCTGGATGCATCCGAGGGGGGAGACGACCCCTAGGCGGCCTCCACCGAAGGGTGGACAGCCCCTAGGGGGACCTCCGTATCAGGTCTCGGGGAGGGTTGGTACCGGCGGAGGACGAGACGCCAGGGGGGTCGTCCTTAACCTGGCTTCACGCCGCTGGGGGGCGGTTGACCGAACCGGCGGGGGTGGGGTTTTCCCCCGTACAAGACGGGGCTCGGCACCAGCGCGCCGGACCCCTCGCCGACGCCAGACTCAACGACGTACGACGACGTGGCACGACGCACCACTTCGCACGAACGACCGCAGGACGTACCGGCAGACGGCCTCGTACGTCCATCCGCTGACCGACATAGGAGACATACCGTGACATCGGCTGTGACCATTCCCAGGCACGGGGGCACTGGAGGGCGTACGGCCGTTGCCGCGCGGGCGCGGCAGGTCGTCAAGGCGTACGGGTCGGGGGAGACCCGTGTCGTCGCCCTCGACCATGTGGACGTGGACATCGCGCGGGGACAGTTCACCGCGATCATGGGGCCCTCGGGGTCCGGCAAGTCCACCCTCATGCACTGCCTCGCCGGGCTCGACACCGTCACCGGCGGCAAGATCTACCTCGACGAGACCGAGATCACCGGGCTGAAGGACAAGAAGCTCACCCAGCTGCGCCGGGACCGGATCGGCTTCATCTTCCAGGCGTTCAACCTGCTGCCGACGCTGAATGCCCTCGAGAACATCACGCTGCCCATGGACATCGCGGGCCGTAAGCCGGACCGGCAGTGGCTCGGGCGCGTGGTCGACACGGTGGGACTCTCCGACCGGCTCAAGCACCGCCCCACCCAGCTCTCCGGCGGCCAGCAGCAGCGCGTCGCCGTGGCCCGGGCCCTGGCCGCGCGGCCGGAGATCATCTTCGGTGACGAGCCCACCGGAAACCTCGACTCGCGCGCGGGGGCCGAGGTCCTCGGCTTCCTGCGGCGGTCCGTCGACGAGCTCGGGCAGACCATCGTGATGGTCACGCACGACCCCGTCGCCGCCTCGCACGCCGACCGCGTGCTGTACCTCGCCGACGGCCGCATCGTCGACGAGATGTACAAGCCGACCGCCGACGCCGTCCTGGACCGCATGAAGGACTTCGACGCCCGGGGACGTACGTCATGACCGTCGTGAAGACCTCCCTGCGCAACTTCTTCGCGCACAAGGGGCGCATGGCCCTGTCGGCCGTGGCGGTGCTGCTGTCCGTCGCCTTCGTGTGCGGGACGCTCGTGTTCACCGACACGATGAACACCACCTTCGACAAGCTCTTCGCCGTCACCTCGTCGGATGTCACCGTCAGCTCCAAGGACGCCGAGGACGAGGACGACGGCAACGGCACGGGCCGGCCCAACTCCCTTCCCGCCTCGACCGTCGAGCGGGTCGCGGCCGCCGACGGCGTCAAGAAGGCGGAGGGCGCGGTCGCCTCGACGAGCGTGACCGTCGTCAACTCCGAGAACAAGAACATGGGGTCCAGCACGGGCGCGCCCACGTTCGCCGGCAACTGGACCGCCAACGACCTGAGGTCCATGGAGATCACCTCCGGCCACGCCCCGCGCGGGCCCACCGAGGTCATGGTCGACGCGGACACCGCCGACAAGCACGACCTGAAGCTCGGCGACGAACTGCGCACCATCGCCGCCACCGGCGACATCCGCGCGCGGATCGTCGGCATCGCCTCCTGGAAGGTGACCAACCCGGGCGCGGCCGTCGTCTACTTCGACACCGAGACCGCCCAGCGCACCCTCCTCGGCGCCACCGGCCGCTTCACGCAGATCTCCGTCACCGCCGCGGACGGCGTCAGCGACGAGCAGCTCAAGCGGAACGTCGCCGAGGCCCTGAACGGCACGTCCGGAACGACCGGCGCGTACAAGATCCAGACGGCCAAGGAGAACGCCGACGAGAACCGCAAGGACGTCGGCCAGTTCATGGACATCATCAAGTACGCCATGCTCGGCTTCGCCGGAATCGCGTTCCTGGTCGGCATCTTCCTGATCATCAACACCTTCTCGATGCTGGTCGCCCAGCGGACGAGGGAGATCGGCCTGATGCGGGCGATCGGTTCGTCCCGCAGGCAGGTGAACCGCTCCGTGCTCGTGGAGGCCCTGCTCCTGGGCTTCGTGGGCTCGATACTCGGCGTCGGCGCCGGTGTCGGCATCGCGATCGGCCTGATGAAGCTGATGTCGATGGCCGGCATGAACCTCTCCACCGACGACCTGACGGTGAAGGTGACGACCCCGGTGGCCGGCCTCGTGCTGGGCGTCGTGGTCACGGTCCTCGCCGCCTATCTGCCGGCCCGCCGCGCGGGCAAGGTCTCCCCGATGGCCGCCCTGCGCGACGCCGGGACACCGGCCGACGGCAAGGCGGGCCGGGTGCGCGGTCTGACCGGACTGGTCCTGACCGGCGCGGGCGCCTACGCCCTGTACGCGGCCGCGACCGCCGACAAGGCGAGCGACGGTGCGCTCATGCTCGGCGGCGGCGTGGTGCTCACCCTGATCGGCTTCGTGGTCATCGGCCCGCTGCTCGCGGGCGGCGTGGTCCGGGTGATCAGCGCGGTGCTGCTGCGGGCCTTCGGACCCGTGGGCCGCATGGCCGAGCGCAACGCCCTGCGCAACCCGCGCCGTACCGGCGCCACGGGCGCTGCCCTGATGATCGGCCTCGCGCTGGTGGCCTGCCTGTCCGTGGTCGGCTCCTCGTTGGTCGCCTCGGCGACGAGCGAGCTGGACAAGTCGGTGGGGGCGGACTACATCGTCATGGCCCAGCAGCAGCGCATCGTGCCGCAGGCCGAGAAGGCGATGCGGCAGACGCCTGGCCTGGCGCACGTCACCCGCTCCAAGCAGGTCAACGCCAAGCTGACCTCGCCGGACGGCAAGACGGACGACACCGGGCTCACCGCAGCCGACCCGACGTACGCCGAGGATCTTCGCCGTACGACCATCGAGGGCACCCTGTCCGCCGCCTACGGCAAGGACGCCATCTCGGTCGGCTCCGACTACGCGACCGAGCACGGCGTGCACGTCGGCGACACCCTCACCGTCGCCTTCAGGGGCGGCGAGACGGCGAAGCTGAAGGTCGCGGCCGTCACGGACGACGACACCTCCTTCGACCAGGGCGCGCGCTACATCAGCATCGAGACCCTGCGGAAGTACCTCCCCGCCGACCGGATCCCGCAGAGCGACATGATGCTCGCCAAGGCGAAGGACGGCCAGGAGGAGGCGGCGTACGCGGCCCTGAAGAAGGCGCTCGACGAATACCCGCAGTACCAGGTCCGCGACCAGACCGACTACAAGCAGGAGCTCAAGGACCAGATGGGCCAGCTCCTGAACATGGTCTACGGCCTGCTGGCCCTGGCGATCATCGTGGCCGTCCTGGGCGTGGTGAACACCCTGGCCCTGTCGGTCGTCGAACGCACCAGGGAGATCGGCCTGATGCGGGCGATCGGCCTCTCCCGCCGCCAGCTGCGCCGCATGATCCGCATGGAGTCCGTGGTGATCGCCCTGTTCGGCGCCCTGCTGGGCCTGGGGCTCGGCATGGGCTGGGGCGCGACGGCACAGAAGCTCCTGGCGCTGGAGGGCCTGAACGTCCTGGACATCCCGTGGCCGACGATCATCGGGGTCTTCATCGGCTCGGCCTTCGTGGGCCTGTTCGCGGCACTGGTGCCGGCGTTCCGGGCGGGCCGGATGAACGTACTGAACGCGATAGCGACCGAGTAGCCGCCCGGTTGCCACGGCCACCGCAGACGGGGGTTGCGGGGGAGGGCCCGGTCCGCAGGGACGACCTGCGGACCGGGCCCGCGTCCGTTGCCGGCTACTGGCCGCTGTCTGTGCCCTGCCGCTTGAGGAGTACGACGCCGTAGGCGGTGCCGTCGACGGCGTACCGGGCGTCGGGGTGCAGGGCTTTGGCGTAGGCCTCGACGTCGCGGTAGCGCTTGCGGGAGTTGTCCAGGGCGATGAAGTCGGGGTTGATGCCGCGCGCACTGCTGATCCAGAAGACCCGGCACCGTGAGGTGAGGCGGCTGATGGGGGCGATGTTCGCCTCGACGGAGGCCCCGTCCGGAACCTCGGCCAGCAGCCGCTCGATGGCGCTCACGCGCGCGGGCTTGCGATAGATCTCGCTCTCGGCCAGGGCGGACAGCGGCAGCGAGGTGGTCAGCGCGAGGGAGGCGGCGGCGACGGCGGCCGGCAGGTGATGCCCGTACGACCGCAGCCACGCGCGCGTGCTGTTCCGGGTGCTGTCGAGCGCGTCGACGAGCGCGAGGGTCACGACGGGCATCAGGACGGCGCTGTAGTGCCAGTCGGTGCCCCAGTACTGCGGATAGGAGGAGACGAACCGCCATCCCACCGTAGGCAGGGCGATCAGCAGCACCGGCGACCGCAGGGCGAGCAGTCCGCTGGTGGGTATGAGCAGCCAGCCGAGCGTACGGAGCTTGGTGTCGAGGCCGTCGAAGGGGCCGGCGCCGTCCGACTCGTTGACCTTGTTCCAGTAGTCGTAGGTCCCGCCGGCGTTGAAGCCCGGTATGACCAGCAGGAGGGTGACGGCGACGGCCACCACGCCGAAGACGGCGACGCCGAGCGCATACCGGGCCGCCCGCGGGGAGTCACGGCGCGCCCGCAGGGCGACGACCAGGGCGAGGGCGGCGACGGTCATCCCCAGGTCCTCCTTCACGAGGACGAGGGGAAGCGCCCAGAGCAGGGCGGCACGCCAGTGCCGGGCGAGCAGCGCCTCGAGGCTGAAGGCGATCAGCGGCACGGCGAAACAGATCTCGTGGAAGTCGAAGTCGACGGCCTGCTGCAGCCCCCAGGACAGCCCGTACGCGACACCGAGCGCCAGCCCCCGCCGCCGCCCGAGCAGCCGGGCGGCGGCACGGGTGACGGGGACGGCGGACAGCGCGAAGAGCGCGGCCTGCGCGACGAGCAACGTGACCGGCGAGGGGAACACCCGGTACAGCGGCGCGAGGAGCGCGGTCACAGGACTGAAGTGATCGCCCAGGATGTTGAACCCCGGCCCCTTGAGATCGGCGACCGGTGCCTGCAGATGCGCGTAGGCCCGGATGACCTGCTCGAAAATCCCCAGATCCCAGGACCGCTGCCCCAGATGCCGATAACGCCCCACGGACACGACCGCGTACCCCACGAAGAGGCCCACGGCGAGCAGCCACGGATCGCGCCGCCCCGAGCCGGGCTGCTCGGTCCCCGAGGGGCGTGGCGTGGACTGCGCCGGTATGTGGGGTTCGGAGGAGGTGTTCGACGTCGCGGAGGCGGCGGGGGTGGGCATGAGGGGACCTTACGCGGTGTACATGCGTGGCCTTCAATAGACATCTGAGGACGAGACAGCCGTCCCGATCCTCCACCCACCCGCAGGGGGCGGCGCCTCTCGACGCCGGCCCAGGCAATTCAGCCCGTCCGGCGTTTGAGGACGAGGCCCTTTCGGGGCCGACGGGGGTCCAGGGGGCGTCAGCCCCCTGGCGGGGTCGAAGGGGCGGAGCCCCTTCAGGATGGGACGGGTAGGGGCGGCGGGGGCGAGAAAAAGCCGAGCCGAGCCGCAGCGCCGGCGCACAGAGAACGGACGTTATCCACAGCCCCCGGCACCCGCCCGCGCAGCGACGTACGCTGGAACCCCCGGCCCGTACCACGCGCCGGGCCCTTCGCGTTGCCCACCCAGGACGGAAAGCGCCCCCGAATGAGCCTGCACGGTCTGCTCGACGCCGTAGTCAAGGACACCGCCCTCGCGGAAGCGACCAAGGCGGCCGCAGACGGCAACCGCATGCACGTCGACCTGGTCGGCCCCCCGGCGGCCCGCCCGTTCACGATCGCCGCCCTCGCCCGCGAGACCGACCGCCCGGTCCTGGCGGTGACGGCGACGGGCCGGGAGGCCGAGGACCTGGCGGCAGCCCTGCGCTCCCTCCTCCCCCCGGAGGGCGTCGTGGAGTACCCGTCCTGGGAGACCCTCCCGCACGAGCGCCTCAGCCCCCGCAGCGACACCGTCGGCCGCCGCCTCGCGGTGCTCCGCCGCCTCGCCCACCCCCGCCCCGACGACCCCGAGACGGGCCCGGTCTCCGTCGTCGTGGCGCCCGTACGGTCCGTCCTCCAGCCCCAGGTGAAGGGCCTCGGCGACCTCGAACCGGTGGCCCTGAGGACCGGCCAGACCGCCGACCTCAACACCATCGTGGAGGCCCTCGCCGCCGCCGCGTACGCGCGCGTGGAGCTCGTCGAGAAGCGCGGCGAGTTCGCCGTACGAGGCGGCATCCTGGACGTCTTCCCGCCCACCGAGGAACACCCCCTGCGCATCGAGTTCTGGGGCGACGACGTCGAGGAGATCCGGTACTTCAAGGTCGCCGACCAGCGCTCCCTCGAAATCGCCGAGCACGGCCTGTGGGCGCCCCCCTGCCGCGAACTCCTCCTCACCGACGACGTCCGCGCACGCGCGCGTGCCCTCGCCGAACAGCACCCGGAGCTCGGCGAACTCCTCGGCAAGATCGCCGAGGGCATCGCGGTCGAGGGCATGGAGTCCCTCGCCCCCGTCCTCGTCGACGACATGGAGCTGCTGCTCGACGTCCTGCCCAAGGGCGCCATGGCCGTCGTATGCGACCCGGAGCGGGTACGCACGCGTGCCGCCGATCTCGTGGCGACGAGTCAGGAGTTCCTGCAGGCGTCCTGGGCCGCCACGGCCGGCGGCGGCGAGGCGCCCATCGACGTCGGCGCGGCCTCCCTGTGGTCCATCGCGGACGTCCGCGACCGCGCGCGCGAGCTGGACATGATGTGGTGGTCGGTGTCGCCGTTCGCGGCCGACGAGACGCTCGACGCGGACACCCTCAAGCTCGGCATGCACGCCCCCGAGGCGTACCGCGGCGACACCGCGAAGGCCCTCGCCGACACCAAGGGCTGGCTCGCCGACGGCTGGCGCACGGTCTTCGTGACCGAGGCGCACGGCCCGGCCGCCCGCACGGTCGAGGTGCTCGGCGGCGAGGGCGTGCCGGCCCGCCTGGAGGCGGACCTGGGGGAGATCTCCCCGTCCGTCGTCCATGTCGCCTGCGGCTCGATCGAGTACGGCTTCGTCGACCCGGTGCTCAAGCTGGCCGTCCTGACCGAGACCGACCTGTCCGGCCAGAAGGCGGCCGGCCGCGACGGCGCCCGTATGCCGGCCCGGCGCCGCAAGACCATCGACCCGCTCACCCTGGAGGCGGGCGACTACATCGTCCACGAGCAGCACGGCGTCGGCCGCTACATCGAGATGGTGCAGCGGACCGTGCAGGGCGCCACGCGCGAGTACCTCGTCGTGGAGTACGCCCCCGCCAAGCGCGGCCAGCCCGGCGACCGCCTGTACATCCCCACCGACCAGCTGGAGCAGATCACCAAGTACGTCGGTGGCGAGGCCCCCACCCTGCACCGCCTGGGCGGCGCCGACTGGACGAAGACCAAGGCGCGCGCCAAGAAGGCGGTCAAGGAGATCGCGGCCGACCTGATCAAGCTGTACAGCGCGCGCATGGCGGCCCCCGGGCACGCCTTCGGCGCGGACACCCCCTGGCAGCGCGAGCTGGAGGACGCCTTCCCGTACGCCGAGACCCCCGACCAGCTGACGACCATCGCCGAGGTCAAGGAGGACATGGAGAAGTCGGTCCCGATGGACCGCCTGATCTGCGGCGACGTCGGCTACGGCAAGACGGAGATCGCGGTCCGCGCCGCCTTCAAGGCGGTCCAGGACGGCAAGCAGGTGGCCGTGCTCGTCCCCACGACGCTGCTGGTGCAGCAGCACTTCGGGACGTTCTCCGAGCGCTACTCGCAGTTCCCGGTGAACACCCGGGCCCTGTCCCGCTTCCAGACCGACACCGAGGCGAAGGCGGTCCTGGAGGGCCTGAAGGACGGCTCGGTGGACATCGTGATCGGCACGCACCGCCTGTTCTCCTCGGAGACCAAGTTCAAGGACCTGGGCCTGGTCATCGTCGACGAGGAGCAGCGCTTCGGCGTCGAGCACAAGGAGCAGCTGAAGAAGCTGCGCGCCAACGTCGACGTCCTGACGATGTCCGCGACCCCCATCCCGAGGACGCTGGAGATGGCGGTCACGGGCATCAGGGAGATGTCGACGATCACCACCCCGCCGGAGGAGCGCCATCCGGTCCTGACGTTCGTCGGGCCGTACGAGGAGAAGCAGATCGGCGCCGCGATCCGCCGCGAACTGCTGCGCGAGGGCCAGGTCTTCTACATCCACAACCGCGTCGAGTCGATCGACCGTGCGGCCGCCCGCCTGCGCGAGATCGTCCCCGAGGCGCGTATCGCGACGGCCCACGGCCAGATGTCGGAGCAGGCCCTTGAGCAGGTGGTGGTCGACTTCTGGGAGAAGAAGTTCGACGTCCTGGTCTCCACGACGATCGTCGAGTCCGGCATCGACATCTCCAACGCCAACACCCTGATCGTGGAGCGCGGCGACAACTTCGGCCTCTCCCAGCTGCACCAGCTGCGCGGCCGGGTCGGCCGGGGCCGCGAGCGCGGTTACGCCTACTTCCTCTACCCGCCGGAGAAGCCCCTCACCGAGACCGCCCACGAGCGCCTCGCCACCATCGCGCAGCACACCGAGATGGGCGCGGGCATGTACGTGGCCATGAAGGACCTGGAGATCCGCGGCGCGGGCAATCTGCTGGGCGGCGAGCAGTCCGGCCACATCGCGGGCGTCGGCTTCGACCTGTACGTCCGGATGGTCGGCGAGGCGGTCGCGGACTACCGGGCGTCCCTGGAAGGCGGCGTCGAGGAGGAGCCGCCGCTGGAGGTCAAGATCGAGCTCCCGGTCGACGCGCACGTCCCGCACGACTACGCGCCCGGCGAGCGGCTCCGCCTCCAGGCCTACCGTTCCATCGCCTCCGCCAACACGGAGGAGGACATCAAGGCCGTACGCGAGGAACTCGTCGACCGCTACGGCAAGTTGCCCGAACCGGTGGAGAACCTCCTCCTGGTGGCCGGCCTGCGGATGCTGGCACGCGCGTGTGGCGTGGGCGAGATCGTCCTGCAGGGCACCAACATCCGCTTCGCGCCGGTGGAGTTGCGCGAGTCCCAGGAGCTCAGGGTCAAGCGCCTGTATCCGGGCAGCGTCATCAAGCCGGCCGTGCACCAGGTGCTGGTGCCGCGTCCGAAGACCGCGAAGGTGGGCGGGAAGCCGCTGGTCGGGCGGGAGTTGCTCGGATGGGTCGGGGAGTTCCTGGCGTCGATCCTGGGGTCGTGAACCAGTCGGCTCCGAGGCGGGGAGGCTGCTGCTCTAGGCTCCCCGCACCTCCGTGTTCTGGCAGGCGTGCAGCAGCCACCTGCCGTCGGCCTGCCTGGTCATGACGTACAGCGGAGCGCCCTCCGTGTCGCCCTGGGGCGAGTGGTAGACCTGCCGGACCTTCACGGCCGCCACGTCCGGACGCAGGAACTGCGTGTGCGCCACCTCGTAGGTGACCTCGCCGTCCCAGGTCGCGGCGGGCAGCACGGCGCGGGTGAACTCGGCGATCGCGTCGAGGCCTATGAGGACCTTGCCGTGGGCGGTGGTCCAGAGGGCGTCGGGGTGGAAGAGCGCGAGGAAGCCTTCGGGGTCCTTGGCGCGCTGGGTGCGCTCGACGGTCGCGACGACCTGCTGGATGGCCTCGAGGTCCGCCTGCTCGTCGGTCTTGGGATCCGGCTGCCGGTTGGTCCTGAAATCCGTCTGCTGGTCGGTCTTGGGATCCGGCTGCTGGTTGGCCTTGTCTGCGGCTTCGGTGGTCATGCGGACCACTCTCGTATCTCAACCGGGCTTGAGGTCAAGCGTCGTGGCGCGGCTCCCTCCGGAACAGCATCGCCGCCAGCGTCCGGAACACCTCCTCGGGGTCCTCGCCGCCGACCGGTCCGTCGAGGTTGTGGCTGAGGAGCAGCGTGGCGAAGCCGTGGGCCAGGGACCAGGCCGCGATGCCGGCAAGACGGGTGTCGATGCCGAGGCTCTCGGGCCGTACGGCGGAGACCGCGCCGCGGAGCGCGTCGGCGGCGAGGGCGCGGGCCGTGGTCAGTTCGAGGTCGTCGGCGCGCAGCAGCTCGGGGGTGAACATCACCTGGAAGTGGGCGGGGTGCTCGCGCGCGAAGCGGACGTAGCGCACGCCCGCCTCCTTGAGGTCCCCGGCCTCGCGGAGCGTGGCCGCGAGCAGCCCGAACCCCTCGGCGGCGATGGCCGTGAGCAGTCCTGTGCGGTCCCTGAAGTGATGGGCCGGCGCCGCGTGCGAGACACCCGCACGGCGGGCCAGGTCGCGCAGGCTCAGCGCGGACGGGCCGTCGGCGGCGATGGCGTCGAGCGCCGCGGTGAGGATGGCACGGCGTAGGTCGCCGTGGTGGTAGGGGCGGCGGGCGGACGGCTTATCGGGGGTCATGGTCAGCAGGGTACGCGCAATCTAGGCATTGACAAGTTCGGGTCGGCCGGGCAATCTTGTCAGTGTCAAGTTGTGGGTCTCGGGGATCCGCGGCATCGGACTGGGGAGTCGCGTCATGGTGAAGCACGACGATGGTCTGGAATCGGGTCGCGTACGTCAGCTCTGGCACCTGCTGGAGCCCTTGCACGCGGTGCTGTACTACGCGCCGGAGGTCTTCGAGGAGGCGGCCGCGCTCGGTTATGCCACCGAGGAGCGCTGGCCGAGCTACTTCCCGTACCGGGCGGCGCCGTTGGGGGTGGTCGGCGCGGAACGGGTCGCGTCCGCCTTCTACAGCTTCAGCCCCCGCATGGTCGCCGAACACATCGACCCGGCGTGGAAGATCGCCGATCCCGAGGCCCTGTTGCAGGCGAGGCTGCGGGGGATCGACGGGGCCTACCGCGCGATACTCGGCGACCGGACGGACAGCCCCGAGCTGGCGGAAGCCGCCGCCCTCGCCCGCCGTGCCGCCGAGGCGGCCGACACCGCGGGCCGCCCGCTCGCCGCGGCCAACGCCGCCCTGGACTGGCCGCAGGCGCCGCACCTTCAGCTCTGGCATGCGGCGACACTCCTGCGCGAACACCGCGGCGACGGCCACATAGCGGCCCTGCTGGTGGCCGGCCTCGACCCCGTCGAGTCGCTCGTGTCCTTCGCCGCGATAGGTGCCGCATCCGTCGAACGCTTCGAGAGCCGGGGCTGGAGCCCCGGTGAATGGGCGGCTGCCCGCGCCCGCCTGGCCGCCCGAGGTCTGGTCGACGCCGAGGGTACGGCCACGGAGGCGGGCCGAGATCTGCGCCGCACCGTCGAGGAACACACCGACCGGCTCGCCGCCGCACCGTGGCAGGCCCTGACTCTTGAGGAGATCGACCGCCTGGTGGAACTGCTCGGCGAGTTCTGGGTGGCGGTGCTGTCCTCCGGGCTGCTGCCGTCGGAGACGACGCTGGGGATCGGAAAGGTCTGAGCGGGCTTTGCCGGCTCGGCCTGGAGCCGGAGGCGGGCGGCGGACGCCAACTGCGGGTATTCACGGCGCGGTTGAGGGAGCGGTGGGTGGCCGGGAGTGGTGGGCGGTCGGTGGTGCGTAGCCGGTGGTCGGTAGTTCGTGGCCGGTGGCCGGTAGTCGGTGGCTGACAGCACGAAGCCGCCCGCGGTAAGCAGGTCTCCGCGGACGGCCCCTGTTGGCAAGGTGGTTCAGCGAGGCCCGGCCGTGGTGCGGGCGCCGGCAGAGGCGGTGGGGGCGTGCCCTCGCGGGGCTTCCCCGCGTCGGCGCCATGCCCGGCAGGGGTCGTGGTCCTCCGTTGGTTCCGGCCTTACGGCTGCTCGGGCCTGTCGCGGTCGATGCCGAGTTCGCGCTCCATCCGCTGCTGCGCCTCGTCGGTCCGGCCCTCGTACCTGTTGCCCGTCTTCTCGTTGACCTTGCGTTCCGCGGCGTCGGACACGTCCCTGGCCCTGTCCTGCGCCTGACGGTTCTTGAACCTGTCGAAGATGCCCATCCAGAGCTCCTTCCGGAGGTGATTCATCACCGATCACCACCGACGATACGCCCGGGTTGCGAGGTATGCGCGATTAAGACCGTTATGGTCTGGACCTCTTGAATGCCGCCGTGCGCCGGGTCGATACCGTGTCCGCGACCGTGTACCAGGGAAAGCCGCCTGTGCGGGGCGGAACCGGCAGCAAGGGAAGGCGCGCATCGTGATGGGTCTGAGGGGCGGGGCGGCGAGCGCCGCGGCGATGGTGGGCACGGTGCTGGTCCTGGCGGGGTGTGAGAACGTCGACCTGCCCGTGGACGGCGGGCCCTCCGGCTCCGTCGCCGCCACGGGATCCGGCCGCGCCACGAGCCCGCTGGACAACCCCGACGGCACGAAACCGGGTCTGGCGCCCCTCACCTCGGACGCCGACCGGGCCGACGCGCGGGCCCTCATCGAGAAGGTGGCGACGAAGGGCCGCGGACCCAGGACGGGTTACGACCGGGACAAGTTCGGCTACGCCTGGATGGACTCCGCCCCGGGCGGCATCCCGTTCGCGCGCAACGGCTGCGACACCCGCAACGACCTCCTCAAACGCGACGGCGAGGACGTCCGCTTCCGCTCCGGCTCGGACTGCGTCGTGACCTCCATGACCTTGCGCGACCCCTACACCGGCCGGACGATCGAGTGGGCCAAGTCCCGTGCCACGACCGTACAGATCGACCACGTCATGCCGCTGTCGTACGACTGGCAGATGGGCGCCTCCCGCTGGCCGAAGGGCAAGCGCGAGGACATCGCCAACGACCCCCTCAACCTCATACCGGTCGACGGCCCGACCAACGGTTCCAAGGGCGACTCCGGCCCCGCGTCCTGGCTGCCCCCGAACAAGGGGATCCGCTGCTCGTACGCGGTGCGCTTCGCCCAGGTGTCACTGAAGTACGACCTGCCGGTGACGGCCGCCGACAAGGAGATGATGCTGCGTCAGTGCGGCGGGTGACCTCGCGGCGCGACACGGCATCGGGGGTGTCGAGGGGTGCGTCGAAAACGGCTGTCCCGCGCGGCCGTCCCGCGCTTACGGTGACCGGCATGGAATGGAAGGTATCGAGCCTCGCCGAACGCCCCGAGATGCTCGACCGGGTCGTCGGCATGGCCAACACCTGGCCTGAGTTCGCGATCCAGGACCTCGTCGGCGACGCCCACTACGGCCGGATCCCCCGCGAACTCCCTCAGTACGCGCTGTTCGCCGAGGACGAGCACGGCGAGGTCGTCGCCCACGCCTACAGCGTCCCGTTCGCCCTCGCCGCCGAGGGGCGCGGCCGGCTGCCCGCCCGCGGCTGGGCCGAGGTGCTGGTGTGGGCCTTCGCCGACCTGCGGCAGGGCACCCGGCCCGACACGGTCAGCGCCATCTCCGTGGTCATCGCCCCGCACGCCCAGGGCAGCGGCCTGTCCGCCCGGATGCTCTCCGCGATGCGCGACAACGCCCGGGCCCACGGCTTCGGCGAGGTCGTCGCCCCGGTCCGCCCCAACGCCAAGCACCTCGAACCGCACACCCCCATCGAGGAGTACGCCCACCGCGTGCGCCCCGACGGCCTGCCCCACGACCCGTGGCTGCGCGTCCACGCCCGTGCCGGCGCCGCCATCGACTCCATCGCCCCGGCCTCCATGACCGTCGCCGGTTCACTGGAGCAGTGGCGCACCTGGACCGGCCTGCCCTTCGACACGGCGGGCGACATCGAGGTCCCCGGCGCGCTGGTGCCGGTGCGGTGCGAGCCGGAGCGCGACCTCGCCGTGTACGTCGAGCCCAATGTGTGGATGCGGCACCCGCTCTAGGCCGGAAGCCGGGCCTCCGTACCCTGCGGGGTCGTACGAAGTGATCAGCACGACAACGGTTCGGTACAACCGGTGACCGTTTGTCGGTGTCGACCTATACGCTCGAAGCGACAGTCGCACGACCGGGATTGCCCGCACCGGACAGGGTCGGTCGGCCTCGTACGCCCACTTCAGGCATCAGGAGCAGCCATGCAAGGCCACGGCTACACGCAGCCGGTGAAGCAGCCGCCGCCCACCGGGGTGCTGGTCTTCCTGCGCGTGCTCTTCGTCGTGCTCTCGGTGTGCAGCTTCGGCCTGCTGATGTGGACGATGATGCTGCGCCTGGCCATCGTGACCCGCAAGGCGCTGGACTGGTGGCTGTTCGCGGCGTCGATCGTCGTGGAGTTCCTCGGCCTGTACCTGATGGGTTCCGAGCCCGGCGACGAGATCCACACCCCGGGCGGCTGGACGGGTCTCGCCCTCGTCCTGGGCGGCCTCGTGGCCTCGATCGCGTACTACCTCTCCGCGGAGATACGCCACTTCCACCAGCTCGGCTTCCCCGGCTACACCACGCAGCAGCCACCGGCCCCCGCCTACGGCTATCCGCAGCCCCAGTCACCGTACACCGCCACGACCGTGCCGCAGGGATCGCCGATACCCCAGACTCCGATACCCCAGACCCCGGCACCCCAGCCGCCGATGTCCCGGACCCCGGTACCGCCGCCTCCGCAGCGCCCCGCACCCGCGCGCATCGACCAGGTGCGCGCCGAGCTCGACGAGCTCAGTGACTACCTGCGCCAGCACGACACCCGGCAGGACGGCAACCACGAGGGCGGAAGGTGACCGTGGCGGCAGGACGGGTCGTCGCCGGCCGCTATGAACTGTCCACGCTCATCGGACAGGGCGGGATGGGACAGGTCTGGACGGCGTACGACCAGCGGCTCGACCGGCGCGTGGCCGTGAAGCTGCTGCGCCCGGACAAGGTGGCCGGGCAGGAGGCCGACGAGCTGCGCCGCCGGTTCGTGCGCGAGTGCCGGGTGACCGCGCAGGTCGACCATCCCGGGCTCGTCACCGTGCACGACGCGGGCAGCGAGGGCGAGGAACTGTTCCTCGTCATGCAGTACGTCGACGGCGTCGACCTCTCCGCCCATCTCGCCGAGCACACCCCGTATCCCTGGCAGTGGTCGGTCGCCGTCGCCGCGCAACTGTGCGCCGTCCTGAGCGCCGTGCACGCCGTGCCGATCGTCCACCGCGACCTCAAGCCGCGCAACGTGATGGTGAAGCAGGACGGCACGGTCACCGTCCTCGACCTCGGCGTGGCCTCGGTCATGGACGCCGACACGACCCGTCTCACCCACACCGGCACCCCCATCGGCTCACCCGCCTACATGGCCCCCGAGCAGGCGATGGGCGGCGCGGTCGGCCCGTACACCGACCTGTACGCACTCGGCGTACTCCTGCACGAACTGCTCAGCGGCGACGTGCCGTTCTCGGGATCGACGGCCCTCGGCGTGCTGCACCGGCATCTGTACGAGCCGCCGCTGCCCGTGCGCCGCACCCGCCCCGAGGTCCCCGAAGCGCTGGAAGCTCTGGTCCTGCGCCTGCTCGCGAAGGACCCGCAGCACCGCCCCGCCTCCGCGCAGGAGGTGTACGAGGACCTGGCGCGGCTCCTGCCCGCGCGCGGGACACCCACCGGAGCGCCCCTCGACCCCACCCGCCCCTTCCTGCGCCCGCACGCCCCGTGGCCGGACCGCGCCCGCACCCCCGCGCCCCAGCCCGCGCCCGCCACTCCGATCACCCCCGCCGACGACAAGCCGGACGTCGCCCGCGCCGTCGACGAGGTCAAGCGCCTCCTCGGCGAGGGCCGTATCACCCAGGCCGTCGACATCCTCGGCGCGATCCTGCCCACCGCGGCCGAGCAGCACGGCGAGCACTCCCCGGTCGTGCGCACCCTGCGCAAGCAGTACGCGGCCACCCTCATGGACGACGGCCAGTACCGGCGTGCGCTGCCCGAACTGCGCCGTCTCGCCGACGAACGCGCCGCCGAGGCCGGCCAGGCCGACCCGCAGTCCCTGCGCTTCCGCTACGACGCCGCCCAGTGCCTGGAACAGCTCGGCGAACCGGCGGCCGCGCTCGCCGAGTACCGGGCGCTGCTGCCGTACTACGAGAACCAGTACGTCTCCGGCGACCCCGAGCTCGCCCACGACGTCCGCCGCCGCATCGGCCACCTCCTGCTCGCCCTCGGCGACCGCCCCGCCGCCCACGACACCCTGGCCCGCCTGCTGCTCGACGTGGAGCGTCTGCGGGGCCCCGGCCACCCCCTCGCGGGGGAGGTACGGCGCACGCTGCAGTGGCTGGGGCAGGTGCGCGGCTAGATTTTGCCGATCCCTGAGCGACTCTTGTGACCTCGCAGGGCCGGCGTTTCCCGAACGCATGACCGACGCCGGATAGGTTGCGGTTCCTTTTGCCGGGCCATGCACGCAACCAGGGGTGGGGTCATCCATGTCCAGCCATCGTCAGTCGAAGAAGCGCAGATACGTCACCTGGGCGGTGGCCGGAGCCGCCGTCGTCGCCGGAGCCGGCATCGCGGCGCAGACCTCGATGGCCGCGACGACCTGGCCCGCGCAGAAGACGTACACGGGCCGCGCCTTCGACACCTGCGCCGCGCCCTCCCTGTCCGCGATGAAGGCCTGGCACACCGGCTTCTACGGAGCCGCCGCCGTCTACATCGGCGGCAAGAACCGCGGCTGCTCCCAGCCCAACCTCACCGCCTCCTGGGTGAAGTCCGTCAGCACGGTGGGCTGGAAGCTCATCCCCATCTACGTCGGCGCCCAGCCGCCCTGCCAGACCGGCTCCAACCCCGAGAAGCTCACCGCTTCCACGGCCGCCTCCCTCGGCGCGAGCGACGCGGCGGACGCCGTGGCCAAGGCCTCCGCGCTCGGCATGAAGGCGGGCAGCCCGATCTACCTCGACACGGAGCCGTACGACATCACGAACAAGGCGTGCAACGACGCCGTGCTGACGTACGTCCGGGCCTTCGACAAGGGACTGCGCGCCAAGATCTACCGCGCCGGCTTCTACGGCTTCACCAGCTCCAGCGCGAAGGCCGTCGCCACGGCGACCGACAGGACGGACCTGCCCGGCAACCTCTGGTACGCCCTGTGGGACAAGCAGAACACCACGACGGCGGACTGGCCGTGGGGTTCGACCCAGTACACCGGCCACAGCCGCGGCCACCAGTACATGGTCAACAGCAAGGAGACCCGGAACGGCTACACGATCACCGTGGACCGTGACGCGTGGGACGCCCCGGTGGCCATCACCGGCTGACGGACCGACCCGCCATGCGGGCGGCGGGCGGTGCCCGAAGTCCTGATGAATCGTTGGTCGAATGGGTTGGCCAGAGCTTGCCCACTGCCTACCATCGATCACCGCAAGACTTTGTGCACCGTCGCACAAGCTCTCCTCGGGAGGTCTCCTTGCACCGCCGCCGTCGCACCGCGCTCCTCCTCTCCGCCGCGATCGCCGCGGCGCCTCTCCTCACCGCCTGCGGAAACGACGCGCATCCGGGCGCGGCGGCCGTCGTCGGCGGCCAGCGGATCACCGTCGCGCAACTGGAGAACAGGGTGAGCGAGGTGCGCGCGGCCCAGCGCGCTGCCGTGCCGGACGACGCCCAGTACTCACAGGTCGTCGCCAAGTCCGGCACCCTCCCGCGCGACGTCCTGCACACCATGGTCCTCGACCAGGTGCTGCACCGCGCGGCCCAGGACGCGGGCGTGACCGTCACCCGCAAGGAGCTCCAGCGGATGCGCAGCGGCCTGGAAGAGCAGGTCGGCGGGGCCAAGGCGCTGGAGGCGGCCTGGCTCCAGCAGTACGGCATCCCCCCGCAGCGCCTCGACGAGAACCTCCGCCTCCAGCTGGAGGCCCAGAAACTCGCCACCGCGCTCGGCACCGACACCGGCAAGCCCGCCTTCTGGAACGCCCTGTCCGAGGCGTCCAAGAAACTCGACATCGACCTCAACCCGCGCTACGGCACCTGGGACGTCCAGAAGAGCAGCCGGGCCGACGCGAAGACGCCGTGGGTGCGCGAGGTGACGGCGGCGGGGATCCAGCAGCCGATGTGACGGTACGGGCGTCGGCTACTCAGCCTGTGGACAGCCGGTCTGTGGACAGCCGGCCTGTGGATAACTCGGGGTGCCGTCGGCGACGTGGGTTACGTTCGGATCGTGAACGCAACCAGCCCAGAAGCCGCCGAAGCCGCCCCCGGCCGCATCGTCCTGCTCACCACCAGCCACCGCGTGGCCCCCGGCCTGCTCTCCTGGCCCGCGTGGCAGGCGCTGCACGGCGCCGACCGCGTGCTGTGCGCGGACGGCGCGCATCCGCAGCTGCCCTATCTGCGGGAGGCCGGGATAGCCGTCGACGAGGCCGCCCCGAGCGCCGAGGAACTGATCGACGCGTGCGCCGGCGGCCGTACGGTCGTGGTCGTCGCGACCGGCGAGGGCGAGCCCGCCCTGACGGACGGCCTGGCCCGCCTCGCCGGTTCCGGACGCGTCAGCATGCCGGAGCTGGAGCTGCTCCCCGCCTCCTACGACCTGCCCGGCGCCCGTCTCCTCGACCTCGTCCAGGTCATGGACCGCATCCGCGTCGAGTGCCCGTGGTCCTCCCAGCAGACCCACAAGGGCCTGGCGAAGTACGGCATCGAGGAGGCGTACGAACTCGTCGAGGCGATCGAGGACGGCGACCGCGACGAACTGCGCGAGGAACTGGGCGATGTCCTGTTGCAGGTCATCTTCCACTCCCGGATCGCGGAGGAGGACCCGCAGGCGCCCTTCTCCATCGACGACGTGGCCGGAGGCATCGTCGCCAAGCTCATCCACCGCCACCCGCACGTCTTCGGCGACGAGACGGCCACGACCCCCGAGGAGGTCAAGGCGCACTGGCTGCGCACGAAGGCCGTGGAGAAGCAGCGGGAGTCGGTGACCGAGGGCATACCCCTGGGCCAGCCCGGCCTCGCCCTCGCGGCGAAGCTGGCGTCCCGGGTCCGCACGGCGGGACTGGAGGTGCCGCTGCCGACGGGGGAGGGCATCGGGTACGAGCTGCTCGCGATGGCGGTGCGGGCGGAGGCGGCCGGGGTCGATCCGGAGGCGGCGTTGCGGGTGGCCGCGCGGGCCTACCGGGACGCCGTGCGGGCTGCTGAGGGAGTGTCCTCTTAGTACCGTTGGGGCAACGGGCGGGTGCGAGGTGTGGGGGCCGGTGTGGCAAGGGAGTTGGAGGAGCTGCGGGACGCGCTGGTGCGTGCCATGGGCGACGCGCCGGGCGCATCGCGCCGGCTCGTGGAGGTCCTGGACCGGACGGGTGTCCCCGGCGCGGTGGAACTCTGGTTCCGGACACCGGGCGGGGGAACCCTGGACAGCTCGGTCGCCCGCGACTGGGTCAGGTTGCTGTCGACCCTGCGCAGAAACCATCCCAAGGAGTTCTCCGACCTCCAGGCCATAGCCGCCGAGCCCGCCCCCGCCACGACACCTCCACCGCCCGGCACCACCCCCGGCGTCACGGCAAGCGGTCCTCGTTCCATCGCGGCGGGCGGTGATATCGGCTTCGCGATGACCGGCGACAACGCGCGCCTGGTGACCGGCGGCATCACCCACCACATCGCCGGTGACCACATCGACTTCCGCGACTCCACGTTCCACGACCGGGTCGTCGGCGTGCAGCACAACCACTACGGCGCCGTGCCCCCGCCGGCGCAGTGGAGGCCGGTCGGTGAGGTGAGCCCGCTGGAGTTCGGCGTACGCCCGACCCGGCCGGTGCCCGGGCTGCCCGACGTACCGCCGTATGTGCCGCGCGACTGCGAGGAGGGGCTACGGGCCAGGCTGGCCGACAAGGGCCTCGTGCTGATCCTCGGCGAACCGTGCGTGGGCAAGTCGTACACCGCATGGCACGGCGTGCGCTTATTGGAGGGCCACCGCCTGTACGCCCCGGACCCCGGAGAGGACCTGCGGCCTCTGGTCGCCGCACTGCAGGGCAACCCCGGCGAGTACGTCGTCTGGCTGGACGAGCTGACCGGCCATCTCGGCGCGGCGGGCGGCCTGGATCTGCGGCTGCTCGGGCGGCTCAGGGATCTCGGCGTCGTCGTGCTGGCCACGATGAGTCCTGCCGAGTACTACCGGCGCCGCACCGGGACCGCCCCCGGCGACCGGGTCGTCGCCGCGGCGCGCACGGTGGAGCTGGCGCGCGAGTGGACCGAGAACGAACTGGCACGGCTGGCGGCGCTCGACGATCCGCGGGCGTATCCGGCGTACATGTGGAGCGGCCGGGAGGGAGTGGCCTCGTACTTCGCCGTCGGGCACCACCTGTACGACGAGTGGCGCCGCGTGGGCACGCAACTGGAGCACCCGCGCGGGCAGTTGCTGGTCCGGGCGGCCGTCGACCTCGCCCGGTGCGGCGTCACCGGAGCGGTGCCGGCCGAGTTGCTCGGAAGGGTCCAGGAGCAGTACCGGCCGGAGGACCGGGAGTCGTTCGAGGACGCCCTCACCTGGGCGAGGGCACCGATGTTCGGGGTGTCGGGACTGCTCGTGGCGGGCGAGAAGGACGGCACCTGGCGGGCGTACGGGGCGCTGGTTGCGGAGGCACTGCGGTCGGGCGACCTGGAGCCGGTGCCGGACGAGGTGTGGTGGACGCTGCTCGACGCCGCCCGGGAGCCGGGCGCTGCGCTGGATTTCACCGCTGTCCTGGAGGCGGCCCGCACTGCGTTGCAGGACCGCGTGGAGTCGGGTGACGCGGTGGTGGCGCTCGGGTTCGCGCGCCACACCGAGGGCGACGAGCGCGAGGGGTGGCTGCGGCGGGCGGCGGATGCGGGGGATGCGTGGGCGGCCGTGGAGCTGGCGGACGTCCTGCGGGACCGCGGGGAGGCGGGTGACGCGCTCGACTACCTGGAGCAGGTGGCCGAGGCAGGCAGCGCCGAGGCCGCGGCGAGGCTCGGCAGCCTGTTGCGGGAACGGGCCGAGTACTGGCTGCGTACGGCGGCCGAGGCGGGAGACGGCGCGGCGGCGCACGAACTGGGTGACATGCTGGTAGGGGCGGGGCGCGAGGACGAAGCGGAACGCTGGTACCTCAAAGCTGTGCACGTAGGACACCATGAGGTCGCCGCGAGTATGGGCACCCTGCTCAGCAGCTGGCGCCATCCCGAAGCGGAGGTCTGGCTGCGCTACGGGGCTGAATGGGGTGACCCGCGTGCCGCGGCTGAACTGGCTTTTTACCTCTCGTGTCAGACCGAGCACGACAAGGACGAGGTGGATCGCTTCTACCGGCAGGCGGCAGAGAGCGGAGACGCGAACGCGGCGCGTGCACTCGGCGCGTCGATGGAGCGTCAGGGCCGCTTCGACGATGCAATGGCCTTGTACCGCCAAGCCCTCGGAGGGGACACCCCGGGTGCTGCGAAGGCCATCGGGCTGCTGTTGAAGAAGCAGGGCAAGTCGGCGGAGGCCGATGAATGGCTGAGCAAGGCCGACACCGCCGACTCCGCCGACCTCCTCAAAACGCTCCCGCTGCCTCCCCGCAGCACTCACACCGCCCCTCCGGATACCGTCGAGGAGTGACCAACCAGCCCACCCCCGCCGGCCCCACCCCCGCACCCCCCGACCTCTTCACCTGGGAGTTCGCCACCAACCCCTACCCCGCCTACGCATGGCTCCGCGACCACGCCCCCGTGCACCGCACCCGCCTGCCCAGCGGCGTAGAAGCCTGGCTGGTCACCCGCTACGCCGACGCCAAGCAGGCCCTCGCCGACAGCCGGCTCTCCAAGAACCCGGCCCACCACGACGAACCCGCGCACGCCAAGGGCAAGACCGGTATCCCGGGTGAGCGCAAGGCCGAGTTGATGACGCACCTGCTCAACATCGACCCGCCCGACCACACCCGGCTGCGCCGGCTCGTCTCCAAGGCCTTCACGCCCCGCAGGGTCGCCGAGTTCGCCCCCCGCGTGCAGGAGCTCACGGACCACCTCATCGACGGGTTCGCGCGGAAGGGGAGCGCCGACCTGATCCACGAGTTCGCCTTCCCGCTCCCCATCTACGCCATCTGCGACCTGCTCGGCGTCCCCCGCGAGGACCAGGACGACTTCCGGGACTGGGCGGGCATGATGATCCGGCACCAGGGCGGCCCGAGGGGCGGTGTCGCGCGGTCCGTCAAGAAGATGCGCGGCTATCTGGCCGATCTCATCCACCGCAAGCGCGAGGCGCTCCCCGCAAGCCCCACCCCCGGCGAGGACCTCATCTCCGGCCTCATCCGCGCCTCCGACCACGGCGAGCACCTCACCGAGAACGAGGCCGCCGCCATGGCCTTCATCCTCCTGTTTGCCGGATTCGAGACGACCGTCAATCTCATCGGCAACGGCACCTACGCCCTGCTCGCCCACCCCGAGCAGCGCACCCGCCTCCAGAAGTCCCTCGCCGCCCAAGAGACCGCCCTCCTGGAAACCGGCATCGAGGAACTCCTCCGCTACGACGGCCCCGTCGAACTCGCCACCTGGCGCTTCGCCACCGAACCGCTCACCATCGGCGGGCAGCACATCGCACCCGGCGACCCCGTCCTGGTCGTCCTGGCCGCCGCCGACCGGGACCCCGAGCGGTTCGCCGACCCCGACGTCCTCGACCTCGGCCGCCGCGACAACCAGCACCTCGGCTACGGCCACGGCATCCACTACTGCCTCGGCGCCCCGCTCGCCCGGCTGGAGGGCCAGACCGCCCTCGCCGCGCTGCTCACCCGTCTCCCGGATCTGGAACTCGCGGTGGACCCGGCCGAGTTGCGGTGGCGAGGCGGCCTCATCATGCGCGGACTGCGCACGCTGCCCGTCCGGTTCACGCCGGTTTCGTGAGCGCAGTGCCGTCGCCTTCGCGAGCGCAGTGCCGCCGTCGCACTTCACAGCCGCCCGGTCACTGAACGGAGCGAAACGCTCCACCTACCCCGCACAGCCCTGTCGCACACCAGGAGATGAGAAGCCCTCAAGTCTGTGATCTTCACGTGATCTACGCGGCATTAACTTGTGACAAGTGATCGACTGCCGATACGTTCACGGATCAGCGCGGCCCCTGCATCACCCGGCATCACCCGTCGCGCCGGTCCCTGTTGTCTCGCGAAAGGTCCCCGCATGCTCTCCGGGAACGGTCGTCACCGTCGCCCCCGCCAGGCTCCGGCCCTCATCGTCGCGGCCGGAGTGACCGGCTCCGCCATCGCCATCCCGCTGCTCGGCGCCACGGGCGCGAGCGCCGCCGAGGGCACCGTGTGGGACAAGGTGGCCGAGTGCGAGAGCGGTGGCTCCTGGAGCGCCGACACCGGGAACGGGCAGTACGGCGGACTGCAGCTGACCCAGGGGGACTGGGAGAAGTACGGCGGTCTCGACTACGCCTCCAGCCCCGACCTCGCGAGCCGCTCCCAGCAGATCGCCGTCGCTCAGAAGATCCTCGAGGACCGGGGCACCAGCCCTTGGGGTACCTGCGCCGTGCTCAACGGGCTCACCAAGGAGTCCGGTTCGGTCGACCTGGACACCGGCGTCGCGGAGGACTCGCCGTCGGAGGTGTCCGGATCCTCCGGATTGCTGGATTCGTCCAACTCGTCCGGCTCATCTGGTTCATCCAATTCCTCCGGCTCGTCCGGTTCCTCGTCGCCCTCGGGCTCGTCCGGCGACTCGTCGGACTCCTCGAGCTCGCCGAGCGGCTCTCCCGGCGGTTCGTCCGAATCGTCCCAGGATTCCTCTTCTTCGCCCTCTTCTTCCTCTTCGGCGGACGGTTCCGCGAAGTCTGATACGTCACCCTCCGCAAAGGCTTCGAAGTCGTCCGGCGACCCCGCCACGGAGACGCCCGGGAGCGGCGACCGGGACAACTCCGGGCAGGACGTGGGCTCCTGGGGCCTCGCCGACACCGGGGCGATCTATGCGGGAACGGCCGACGCGGCGGCCGACGCCACGGCCGGCTCCGGGCGTCACCGCGGTGACAGTGCCGACGAGAGTGACGTCGCCGACAGGGCCGCCAAGCCCTCCGGCCGCCACGCCTCGTACACCGTCCGCGCCGGCGACACTCTCGCGTCCATCGCCGACTCCCTTGACCTCGACGGCGGATGGTCCGCGCTGTACGACGCGAACAAGAACGCCATCGGCACTGACGCCAACCACATCTTCCCCGGTCAGACCCTGAAAGTCCCCGCCGAATAAGGGGCGAACAGGGGTCGAACAGGGCGAAAAACAGTGGGAGTTCGCGTCACGGTTCGCGTTGAATGTCCGTTTTAAATGTAGTGAGAGATAGATCTCAGAAGCCCTGATCGTCTTTGAAAATCCGGGATTCGGGTGTCTACGGTCGTGATCGCTCGGCAATCCGAGCCCCGGCTGCCGCAACGCCGAATCCTGCCAGCGGCCGCACGGGAACAGTCGTCGCGTCAAGCGCCGTAGGCAGGAGCGGGGGACCCAAGGTAGGCGCCGGGTCCGGCAGTTGAGGCCCTTCGGGGTCGCACGGCCGGACTCGGCTAGGGGTGAAGCCGCGCAACGGGAGCCGAGAGGCGACCGTGCGTGGCCGGGCAACTCAACCGGCCCGAACCCGACAGCTCACCTCGCAGGCGTCGGTGAGGGGATCTCTCCATGCTGTTTTCCAGCAAGGGCAAGCACCGCCGTCCGTCCAAGGCCGCTCGCGCCATCGCCGTCGTCGGCGTCACCGGTGCCGCCGCCGTCGCCGCCCCGCTGATGGCGGCCGGCAGCGCCTCCGCCGCCACCGCGTCCGAGTGGGACGCCGTCGCCCAGTGCGAGTCCGGCGGCAACTGGTCGATCAACACCGGCAACGGCTACTACGGCGGCCTGCAGTTCTCCGCCTCCACCTGGGCCGCGTACGGCGGCACGGCGTACGCCTCCACCGCCGACCAGGCCACCAAGGCCCAGCAGATCCAGATAGCCGAGAAGGTCCTCGCGAGCCAGGGCAAGGGTGCCTGGCCGAACTGTGGCACCGGCCTGTCCGGCGCCGCCTACAACGGCTCCTCGGCGAGCGGCTCCTCGCAGAGCACCGGGACGACCACGCGCTCCACCGAGCAGCAGTCGGCCTCCCGCTCCACCGACCGCCCGGCCGCCAAGAAGAGCACCAAGACCGTCACCACCCCGACCGGCAAGAAGGTCAAGAAGGGCGACGGCGAGTACAAGGTCGTCAAGGGTGACACCCTCAGCTCGATCGCCGAGAAGCACGACGTCAAGGGCGGCTGGGAGAAGCTCTTCCAGCTGAACAAGGACATCGTCGAGGACGCGAACCTGATCTACCCGGGTCAGCAGCTGCACCTGAAGTAGTCCCCGCAAGCTCCCCGCTCCGGTGCGTGTTCCCCCGTACGCACCGGGGCGGGGTCTTTTGTGCGGGGTGGTTTTGTGGCGGAGTCCTTTTGCGCACGGGGGTTTTTGTTCCGTTCGGAAACAATTTACTCTCGGTTCTGTCCACGGGCCGGTCGACCGCTGGCCGATCGGCGTGAGCCGGTTAGGCTCGTCTCGCAGTACCCACCACGGTCTGCGTACCCGCGTCACATCCCAAGAAGGAGATGCTCGTGCCGTCCATCGACGTCGTCGTAGCCCGGGAAATCCTGGACTCCCGAGGCAATCCCACGGTCGAGGTCGAGGTCGGCCTCGACGACGGCAGCACGGGTCGTGCCGCCGTCCCGTCCGGCGCCTCGACGGGCGCCTTCGAGGCCATCGAGCTCCGCGACGGTGACCCCAACCGCTACCTGGGCAAGGGCGTCGAGAAGGCCGTCCTCGCCGTCATCGAGCAGATCGGCCCGGAGCTGGTCGGCTACGACGCCACCGAGCAGCGCCTGATCGACCAGGCCATGTTCGACCTGGACGCCACCGACAACAAGGGCTCCCTCGGCGCCAACGCCATCCTCGGCGTCTCGCTCGCCGTCGCCCACGCCGCCTCCGAGGCCAGCGACCTGCCCCTCTTCCGCTACCTGGGCGGCCCGAACGCGCACCTGCTGCCGGTGCCGATGATGAACATCCTGAACGGCGGCTCGCACGCCGACTCCAACGTGGACATCCAGGAGTTCATGATCGCCCCGATCGGCGCGGAGTCCTTCTCCGAGGCCCTGCGCTGGGGCACCGAGGTCTACCACACGCTGAAGAAGGTCCTGAAGAGCAAGGGCCTGGCCACCGGCCTCGGTGACGAGGGCGGCTTCGCCCCGAACCTCGGTTCCAACCGTGAGGCCCTCGACCTCATCCTCGAGGCGATCAAGGAAGCCGGCTACGCGCCCGGCGAGCAGATCGCCCTCGCGCTCGACGTCGCCGCCTCCGAGTTCTACAAGGACGGCAAGTACCTCTTCGAGGGCAAGGAGCGCTCCGCCGCCGAGATGACGGAGTACTACGAGGAGCTCGTCGCGGCCTACCCGCTCGTCTCCATCGAGGACCCGCTGTTCGAGGACGACTGGGCCGGCTGGAAGGTCATCACCGACAAGCTCGGCGACAAGGTCCAGCTCGTCGGCGACGACCTGTTCGTCACCAACCCCGAGCGCCTGGCCCGCGGCATCGAGGACGGCGCCGCCAACGCGCTGCTCGTGAAGGTGAACCAGATCGGTTCGCTCACCGAGACCCTGGACGCCGTCGAGCTCGCCCAGCGCAACGGCTTCAAGTGCATGATGTCCCACCGCTCCGGCGAGACCGAGGACGTCACCATCGCCGACCTGGCCGTCGCCACCAACTGCGGCCAGATCAAGACCGGCGCCCCGGCCCGCTCCGAGCGCGTCGCCAAGTACAACCAGCTGCTGCGCATCGAGGAGATCCTCGACGACGCGGCGGTGTACGCCGGGCGCAGCGCGTTCCCGCGCTTCAAGGGCTGACCGTAGAGCCACAGCCGTAAAGGGTTAAGGCTTAGCCAGGCATACGTACGTCCCCGTACTCGGTCCCGTACCGTGTGCGGGGACGTACGCGTGTGAAACGGGAGGCGGGGAAGATGGCCGTGAAGGACCGGGACCGGTTCTCCACCGCGACCAGGATCCGGTTGCTCGGCGAGCAGACGGCTGCCCGGGTCTACCGCTCCCAGACCAAGCGGCAGGCCCGGCGCTCCAGGCTCACCGGACGGGCCGCGCTGCTCGCGCTGGTCGTCTGCTCCATGGTGGTGGCGCTGGCCTACCCGATAAGGCAGTACGTCTCCCAGCGCGCCGACATCGCCGATCTGCAGCGGCAGAAGGAAGAGGCCGCCCAGCGGGTCGAGCAGCTGCGCGACCTCAAGGCACGCTGGCAGGACGACGCGTACGCCGAGCAGCAGATCCGGCAGCGGCTGCACTATGTGATGCCCGGGGAGACCGGTTACATCATGGTCGACCCGGACGCGGCCAAGCAGGCACGGGCCGATGTGGACGCGGCCGACCGGCCCTGGTACTCGAACATCTGGGACGGGGTCGACAAGGCCGACGCCTCCGATCAGTGAACCGACAGACACCTCAGAGAGACTTTCGTACAGGCATGGAAACGCCCCCGCCCGCCACCCCGCGCACAGAGCCGACCGACTCGGACATCGAGGCCTTCAAGCAGCAGCTCGGACGCCCGCCGCGCGGGCTGCGCGCCATCGCGCACCGATGCCCGTGCGGTCAGCCGGACGTCGTGGAGACGGCACCGCGGCTGCCCGACGGCACGCCCTTCCCGACGCTGTACTACCTGACGTGCCCGAAGGCGAACTCCGCGATCGGGACGCTGGAGGCGAACGGGGTGATGAAGGAGATGACGGCCCGGCTGGAGACGGACCCGGAACTTGCTGCCGCCTACCGTGCCGCCCACGAGGACTACATTCGGCGCCGGGACGAGATCGAGGAGCTGACCGGGTTTCCGAGCGCGGGTGGGATGCCGGACCGGGTGAAGTGCCTGCATGTGCTGGTCGCACACTCGCTGGCCGCGGGGCCGGGGGTGAATCCGCTGGGGGACGAGGCGATTGCGATGCTGCCGGAGTGGTGGAGCAAGGGGCCATGCGTGGTTCCTGGCGAGTGACCTCGCCCCCGCCAGGAGGCTCCGCCCCCTGGACCCCGTCGGCCCCGAAAGGGCCTCGTCCTCACACACCAGACGGGCTGAATGCAGCTGACCGGTGCCGAGAAGTTCACCTGACCACAGAAGGGCCCCGCCATGACCCGCGTCGCCGCCATCGACTGCGGTACCAACTCCATCCGGCTCCTCGTCGCCGACGTGCACCCGGAGAGCGGTGAACTGGTCGATCTGGACCGCCGGATGACCATCGTGCGGCTCGGGCAGGGCGTCGACCGGACCGGCCGGCTCGCTCCCGAGGCGCTGGAGCGTACCTTCGCCGCCTGTCGTGAGTACGCGGCGATCATCAAGGAGCACGGCGCCGAGCGGCTGCGCTTCGTGGCCACGTCCGCCTCCCGGGACGCCGAGAACCGGGACGAGTTCGTGCGGGGTGTCATGGACATCCTGGGTGTCGAGCCCGAGGTCATCACGGGGGACCAGGAAGCCGAGTTCTCCTTCACGGGCGCGACGAAGGAGCTGGCGGAACACGACCACCTCCCCAAGCCCTACCTGGTCGTGGACATCGGCGGTGGCTCGACCGAGTTCGTCGTCGGTGAGGAGCACGTCCGCGCGGCGCGCTCGGTGGACGTCGGCTGTGTGCGGATGACCGAGCGTCATCTGGTGGAGGAGGGGGTCGTCTCCGATCCGCCCGCCGCGGAGCAGATCGCGGCGATGCGGGCCGACATCGAGGCGGCGCTCGATCTCGCCGAGGAGACGGTGCCGCTGCGTGAGGCGCGCACGCTGGTGGGGCTCGCCGGGTCCGTGACCACCGTGTCGGCGATCGCGCAAGAGCTGCCCGAGTACGACTCGACCCGCATCCACCACTCGCGGATCAGCCACGAGCGGGTCCGGGAGATCACCGAATGGCTTCTGCGCTCCACCCACGCGGAGCGTGCGGCCGTACCGTCCATGCATCCCGGGCGAGTTGACGTCATCGCCGCGGGCGCGCTGGTCCTGCTCGCCATCATGGAGCGGATCGGCGCCGAGGAGGTCGTGGTGAGCGAGCACGACATCCTCGACGGCATCGCCTTCAAGGTGGCGGAGGACGCGGACGAGGGCAGGCGCGGCGACTGAAACGCGGTGGCTGACGCGCGGTGACATGGAATGGCCCCGGTACCTCCCACGAGGCACCGGGGCCGTTTGCCGCAACCCGTGCAGGGCGTCCGTCAGTTGCAGATGAGGACGAGCAGGCCTACGCACCCGTCGTCGCCACCGCCGTGGTGGCCGTGATCATGACCGCCCGCGGCAGCCATGGACTTGACGGGGGAAGCGGGTGCAGCGGCGGCGGTTGCGGCCGTCGCGGCCCCTGCTGCGAGAGCGATGCCGAGGGCAGCGCTGACCGACACTATTCGAGCGGTGGCCCGCTTGAGGGCCTTCTGTGGAGTGATCATGGCTGCACGCTATGCACACATTTGTCCACGCGCGCGCGGAATGTGGCTGACGGGTGAACGGTGATCCAGGCCGCCGTCGGAGGGTGGTCCGCGTCTCGTTTGTTACTGGATGGTAGCCACGGTTGAGCAGGTCGGTTAGCGTATGAGCGCTCTCGAGAGGGACCCTCTGAGGCCCTTTCCGGGCCGTGTACGACCCCTTCGCGGCGCCCGCCGAAGAAAGTTCGTGAAGTTCTTCACAAGGAATTCGGCCCTGGAGAGGTGCGGACAGGGGTCGGTTGGCCCTTCCGAGGGGTGAACAGGCCCTTGAACATGTTCAGATGGACGGTGTAAGAGAGCTTCGAGGAGTCGTCGACGGAAGGTGTTTCCGCCCGCTCACAGCAGGTCCGCCGAGCCAGAGAGGCAGCTCACGCGGCATTGACAACGGGTCGTGCCGGAGCCGGGTTCCCGATTGTGACCATGACCTGCGTCACGCGGGCCGGGGAGTGTAGCACAGGGCCTGCAAGAGCTTGTGAAGGGGCGCACGAGCGACCCCCCTGAGGCGGGTGGATACTCGATGGCATGAGCACCACGGAGCGTCCCAGGATCCTCGTAGTAGGCGGTGGGTACGTAGGCCTGTACGCAGCTCGGCGCATCCTCAAGAAGATGCGCTACGGCGAGGCGACCGTCACGGTCGTCGACCCCCGGTCGTACATGACCTACCAGCCCTTCCTCCCCGAAACCGCCGCCGGCAGCATCTCCCCGCGCCACGTCGTCGTCCCGCTGCGACGCGTGCTGCCCAAGGCGGAGGTCCTCACCGGCCGGGTCACCACCATCGACCAGGACCGCAAGGTCGCCACGATCGCCCCGCTGGTCGGCGAGGCGTACGAGCTGCCCTTCGACTACCTGGTCATCGCGATGGGCGCGGTCTCCCGCACCTTCCCGATCCCCGGCCTCGCCGAGCAGGGCATCGGCATGAAGGGCATCGAGGAGGCCATCGGCCTGCGCAACCACGTCCTCGAGCAGCTGGACAAGGCCGACTCCACGACCGACGAGGAGATCCGCCGCAAGGCGCTCACCTTCGTCTTCATCGGCGGTGGCTTCGCGGGTGCGGAGACCATCGGTGAGGTCGAGGACATGGCCCGCGACGCGGCGAAGTACTACACCAGCGTGTCCCGTGAGGACATGCGGTTCATCCTCGTCGACGCCGCCGACAAGATCCTGCCCGAGGTCGGCCCGAAGCTCGGCCAGTACGGCAAGGAGCACCTGGAGGCCCGCGGGGTCGAGGTCTACCTCTCCACCTCCATGGACTCCTGCGTCGACGGCCACGTCGTGCTGAAGAACGGGCTCGAGGTCGACTCCAACACCATCGTGTGGACCGCCGGCGTCAAGCCCAACCCGGCGCTGTCCCGCTTCGGCCTGCCCCTCGGCCCCCGCGGTCACGTCGACTGCGAGCCGACGCTCCAGGTCAAGGGCACCGACTACATCTGGGCCGCCGGCGACAACGCCCAGGTCCCGGACCTCGTCGGCCGCAAGGCGGGCAACGAGAACGCCTGGTGCCCGCCGAACGCCCAGCACGCGCTGCGTCAGGCGCGCGTCCTCGGCGACAACGTGATCTCCGGCATGCGGGGCTTCCCGCAGAAGGACTACGAGCACGCCAACAAGGGTGCGGTGGCCGGTCTCGGCCTGCACAAGGGCGTGGCGATGATCGTCATGGGCAAGATGAAGATCAAGCTCAAGGGCCGTCTCGCCTGGTACATGCACCGTGGTTACCACGGTCTCGCGATGCCGACGTGGAACCGCAAGATCCGCGTCTTCGCCGACTGGACGCTCGGCATGTTCCTCAAGCGCGAGGTCGTGGCGCTGGGCGCCCTCGAGACTCCGCGCGAGGAGTTCTACGAGGCGGCCAAGCCCATGCCTGCGGCGCCGAAGCCGGAGAAGACCGAGGCGAAGGCCTCCTGACCTTCTCCGGTCGCTGAACTGACCGAAGGACCTTCCGCCATCCGTGGTGCGGGAGGTCCTTCGGCCTTCCCGGACGCGGTGGTTGCCGTCCCTGGGGGGCTGCGCCCCCAGACCCCCCTTCGGCCCAAGGGCCTCGTCCTCAAACGCCGGACGGGCTAAAAGCATGCGCGTGGGGGACTGTATCCGGGCCCCTCAGATGTTTACGTGGTGTTGGACATTCCGGGATCTCCTCTCCACGGAGGTGTGCGCCATGGCCGACGCCGCGGTGCGACTGAAGGGTCTTCTCGAACAGGTGCTGGGAGCCCCGCTCCCGGTGCGCATCCGCGCCTGGGACGGTTCGCAGGCGGGGCCGCCGGGCGCGCCGACCCTGGTCGTACGGAACCGGCGTGCGGTGCGCCGGCTGCTGTGGAAGCCGGGTGAGCTGGGGCTCGCCCGGGCCTGGGTGGCCGGGGACCTCGACATCGAGGGGGATCTGTACGCCGCCCTCGATCTGCTCGCGGGACTGGTGTGGGAGCGGGGTGAGGACGCCCGCGGGCTGGTGGAGTCCCTGCGCGACCCCGAGGTGCGGGCCGGCGTCCGCGGGCTCGTCAAGCTCGGCGGACTTCCCCTGCCGCCCGCACCGCCCCCCGAGGAGGTCCGCCGGCAGCGCGCCCATCTGCACACCAAGCGCACCGACAAACGCGCCATCAGCCACCACTACGACGTCGGCAACGACTTCTACGAGATCGTCCTCGGGCCGTCCATGGTGTACTCCTGCGCCTACTGGGCGGCGCCGCCCCCGCACGGCACCCTCGAAGACGCCCAGCGCGACAAACTCGACCTCGTCTGCCGCAAGCTGGCCCTCCGGCCCGGCGCGCGGCTGCTCGACGTCGGCTGCGGCTGGGGCTCCCTGGCGATCCACGCGGCCCGTGAGTACGGCGTGAGCGTCGTCGGTATCACCCTCTCCCAGGAGCAGGCGGCCTACGCCCGCAAGCGCGTCGCCGACGAGGGGCTCACCGACAAGGTGGAGATCCGCGTACAGGACTACCGGGATGTCACCGACGGACCGTACGACGCCATCTCGTCCATCGGCATGGCCGAACACGTCGGCGCCGAGCGGTACCTGGAGTACTGCGATGTGCTGTACCGGCTCCTGAAGCCCGGGGCCCGGCTGCTGAACCACCAGATCGGGCGGCGGCCGCAACGGGACGAATCCTCCTACCGGGTCGACGAGTTCATCGACTCCTACGTCTTCCCCGACGGCGAACTCCAGCCCATCGGCACGACCGTCGCCCAGCTCGAACGCGCCGGCTTCGAGGTGCGCGACGTGGAGGCGATCCGTGAGCACTACGCCCTGACCCTGCGCCGCTGGGTCGCCCGCCTGGAGGCCGACTGGGCCCGGGCCGTCAAGCTCACCAGCCCCGGCCGCGCCCGCGTCTGGCGGCTCTACATGGCCGCCTCCGCGCTCGCGTTCGAGCGCAACCGCATCGGGGTCAACCAGGTGCTGGCGGTCAGAACACCCGAATCCGGTGACTCGGGGATGCCGCTGCGGGCCCGTACCTGGGGCTGAGACGCCAGGGGCCCCGCTCCCTCCCGGGAACGGGGCCCCTGTTCTCGTACGGCTGTTCTTCTACGGCTGTTCTCGTACGGCTATTCCGCCTTGATCGCGTTCAGCATGTTCAGCTTCGCGGCGTTGCGGGCCGGCCACATCGCGGCCAGGACGCCCACCAGTCCGGCCAGGATCAGGAAGATCCCGATCCGGTCCCAGGGCAGGACCAGTGCGTAGCCCGGGATCTGGTCCGCGAAGGTCTCGCCGATCGCCCAGCCGAGGAACGAGCCGAGGCCGATGCCGATCACCGCGCCGAACACCGAGATGACCACGGCCTCCAGCCGGACCATCCGCTTCACCCGGCGCCGGTCGAGCCCGATCGCACGCAGCATGCCGATCTCCTGCTGCCGTTCGAAGACCGACATCGCGAGGGTGTTGACGACGCCCAGCACCGCGATGATCAGGGCCATCGCCAGCAGGCCGTACATGATGTTCAGCAGGGTGTTGATGGCGCCGCCGAACTCGTTGCGGATGTCCTGCCGGTCCATGACCGTGATCGCGGGGTTGTCGCCCAGCGCGTCGAGGAGGACCTTCTCGTTCGCCGAGGACTGGCCGCCGTCGACCTTCACGAAGATCTGCCGGATGGACGGCTTCACCTCGTGCGGGTTCACGACCTCGGTGTCGACGAGGACGGGCGAGAGGAACTCGCTGTCCTTGAAGACGGCGCCGACCGTCAGCGTGCCCTTCTTCTCGTCGCCGAAGGTGACGGGGACGCTGTCGCCGGGCTTCCAGCCCTTGTTCTTGGCCGTCTTCTCGGCGACCGCGATCTGCCCCTTGGCGAGCGAGTCGACGTTGCCGCTGACGACGTCGACGGTCAGGACCTGCTCGATGTCGTGCGGTGTGACCGCCGAGGCGGACACGTAGTCCTCGTCACCGACCTGGAAGTAGACGTCCTGCTGCGGCGAGACCGCCGAGACGCCCTTGGCCTTCTCCAGCGCGGTCAGCGCGGACTGGTCGAGGTCGCCGCCGTTCGCCATCGAGACCATGTAGTCGGCCTTGATGTTGTCCGTGGTCATCTTGTCGATGGCCGTGCCGACCGTGATGCCGAGCACCGACAGGCCGGTCACCAGCGTCAGTCCGATCGCCAGCGCCGAGGCGGTGGCGCCGGTGCGGCGCGGATTGCGGACCGCGTTCTGGCCGGCGAGCTTGCCGGACACCCCGAAGGGGCCGACGAGCAGCGGGCGGACGAGTGCGATCACGGGCCGGGACAGCAGCGGGATCAGGATGATCACGCCGATCAGCGCGAAGAACGCGCCCGCCCCGATGTACATCCGGCCGTCGTCGCCGCCGGCCGAGGCACCCAGCACGATCCCGGCCGCGCCCAGGGCGGTGACGGCCGCACCGATGGAGTTGCGCACCACCAGCGACTTGGTGGTGGCGACCGCGTGGACGCTGTTCATGGCCGCCACCGGCGGGATCTTCGCGGCCCGGCGGCCGGGCAGCCAGGCGGCGAACACCGTGATCAGCACACCGACGCCGATCGCTGCGATCACCGGCGTGGCGGAGATGATCAGCGGGCCGCCCGGAATCTTCATGTCGAACGCGGCCATTCCGGAGCGCAGACCGACCGCGAGGCCGATGCCGAGCACGAAGCCGATCACCGAGGCGACCAGGCCCACCACCGCGGCCTCGGCGAGCACCGAGCGGGTGATCTGCCTGCGCGAGGCGCCGACGGCGCGCATCAGGGCGATCTCCTTCGTGCGCTGGGCGACCAGCATCGTGAAGGTGTTGGAGATCAGGAAGACCCCGACGAAGAGCGCGATGCCCGCGAAGCCGAGCAGGACCTGCTTGAGATTGCCCAGACCCTGCTCGATCTGCTCGGCCTGCTCGTCCGCGAGGGCCTGGCCGGTCCGGGCCTCGGCGGTGTCCGGCAGCAGCGGCTTGACCGCGTCCAGGATCTTCGCGTCGGACGCGCCGGGGGCGGCGGCGACGGTGGCGCTCTCGAAGTACCCCGGCTTGAGGTACTGCTTCTGGGCGACCGCGGTGTCGAAGAGGACGAGGCTGCCGCCGGCGTTCACGGCGCCGTCCTCGGTGGTGAACACGCCGCTGAGGGTGTACTCCTTCACCGGACCGTTGGTCGCGACCCGGACCCGGTCGCCGACCTGGTACTCACCCTTGGCCGCGGACTCCTTGTCCAGGGCGATCTGATCGTCCTTCACCGGGCCCGAGCCGTCGGTGAAGGTGTAGGCGGGGTCCTTGCCGTCCTTGCCGGGGGCGAAGTTGGAGCCCTTGTTGGACCAGCCGACGCCGATCAGCTTCCCGTCGGGGTCGGCGACCCCCGCGAAGCCCTCGACGCGGCCGTACGCGCCGGCGACGCCGTCCACGGCGGAGATCCTGTCGAGGGTCCTGCGGGAGAGGCCGGGCTCTTCCTTGGCGTTGTCGGGGTCGGCGTGCGAGGTGACGGCGACGGCGACGTTGTCGTAGCTCTTCGCCGACTGGTTGCGGAAGGCGTTGGAGAGGGTGTCGGCGAAGACCAGGGTGCCGGAGACGAACGCGACGCCGAGCATCACGGCGAGCACGGTCATCAGGAGCCGGGCCTTGTGCGCGAGTACGTTGCGCAGGGCTGTGCGGAACATCAGCTGGTGCGGCCCTTCGCGTCGAACTGCTTCATGAAGTCCAGGACGTTGTCCGCCGTCGGCCGGTACATCTCGTCGACGATCCGGCCGTCGGCGAGGAAGACCACGCGGTCCGCGTACGCCGCGGCGACCGGGTCGTGGGTCACCATCACCACGGTCTGCCCCATCTCCCGTACGGAGTTGCGCAGGAAGCCGAGCACCTCGGCGCCCGAGCGCGAGTCGAGGTTTCCGGTCGGCTCGTCGCCGAAGATGATCTCGGGCTTGGAGGCGAGGGCGCGGGCCACGGCGACGCGCTGCTGCTGCCCGCCGGAGAGCTGGGCGGGGCGGTGGCTCAGCCGGTCGGCCAGGCCCACCATCCGGATGACCGAATCCACCCACTGCTTGTCAGCCTTGCGGCCCGCGATGTCCATCGGGAGGGTGATGTTCTCCAGCGCGGTCAGCGTCGGCAGCAGATTGAACGCCTGGAAGATGAAGCCGATCTTGTCCCGGCGCAACTTGGTGAGCTGCTTGTCCTTCAGGGAGCCCAGTTCGGTGTCGCCGATGCGCACCGAACCGGAGGAGAAGGTGTCCAGGCCGGCCACGCAGTGCATCAGCGTGGACTTGCCGGAGCCGGAAGGGCCCATGATCGCGGTGAACTCGGCCTGCCTGAACTCGACGGAGACCCGGTCGAGGGCGACCACCTGGGTCTCGCCCTGTCCGTAGATCTTCGACAGATCCGTGGCACGCGCGGCCACGGCGGTGGCCCGGCCGGCGATGGATGCGGTGGTCACGAGAGAAACGCTCCTGAAGGACGACGGTGTGTTCGAAGGACGTCATCCATCGTCCTGGCCGAGGAGCGCCGTGTAGTCAGTCGCTGTTCCGGTTCCGAAGGCAGACTGCGGATGGACCGGACAGGCCCGTGTCATACCTGAGGATGACGGAGGACCCTGACGGGTGTTCACGTCGGGAACAGGTGGAGCGTCCTTGTTTGGACGGTGAAATTCCGTCATTCCGCATGCGCCGCCGACCGTCGCACGCAAGGCTATTGGCAAGTGCGGATGGCCCGTTCCATGGGCTGATGCACCCTCAGACGTCAATAAAATAAGACAACATCGGTCCGCCCGTCCGCTGTTCGGGGGAAGCATCCCGATAGGCTCGGAACCTCGATGCGGAGCCCATGGCCTGCCCAGATGGTGGAATGCAGACACGGCGAGCTTAAACCTCGCTGCCCCTTCGCGGGCGTGCCGGTTCAAGTCCGGCTCTGGGCACTTCCGACGTTCGTCCACCCTTCAAGAGTTCGCGTACAACCGTTGACACCAGGGGTGCGCGGCCCGAGACTCACGTCAGGAAGTGGTGAATAAAACTTCACCATGCGAACGTGAATGACGGGTCAGGCGAACGAAGGGAAACGACCGATGCGCACCACCGTCGGCATCATCGGAGCGGGCCCCGCCGGCCTCCTCCTCGCCCGGCTGCTCCACAACGCCGGCATCGACTCGGTCGTCCTGGAGAGCCGCGACCGCGCCTACGTCGAGCACCGCCAGCGCGCCGGAATCCTGGAGCAGGGCACCGTGGACGTGCTGCGCGCGGCCGGCGCCGGGGAGCGCATGGACCGCGAGGGCCTGCGCCACGACGGCATAGAGCTCCGCTTCGACCGGAAGCGCCACCGCGTCGACTTCCCCGCCCTCACCGGCGGCCGGTCGGTGAGGGTCTACGCCCAGACCGAGGTCTGCAAGGACCTCATCGCCCTTCAACTCAAGGAGGGCGGCCCGCTGCTGTTCGAGGCGGAGGCGCTGGCGGTGGAGGGCGCCGACACCGACAGCCCGCGCGTTCGCTTCCGGCACGAGGGGCGCGAGGACGTCCTGGAGTGCGACTACGTCGTCGGGTGCGACGGGTTCTGGGGTGTCTCCCGCAAGGCGATACCGGCCGAACTCACCCGGGTCTTCGAACGGACGTACCCCTTCGGCTGGCTCGGCATCCTCGCCGATGTCGCCCCCTCGCACGACGAGCTGGTCTACGCCCGCCACGACCGGGGCTTCGCCCTGCTCTCCATGCGTTCCCCGTCCGTCTCCCGCCTCTACCTCCAGGTACCGGAGGGCACGGACGCGGACAGCTGGAGCGACGACGAGATCTGGGACGAACTGGAGCGCCGCTTCGAGACCGCCGACGACTGGCGCCTGGAACGCGGCCCCATCACCCAGAAGTCGGTCACGCCCATGCGGTCGTACGTCCATGAGCCCATGCGGTACGGCCGCCTCTTCCTGGCCGGTGACGCCGCGCACATCGTGCCGCCGACGGGTGCGAAGGGGCTGAATCTGGCCGTCGGCGACGTCGTCACCTTCGCGCGGGCGCTGATGTACGAGAAGGAGACGGGGTCGGCGGAGCTCCTCGACGCCTACTCGGAGACGTGTCTGCGCCGCGTCTGGCAGGCCGAGCGGTTCTCGTACGACATGACGACACTGCTGCACCGCGCCCCCGACGTCACGCCTTTCGAGGACCGGATCCAGCTGGCGCGTCTGCAGCGGCTCGCCGGGTCGACGGCGGCCGAGACGGACCTCGCCGAGGGGTACACGGGGTTCCCGTTCGGGTGACCGTAGGTGTGGCGTAAGGGAGTGATCTCCGGCTGGTTCCGGCCACGTTCCAGGTTGGTCATGAATGAGCCCCTCCGTGGCCGGGAATCACCCGGCCGCGTAGCGTGTTGCGCAGCACGACGAGGGAAAGATCCTCCCCAGGTACTAGGGTCAATCCTTTGCCTATCTATTACTCTTGAGCCAAGGTCACGCACGGTGGCCATGGAGGAGTGAAATGAGGAGCAGCAACCCGGTCTTCTCGCGACGGGGGTTCAGCCGCGACAACGGCTACGCGGGCTTCAACACCGCGCCGCAGGCCGGGGGCGCCGCTGTCGGCACGCAGGGCAACCCGTATGCCCAGCCGCAGGCCGGCAACCCGTACGCGCAGAACCCTTACGCCCAGCAGGACCTGCAGTACGGCGCACCGCCGCAGGCCCCGGCCACCACCGGCCGGATGACGATGGACGACGTCGTCCTGCGCACCGCCACCACGCTCGGCACGCTGATCGTCACGGCCGCGCTCGCGTGGTTCCTGCTGCCGGTCGACGCCGAGAACATCAACCGGTCGTACGGCATCGCCATCGGCGCCGGTCTGGTCGGCATGGTGCTGGCGCTCGTGCAGTCCTTCAAGCGCAAGGCCTCCCCGGCGCTCATCCTGTCGTACGCCGCGCTCGAGGGTGTCTTCCTCGGCGTCGTCTCCAGCGTCGTCGACGAGCACATCGCCAGCGGCGCGGCCATGCAGGCGGTGCTCGGCACGATGGCGGTCTTCACCGCCGTGCTGGTGGCGTACAAGGCGGGCTGGATCCGCGTCAACCGGCGCTTCTACGGCTTCGTGATGGCGGCCGCGCTCGGCTTCATCCTGCTGATGGCGGTCAACCTGCTGTTCGCCGTCTTCGGCGGCGGTGACGGCCTCGGCTTCCGCAGCGGCCCGCTCGGCATCGTCTTCGGCATCGTCGGCATCCTGCTCGGCGCCGCCTTCCTCGCCCTGGACTTCAAGCAGGTCGAGGACGGCATCGCCTACGGTGCGCCGCGCGAGGAGGCCTGGCTCGCGGCCTTCGGCCTCACGATGACGCTGGTGTGGATCTACATGGAGTTCCTGAGGCTCATCTCGATCCTCAACAACGACTGATCTCCGACGGCCGTAGCGCGGTCGTAAGCAGTCGCAAGCGAAGGGCCCCGGGTTCCCGGGGCCCTTCGTCGTCTGTGCGCGCCTAGAGGAATTTGCGCGCCGCCCTCCTCAGGTCGTACTCGTGGACGATCGCCTTCGCGTGGCCGTACGCGAGGTCGTATTCGTGCCGAAGCCAGCTGACCTTCTCCTCGAAGCGGACGAGAGCCGGGCCTTCTTCTACGGTGCGGAGCCAGTCGGAGACTTCACGACCGGTGCAGTGGGGGATGCGGGCGAGCATGTTGCGGTGGGTCTCCTCGGAGAGGACGTGGGACATCGGCGCCTCCGGACGCAAAGGGGATGTAAGCCGGTCCTTCAGGTCACCGTGCCTGAGCGTTCGCCCGTTGGCAACAGTCGCGTACGCTCACGGCGTGGTTGATACGACGCGTCTGACCCAAGCCGTAGATCACTTCGCCGACCGGTTGCGGGCGGCGCCGCAAAGCCGGCTGCAAAGAGGTGCGGCGTCGGAGGCGCTGGGACTGGCCAGAGAGTTGGCACGTCGGGCGCAGATGCTGGAGGCGCCCGGGGCGGAGCCCCGGGAGATGCCGGACGCCGGGATGTTCGCCGCCGCGGACCAGATCACCGTCGCTGTGCATGACTTGGCCCTCGTACTCACCGACGAGGGTGAGGTCGAGGACGCGTTGAGGCTGGTGGCGGAAGCGCAGAAGCGGGCCGGGGTGTGAACCCCGAGCCGGGTGGGTGTGATCCCTAGAGGGACGCTATGACCCGGTCGGCCAGGATGTAGACGCTCTCCTCGCCGCACGCGAACGTCAGGGTGTACGCACCCGACACTCCCGAGCCGCCCAGCAGCACCGGCGTCTCGCCCGCACGCAGGGCCGCCGCCAGGCGATCCGCCGTCTCCCGGTGGCCCGGCGTCATGCACAGGGTCGTGCCGTCGGCGAAGACATAGACGTCGAGGGTGCCCAGAGGACCGGGGCGGACGTCGGTCAGTTCGGTGGCGGAGGCGGCCAGTTCCTCAAGGGTGGCCACCGTGCGCTCGTGATCGTTCACGGCCGGTGAGGAGACCGGGACGAAGTCCGGGTGGGAGGGGTGACGGCGGCGGGCCGCGGCGAGCTCGGGGGACTCCCCGGCGAACTCATCCACCTCCGCGGTCGGCTCGGTCACCGGCTCCAGATGCTCCAGGCCCGAGAAGTCGGCCTGGCGCGGCAGGAACAACTCACTGTCGGACAGACCCAGCAGCGTCGGCGCGTCGGAGGCGTCACGGGTCTCCTGGGCCGCCCAGAAGGCGCGCGCCTCGGCCAGCTCCCGCTCGCGTTCCTCGGCGAGCGCCTCGGCCACCGCGGCGCGTATCTCATCGGCGTCGGCGGAGAGGCGGGCCGGCGGGACGAGGCCGCGGGCCGCGCTCGCGTTCTTCTGTGCCAGCTCGGTGTGCAGGGCCGCGACCTGCCGGCGCAGCACCATGAGGGTGCGCAGGACGGCGACGCCCACGGCGCCGGTGGCGGCCGTGGTGAGCAGCAAGGCGATCGGCATGGCGCTCACTGACGTACTCCCGGTTCAAAGTCGACCCCCGACTTCCTACATCAGCTTGAAGGGCGGACTATCCAGCTGTCAGTGCGTAACGTCACGAAACGGACAGGTCTTTGGGCCTGGGGTTTGGTGGTGCAACGGCTCTGAGCTGCGCAAATCCCTCAGCAGAGGGAGATAGGTCACATCCTGGGGGAGATTGGATCACAAATCGGCCCAGAACCTTGGAGTTTCCCGGGTTCTGGGCCGAAGGCTCACGCAGGGTCGTGAGGTGACTACTCAAGAGGGTGGGGCCGGGGGCTTCAGCTCAGGCGCTCGATGACCATCGCCATGCCCTGGCCGCCGCCGACGCACATCGTCTCCAGGCCGAACTGCTTGTCGTGGAACTGGAGGGAGTTGATGAGCGTGCCGGTGATGCGGGCGCCGGTCATGCCGAAGGGGTGGCCGACGGCGATGGCGCCGCCGTTGACGTTCAGCTTGTCGAGGTCGATGCCCAGGTCGCGGTAGGAGGGGATCACCTGGGCGGCGAACGCCTCGTTGATCTCGACGAGGTCGATGTCGTCGATGGTCAGGCCGGCGCGGCGCAGGGCCTGCTGGCTCGCCTCGACCGGGCCGAGGCCCATGATCTCGGGGGAGAGGCCGGAGACGCCGGTCGACACGATGCGGGCGAGCGGCGTCAGGCCGAGCTCGCGGGCCTTGGTGTCGGACATGATGACCACGGCCGCGGCGCCGTCGTTCAGGGGGCAGCAGTTGGCGGCGGTGACCAGGCCGTCGGGCCGGAAGACGGGCTTGAGGCCCTGGACGCCCTCCAGGGTGACGCCGGCGCGGGGGCCGTCGTCCTTGCTGACGACCGTGCCGTCGGGGAGGGTCACCGGGGTGATCTCCCGCTCCCAGAAGCCGTTCTTGATGGCTTCCTCGGCGAGGTTCTGCGAGCGGACGCCGAACTCGTCCATGTCCTGGCGGGTGACGCCCTTCCAGCGGGCGAGGTTCTCGGCGGTCTGGCCCATCGCGATGTAGGCGTCGGGCACGAGGCCGTCCTCGCGCGGGTCGTGCCAGGTCGTGCCCTCCTGCTCCGCGACGGCCGCGGTGCGGGCCTCGGCCTCGGCGAAGAAGGGGTTGTGCGTGTCGGGGAGGCTGTCGGAGTTGCCCTTGGTGAAGCGGGAGACCATCTCCACGCCGGCCGAGATGAAGACGTCGCCCTCTCCGGCCTTGATGGCGTGCAGGGCCATGCGGCTGGTCTGGAGCGACGAGGAGCAGTAACGGGTGATCGTGCAGCCCGGCAGGTGGTCCATGCCCATCTGTACGGCGACGACGCGGCCGAGGTTGTTGCCCTGCTCGCCGCCGGGGAGGCCGCAGCCCAGCATCAGGTCGTCGATGTCCTTGGGGTCCAGCTCGGGGACCTTGGCGAGGGCCGCCTGGATGATCGTGGCGGTGAGGTCGTCCGGGCGCAGGTCCTTGAGGGAGCCCTTGAAGGCGCGGCCGATGGGGGAGCGGGCGGTCGAGACGATCACGGCTTCGGGCATCACGGCTCCATTGACATACCAGGGGGTCGGGCAGGGCTGTCAGGGAAGTTACCCGTACGTACGTACAGGGTCACGCTTGTGGCGGTGTGACCCTGACCGCAATTTTCTAAGCGCTTGCTTTCCTCGCTCCCGCCAGGGGGCTCTGCCGCCGAAGCGGGGGTCTGGGGGCGGCAGCCCCCAGGGATGGGACGGGTAGGGGCGGCGGGGGCGGAATCTCGCCTGCCCCCCTCACGGGGACGGCGTCACCGGTGCCCGGTCCGGCTCGGGGACCCTGCGGCGGCGGCGCCTCTTCAGAAGGGCCCATGGGCCCTTCGGGCCGGTCGGCATGGCTGCCGTGACCTCCGTGCCCGCCTCCGACGCGGCCTCGGCCGCCGCGCGCGCCACCGGCAGGAAGCCCTCGCGCCGGGTGACGTCGGGGCGCTCCTCCTCCGCGGGCCAGAGGCCGAGGGCCGCGCAGACCGTCGGCAGGACGGCCATCGCCGCCGTGGCGTACCCCTCCGCCGAGGGGTGGTAGTTGTCGGGGCCGAAGAGTTCCCGCGGGTTCGCCGCGAACTCAGGGCCCAGCAGGTCGCCCAGCGACACCGTGCGGCCGCCCTGTTCGACGACGCCGATCGTCTGGGCGGCCGCCAGCTGGCGGGAGGCCCGCCGGGCCAGCCAGCGCAGGGGCTGCTGGACGGGTTCGATGGTGCCGAGGTCGGGGCAGGTGCCGACCACCACTTCCGCACCGGCCGTGCGCAGGCGCCGTACCGCGGCGGACAAGTGGCGGACCGAGCGCGTCGGCGGCATGCGGTGCGTGACGTCGTTGGCGCCGACCATGATCACGCAGATGTCGGGCACGAGGGCGGGATCGGCGAGCACCAGGGCCACCTGGCGGTCCAGGTCGTCCGAGCGGGCACCCGGCAGCGCCACGTTGCGCAGGACGACCGGACGCTCCGCCACCGCCGCCAGGCCGGAGGCCAGCAGGGCACCCGGTGTCTGCCCCGCTCGGTGCACGCCCTGCCCCGCAGCCGTCGAGTCGCCCAGCAATGTCAGGCGCAACGGCGCCGCACCGGGGGTGTCGTACGTCCGGCCGTACCGGCCATCGGCGTTCGGGACATGGTTGTCCGTGCCGTTGCCCACGTGGCGCTTGGCGAACTGGACCTCGGCGAGGAGCAGACCGACGGCCGCCGCGCCGGCCAGACCGATGCCGCCTCCGCCGTACGCGGCGCCCGCCGCGATCCGCCGGGCCACTCGCGCCCTCGACATGCTCGTCATGCGTCGCCGCCACCTCCTCCTAGCCGAAACAGCCGTACATCAACTGCTTGCCCCGCACGGACCGTGGCCCAATCCCAACGGGGAGTGAACGACCTCCACGGGCCCCGTGCAGGCCATAGGCTGGCGGAACCACTACGACCACACCTTTTGCAGCATCCGGAGACAACGGTGCAATTCCACGACTCGATGATCAGCCTCGTCGGCAACACCCCGCTGGTGAGGCTCAACAACGTGACCACGGGCATTCGGGCGACCGTCCTGGCCAAGGTCGAGTACTTCAACCCGGGCGGTTCCGTGAAGGACCGCATCGCCCTGCGCATGATCGAGGCCGCGGAGGAGAGCGGTGCGCTCAAGCCGGGCGGGACGATTGTGGAGCCGACCAGCGGCAACACCGGTGTCGGACTTGCCATCGTGGCCCAGCAGAAGGGGTACAAGTGCATCTTCGTGTGCCCCGACAAGGTCAGCACCGACAAGATCAATGTGCTGCGGGCCTATGGGGCCGAGGTGGTCGTGTGCCCCACCGCAGTGGATCCCGAGCACCCGGACTCCTACTACAACGTCTCCGACCGGCTGGTGCGCGAGACGCCGGGCGCGTGGAAGCCGGACCAGTACTCCAACCCCAACAACCCCCTTTCCCACTACCACTCGACCGGCCCCGAGCTGTGGGAGCAGACCGAGGGGAAGATCACCCACTTCGTGGCGGGCGTGGGCACGGGCGGCACCATCTCCGGCACCGGCCGCTATCTGAAGGACATCAGCGACGGCAAGGTGCAGGTCATCGGCGCCGACCCGGAGGGCTCCGTGTACTCCGGCGGTTCCGGGCGGCCGTATCTCGTCGAGGGCGTCGGTGAGGACTTCTGGCCGACCGCCTACGACCGGACCGTCGCCGACGAGATCGTCGCCGTGTCCGACAAGGACTCCTTCCAGATGACCCGGCGCCTGGCCCGCGAGGAGGGCCTGCTGGTCGGCGGCTCCTGCGGTATGGCCGTCGTGGCCGCGCTGCGGGTCGCCGAGCGGCTCGGGCCGGACGATGTCGTCGTCGTGCTGCTGCCCGACAGCGGGCGCGGCTACCTCAGCAAGATCTTCAACGACGAGTGGATGGCCGACTACGGCTTCCTGGAGGACGAGGGCCCGAGCGCGCGCGTCGCCGACGTCCTCAACGACAAGGAAGGCGGCCACATCCCCTCCCTCGTCCACATGCACCCGGACGAGACGGTCGGTCAGGCCATCGAGGTGCTGCGTGAGTACGGCGTCTCGCAGATGCCGATCGTGAAGCCGGGCGCCGGCCACCCGGACGTCATGGCGGCGGAGGTCGTCGGGTCCGTCGTCGAACGGGAGCTGCTCGACGCCCTGTTCACCAAGCGGGCCTCGCTCGACGACCCGCTGGAGAAGCACATGTCGGCCCCGCTGCCGCAGGTCGGCTCCGGTGAACCGGTCGGCGACCTGATGTCCGTACTGGGCGTGGCCGACGCGGCGATCGTCCTCGTCGAGGGCAAGCCGACCGGTGTGGTCAGCCGGCAGGACCTGCTGGCCTTCCTCGCCAAGGGCGGAAAGTGACGGCAAACGTCCGGTGAACTGACCGTGTCCGCGGCGAACTTGCGGTGACCGGGGCCGCTCGCGCTGTCGTGGAACTGGTACGAGCGCGTCACGTTCACGCAGCACCCGCTTAACACGGGTCCGGCACATTAGTGGATGTCGGCAGGGCGGGAGCGGCTCCCCGCCCCAGCCGGCGCCGAACGGCGCCAAGGACCTCCGGAGCGGCTCCCGGACCTCCATGGACGCCATGGACGCGTAAGCCCGGCCCTGACCCGGCCCGCGTCCCTCGCGGGGACCGCCGTCGTCCCGCCCCCCGGCAACGGGGGTGCGGCGGTCCCCGCCATATCTCTTCTGCCGACGGTCGGTCGGCTGTACGAAGAGCCCCGGGGACTGGAGAGTCCCCGGGAATGCTCAGTCCTCCCAGCGGTCCTCGTCCTTGGCCGACTTGTGGCGCCCCCAGCCGCGGAACAGGCCCGGGTTGGTGCGCACCGCCTGGACGACGTTCACGCCGACGATGCCGATCCAGGTGACGAGCAGGCCGCGGAGGCCGGCCACGCCGCCGCCGATGCCGGACAGCGGGATCGCCGCGACCAGCGTGACGATGCCGAAGCCGAAACGCTCACCGAAGGAATCCGTCGGTTTCGGCGACCGGGCGTCCCGGGCCACCACCATCTGCTGCTCGGCCAGCTGCCGCCGCAGCCGGCGCTCGACCGCCCCGTCGATGCGCTGGTCGACCTTCTCCAGGAACGAGTCGACCAGCGCGGACTCGTACTCCTCGCCCAGTTCCCTGCGGGCCTGCAGGGTGGCGTTGAGCTCCTTCTTGAGCTCGGTGTCCCGCGCTTCGATTCCGGTCATACGGCCCACGGTAGGCAGCGGGGCCGACGGCCGCACTGGGGTTAGCCCCCCTGTTCGTGCTGGGGTGCGCCGGGAGGCGCCCGCGGCTGAGCAACCCGATGTCTCTTGCCCGGCTGTATGACGTCATGCAGAGTTCATGGTGTCTGAATAGATCGGGTGACTGAACAGGTCGACACGGATCGACTGTCCGGAGTGAGGGGTGTGTGGGCTCATGCCGTCTCGGACCATCGCGGACGCGCCGGGCGCCGTGCCCTCCGGGCACCCCGGCCTCGTCGTCCTCGACGGAATCGGGCTCGGCGTCGAGGACGTCGTACGCCTCGCCGACGGGACCGCGCGGCCGGTCCCCGCGGCCGACGCGATGAAGCGGGCCGAGGAGTCCTGGGACGCCGCCCGCCTCATCGCCGCGACCGGACGGGTCTACGGCCGCTCCACCGGCGTGGGCGCCAACCGGAACGAGGACGTGCCCACCGAGGCCGCCGCCGAGCACGGCCTGCGGCTGCTGCGCAGCCACGCCGGCGCCATCGGCGAGGAACTGCCCGCCCGGCAGGTGCGGGCCATGCTCGCCGTCCGCGCCAACCAGCTGCTCGCGGGGGGCGCGGGCCTCCGGCCCACCGTCGTCACGGCGCTCTGCGAGGCGCTGGAGAGCGGGGCGCACCCGGTGGTGAACGAGTTCGGCTCGGTCGGCACCGGCGACCTCGCGGCGCTGGCACAGGCCGGCCTGGCGCTGGCCGGCGAGCATCCCTGGCGCGGCTGCGGCGCTCCTGAGCCGCAGCCGCTCGACAACAACGACGCCCTCGCGTTCATCAGCAGCAACGCCCTCACCCTCGGCCAGGCGGCCCTCGCCCTGCACGAACTGCGCGGACTCGTCGCCGCCACCCAGGTCGTCGCCGCCCTGTCGCTGGTCGCCGTCGACGGCTCCCACGAGGCGTACGCCGCCCCCGTGCACGCCGCCCGCCCGCACCGGGGCAGCGCCGAGGTCGCCCGCCGGATGCGCGAGTTGCTCGGTGCCGAGGACCGGCCGACCCCGCCGCTGGGGCGGATCCAGGACCCGTACGGCTTTCGCTGCCTGCCCCAGATCCACGGGCCCGCCCACGACGCGGCCGACGCCCTGGAGGAGGTGCTCGCGGTGGAGATCAACGCGGCCGCCGAGAACCCCTTCATCTCCCCCGAGGACATGGCCGCCTACCACCACGGCGGCTTCTACCAGGCCCAACTCGCCCTCGCGCTCGACCACTTCAGGCTGGCGCTCACCCAGGTCGCCCGGCTGTCGACATCCCGCCTGTCCACCCTGAACGAGCCCGCCTACACCCGCCTCAAGCCCTTCCTCGCCGACCACGAGCCCGCCTCGTCCGGCGTGATGATCCTCGAGTACGCCGCCGGCGCCGCCCTCGGCGACCTGCGCGCCTTCTCCGCCCCCGCCTCGCTCGGCCACGCCGTGCTCTCCCGGGGCGTGGAGGAGCAGGCCAGCTTCGCCTCGCTCGCCGCCCGGCAGACACTGCGCGCGTGCGGCGCGTACCGTCTCGTCGTCGGCTGTGAACTCGTCGCCGCCGTACGGGCGTTGCGCCTGCGCGATCTGAGGCCCGACCCCGCGCTTCCGGTGGGCCGGGCGCTGGCGCTGGCCGAATCGGTGCTCGACGACGACCTGGCCGACCGGCCGCTCACCGATGATGTGACGGCGGCGGCAGCACTGCTGGACCGGTTCACGGACATCTGGAGGGGGAGCGCGGCATGAGCGCGGACAGGAACACCGGCGGGACGGACAGCCCCGCCGCGCGGTTGCAGGCGCTGTTCGAGGGGCACCGGCTCACGCCGACCCAGCGGCGCATCGCGCACAGCATGGTGCGGCGGGCCGCCGACGTGCCGTTCCTGTCCAGCGTGGAGCTGGCGGAGCTCGCCGGGGTCAGCCAGCCGTCCGTGACCCGTTTCGCCGTCGCCCTCGGCTTCGACGGCTACCCGGCGCTGCGCCGGCACCTGCGCGAGGTCGCGCCCGCCGAGCCGGCCGCGGACGCCGCCTCGTACAACGAGTACCAGCAGGCCGTCGAAGCCGAGATCGAGAACCTGCGGCACCTGGCGGAGGCGCTCGCCGACCCTCGCCCGGTGCAGAAGGCCGGACGCCTGCTCGCGGCCTCCCGCCCGCTCCCCGTCCTCGGGCTGCGGGCCGCGGCCTCCCAGGCGTACGGCTTCTCCTACTTCGCCGCCAAGGTCCACCCGGACGTACGGCTGCTGGACGAGGGCGGCACGATGGTCCACGACCGGATCGACGCCGCCGTACGGGCCGGGGCGACGGCCCTGCTCTGTTTCGCGCTGCCCCGGCATCCCCGCGAGGTGATGGACACCCTGGCGTACGCCAAGGAGGCCGGGCTGACGGTGGTGACGGTGGCGGACTCCGCGTTCGCGCCCGTCGCCAAGGTCTCCGACCTGCTGCTGCCCGCCGCGGTCGGCACGGGCCTCGCCTTCGACACGGCCTGCGCGCCGATGCTGCTGGGCCGGGTCCTGCTGGAGGCCATGTGCGACGACCTGCCGGACGCCCAGGCGCGGCTGGAGGAGTTCGACGCGCGGGCGGCGGCGCGGGGGCTTTTCGTGGAGTGAGAGCGGCTTGCGCGCAGTGGCTGTGCGCAGGGGGAGCCGCTTTTTAAGACTCGTCTCACGATCCTTCACTAACCTGCCCGTCCGACGGGACTGTGCCAAGGACGACGAGGAGGCGGAACGTGGCACGCGGAGGTCAGGGGCTCGCTCGGGTGGCCGTCGTTGTACGGGCCGGGGCGGCGCCGTTGTGGTGGCTCGGGGTGTTGGCGGCGGGTGTCGGGGTGCTGGTGCCGGGACTGACCGGGCGCCGGATCGGGGTGCTGGCGGGGGCGGCGCTGTTCATCGTCGCGACGGCCGTGGTGGCGTATCTGCGCCGCAAGCGCTACACCGTCCTGATCCGCTCGGCCGCCCGCGCCGGCAAGCACGATGTGCTCCAGGACCGTGCGGTGGCCGTCCGCACCTGGCGCCGGGGCCACCGCTGGTGGCTGCTCCTGGCGTTCCTCGCCGCGCTGGGCAGCGCGTTCGCGGTGCCGGCGGCGGGCGGGATGCTGCTGGCCGGGTGCGGGGCGGGACTGTGGCTGAAGGCGGCCTGGCTCGGTCGGCGCGAGCGGGCCGAGAACGCCCTGTTGTGGGTGCGGGTCGACTGGCTCGACGCACGGGGTGGCCGGCCGGCGGGCAAGGCGGTGAAGGCCTTCCGCAGTACGGGCATCGCCGCGGGCGACGCGGCCCCGGGCGGGGCCCGCCGCCGCACCGCGGCGCTGGTGTAGGTCAGACCTCGAGGTTCTCCTCGATCTTCTTCAACTGGTGCCGGGCCATCGCCAGGTTGGCGCGCTTGGCGTCGAGGACCAGATAGAGGAAGAGACCGTTGCCCCCGCGCCCGGTGATCAGCCGGATCAGGTGGTACTGGTCGGTGAGGGTGATCAGGATGTCCTCGATGCCGCCCTTGAGGCCGAGGTGCTCCATCGTGCGCATCTTGGCGCGGACGACGTCGGTGTTGCCGGCGGCGGCGACGTTGAGGTCGAAGCTCTTGCTGCCGCCCAGGGTGCCCAGCGCCATGCCGCTGGTGTAGTCGACGAGGGCGGCTCCGGTCGCGCCCTCGATCGAGGCGAGGCATTCCTTCAGCGTGGTCTCGGTGTTGGCCATGCGTGTGTTCCTCTCAACTGTCCGTAGCGGTACGTGGGTTGGCAGTGGTGGTGGTGCGTGCGGCGCGCGGGGTTCTCGTGCGGGTGGGCATGGAGGGGGCCGGCTCCTTGGCAGGACTCTTGGCGGAACTCTTGGCAGGGCTCTTCCCGGGAGGTGCCGCCTCGGCGTCGACGAGCTCTCCGATGCGGGCGCCGGCGCGGCGGCCCTCCAGGTGCAGCCGGCCGACGTTGACGTTGTCCTGGGCGAGCAGTGTCAGAACGGCGGTGCGGCCCGCGGCATACGTCGCCACATAGCCGTTCGCCCCGCGCACGAGCAGCTCGCGGAAGCCGCCCCGGCCCGTCGCGTCCGTCACCCGCACCGCGACGCCGAGCGCGGCGGCGGTGAGTGCCGCGAGGCCGTCCGGTTCGACGCCGGGAGTGTCGTGGGCGAGGACGAGGCCGTCCACACCTGCCGCGAGCGCGCCGGTCAGCTGGGGCACGCGGGCTCTGAGCCGACGGAACTCGTCGAGCAGCGGGGCCTCGGCCGCCATCAGGGCTCTCCTCTCGGCGCGGGACCGCTGCGACGGGTGCAGCACCTCGGAGGGGTCGCGGTCCTCGATCGGTTTGCGGTCAAAGGGCCTCCAGCGCATCCCTGACCCTCTTCAGCAGCGCGATGTAGGGATCGGCGGCGTCGGGCGGGTGGTCGTCGGCGGGCGGGGGCTGCGACGCCACGAGGCCCGCCGCGGCCAGCCGCCTGAGGTGCACCAGCGTGTGGAACGCCGGTCTGCCCAGCTCCCGCGCGATGTCCGCGGCCCGCCGCACGCCGTCCACCCGGGCGAGTACGGCGGCCTGCCGGGACGGCACCGCGGGGGCCGCGACCGGGTCGGCCCGGATCAGGGGCGCGGCGTCCGTCGCCGGGTCGGGCCAGATGCGGCGCAGCAGGGCGCGGCGGCGCAGCGTCTCGCGTTCCAGCGCGGCGACCGCCACGGGATGCACGCGGGCGAGCCAGTGCGCGGGCCCGTAGCGGAAGCGGCCGGGCGTGCTGCTGGGGGCGAGGGCGAAGTACGCCGCGTCGTACAGCGCGCTCACCTGCGCCAGTTCCAGCGCGCCCGGGGTGAGGCCCCGGCGCAGGAGACGGCTCTCGTCGGCGCTGTCCTCGGCGTCCCGCCAGGCTCCGGCGTCGAGTGCGCCGTGGGCCGTGAGGAGCACGCCGAGGCCGGGGGCGAGCGGGCTCTCGGCGTGCACGACCCGGCCTTCGACGAGGTGGAGCGTGCCGTGTTCGCGGACCAGGACGCCGGTGGCCCGCTCCTCGGCGAGCCGGGTCAGCATCGGCGAGACGCCGCCCCGGGCCCGCTCGCCGGCCGTCGCCCGGTTGCGGACCGGCAGCCGGGGCGGTGGCGTGGCTTCGACGACGGTCATGCCAGCACCAGCCGTTCGGCCATCTCGCCCAGCCGGATACGGGCCAGCGCGAGGTTGCCGTCCGTGCGGGCCAGCCACAGATACAGCACCAAGCTGCTGTCGAAGGCCGTCGGCACGAACCGCAGCACGTGGTAGCTGTCCCGGTTGCTGAGGATCACGTCCTCCACGGGGGGATCCGCCGCACCGGCTTCGCCGTCGGGCCCGAACGCGTGCTGCTCGGCGGCCAGCCGCGCCAGCTCCGCCGTCTCGGCGGCCGCCGCCTCGTGGTCACCGCCGGGAGGGTCGCCCACGGTGCCCAGGGCCAGCCCGCTCGTCCAGTCGACCAGCGCGGCGCCCCGCGCACCGGGCAACCGCATCGTCTCCAGCAAGCACTCGTCGATTCCGGGCACCGTCGCTCCCCTCCCGCCTGGGGTTCGCCTGAGTGACGTAGAAACTACGCAACGTGTGTGCGGCGAGTGAGCGTTCGGGCATTTTCCGGTGGAACATGCCACCGAGTGGCTAGGGTGGGTCAACTGAGCCCGTTTTCAGGCAAGTTGATCAGCCATGGCTAACGGTCCCCGTCGGCCTGCGTCAACGGCGCTGAGACGCGGGCAGGGTGGCGAGCGAGGTGGCGTGCGCCCCGCCGGATTCGGCCACGATCTCGTCGAGCGACTGCGGCTCGCGCACGGTCGCGAAGGCGATGCCCCCGGCCCCGTCCGGAGCGAAGCCGTGGATGCCGGGCCGGGCAAGGGAGTTGTACGCGTAGTGATGCGCGAAGTAGTACGCCCCCGTGTCCAGCGCCGCCACGACGTCGCCCTGCTCCAGCAGCGGCAGCGCACACCCCTCGGCCAGCAGGTCACCCGAGAAGCAGGCCGGTCCCGCCACGTCCTGCACCACGGTGGGGCCCTCCTTCGGGCGCCCCTTGCCGTCGTACGCGGCGATCCTCAGCGGCCAGCTCCCCGGCGCGTACACCGTCCGCGTCGCGACCTGCACGCCCGCGTGCGTGACCGCCACCGGGCGCCCGCCCGCACGCTTGGCGTACTCGACCCGCGCCACGACCGTCCCGTGCTTGGCCAGCAGTGACCGGCCGAACTCGGTGACCAGCCCGTACCGCCCGTCGAACAGCCCCGGCACCGCCTCGCTCAGCAGCCGCGCGTACTGCGCGTACGTCGGCGTGGTCGCGTCCGACGCGAAGTTCACCGGCAGCCCGCCCCCGATGTCCAGCGTGTCGATCTGCCGCCGCCCGATCCGCCGGTTGATCTCCTCGGCAAGGGCATACGCCTCCGCGACCCCCCGGGCCATCAGCGACAGCGGAATGCCCTGCGAGCCGGTATGTGCATGTAGCCGGGTCAGCCACGGGCGGTCCTGATACGCCCGTACGACCCACTCCCGCGCCCCCTCGTCACGCAGCGCCACCCCGAACTTCGACGTCGCCGTGGCCGTGGACGTCGCCTCGATCGAACCCCCGCCGACCTGCGGATTCACCCGTATCCCCAGCGGGGAGCGGCTGGCGGCTGACCTCATCATGCCGTCGATGCGGTCCAGCTCCTGCGGGTTGTCGGCGTTGACGGCGATGCCCAGCGCCAGCGCCTCGCGCAGCTCGGCCGGGGTCTTGGCGGGCGAGTCCAGGACCGTCATCTCCGGGCGCAGGCCCGCCGCCCGCGCCAGTGCCAGCTCGCCGGGGCTGGCCACCTCCGCGCCGATGCCCTCCTCGCGCAGCAGCCGCAGCACCGGCACCAGCGGGGTCGCCTTCACCGCGAAGGCGTGCAGCACGGGTGTGCCCGGCGCCACCACCGCGTCGAAGGCCGCCCGCAGCGCCGCCGCCGACTCCCGGATGCCGGTGACGTCCAGCAGGCCGACGATGGGGGAGCCGGGCCCGAGCAGCCCCTGCTCCACGGCGGCCCGCACCGCCTCGTCCCGCCGGGCGGCCCGGTCGGCGTCATACGCCGGGATCCCGGTCCCGCTGTCCATTCGGTCGCTCACCACGTCCCCCGTCATGTCGTCGTCCCCCGTCATGTCGTCGTACGAGCCCATGCATCCAGCCAAACACCCGGGACGCGCCCACGCTGGACCACGGACGTATTGACTAGTTCTATTCAGGCGGCCAGGATGTGAATATCCACCTCAACAGTCGCAGTCGAAGTTCGCAGCCGAAGTTCACAGTCGAAGTTCGCAGCCACAGTCCGCTGGGAGGCAGACCATGTCAGGACCCGGACCCCGCCCCGTCCGAGCGCCGCGCGGTACGGAACTGAGTGCCCTGGGATGGCAGCAGGAAGCCGCCCTGCGGATGCTGCAGAACAACCTCGACCCCGAGGTCGCCGAGCACCCCGACAAGCTCGTCGTCTACGGCGGCACCGGCAAGGCGGCCCGCGACTGGCGCTCCTTCGACGCCATGGTCCGCACACTGAGGACGCTGAAGCAGGACGAGACGATGCTCGTCCAGTCCGGTCGCCCCGTCGGCGTCATGCAGACCCACGAGTGGGCCCCGCGCGTCCTCATCGCCAACTCCAACCTCGTCGGCGACTGGGCCAACTGGGAGGAGTTCCGCCGCCTGGAACAGCTGGGGCTGACCATGTACGGCCAGATGACGGCCGGCTCCTGGATCTACATCGGCACCCAGGGCATCCTCCAGGGCACCTATGAGACGTTCGCCGCCGTCGCCGCCAAGAAGTTCAACGGCACCCTCGCCGGGACGATCACCCTCACCGCCGGTCTCGGCGGCATGGGCGGCGCCCAGCCGCTCGCCGTGACCATGAACGACGGCGTGGCCCTCTGCATCGACTGCGACCCGCGCGCCATCGAGCGGCGCATCGAGCACCGCTACCTGGACGTCAAGGCCGACAGCCTGGACCACGCCCTCCAGCTGGCGACCGAGGCCCGTGACGCCCGGCGCCCGCTGTCCATCGGCGTCCTCGGCAACGCCGCCGAGCTGGTCCCGCAGCTCCTGGCCATGGGTGCACCGATCGACATCGTGACGGACCAGACGTCCGCCCACGACCCGCTCTCCTACCTGCCGCTGGGCGTGGACTTCGACGAGATGGCGTCCTACGCGGCGAAGGACCCGGCGGGCTTCACCACCCGGGCACGGGAGTCGATGGCACGGCACGTCGAGGCCATGGTCGGCTTCATGGACGCCGGTGCCGAGGTCTTCGACTACGGCAACTCGATCCGCGGCGAGGCCCGGCTCGCCGGATACGAGCGGGCGTTCGCCTTCCCCGGCTTCGTGCCGGCCTACATCCGCCCGCTGTTCTGCGAGGGCAAGGGCCCCTTCCGCTGGGCCGCCCTCTCCGGCGACCCCGCCGACATCGCCAAGACCGACAAGGCGATCCTCGACCTGTTCCCCGAGAACGAGTCCCTCGCCCGCTGGATCAAGATGGCGGGGGAGCGGGTCCACTTCCAGGGCCTGCCCGCGCGTATCTGCTGGCTCGGCTACGGGGAGCGGGACAAGGCGGGCGAGCGGTTCAACGACATGGTGGCGAGCGGGGAGCTCGCCGCGCCGCTGGCCATCGGGCGCGACCACCTCGACTGCGGGTCCGTCGCCTCGCCGTACCGCGAGACCGAGGCCATGCTCGACGGCTCCGACGCGATCGCCGACTGGCCGCTGCTGAACGCCATGGTGAACGTGGCGTCGGGCGCTTCCTGGGTGTCCCTTCACCACGGTGGCGGTGTGGGCATGGGCCGGTCCATTCACGCGGGTCAGGTGACGGTGGCCGACGGTACGAAGCTGGGTGGGGAGAAGATCCGGAGGGTGCTGACGAACGACCCGGGCATGGGCGTCATCCGGCATGTGGATGCGGGGTACGACATCGCGGAGTCGGTTGCCGACGAGCGCGGTGTGCGTGTGCCGATGCGCGAGGGTGACGAGGCGTGACCCAGAACGAAGGCGGGCGCAGCGGCAACTCTCCGGTGGGGGCTGAGGTCTCGTCGCCGGGTGCGGGTTCGGCTGTGCCCACCCGTTCCGCCCTGCGGAACGACTGCCCACAGCCTGGGCCGACTGGCGGCTCGCAGCCCGGCCCGGTGGGCGGGTCGCAGCCTGGGCCGACTGGCGGGTCGCGGTCTGGCCTGGCGGGCGGGTCGCAGCCTGGGCCGACTGGCGGGTCGCGGTCTGGCCCGGTGGGCGGGTCGCAGCCTGGGCCGACTGGCGGGTCGCGGTCTGGCCTGGCGGGCGGGTCGCGGCCTGGGCCGACTGGCGGGTCGCGGTCTGGCCCGGTGGGCGGGTCGCGGCCTGGGCCGACTGGCGGGTCGCGGTCTGGCCCGGTGGGCGGGTCGCAGCCTGGGCCGACTGGCGGGTCGCGGTCTGGCCTGGCGGGCGGGTCGCG
>NZ_JBITLW010000020.1:0-60211 GCF_044465645.1 Streptomyces sp. NPDC049627 | reverse complement strand
CGCGGCCTGGGCCGACTGGCGGGTCGCAGCCAGTCCCGGCACGGGCCGGTGGCTCCTTCCTGGAAATGTGGCGCGAGCTGCTCCCCATCGGCCGGCACCCCGACTCCCACGGCTACCGCCGCTTCGCCTGGACCGGTGCGGATCTCGAATGCCGGGCCTGGTTCCAGGCGCAGGCCGAGGCGCGGGGGCTCGTCCACGAGGTCGACCGGAACGGGAACCAGTGGGCCTGGCTCGGGGACCCCGCCGCAGGGGACGCCGTCGTCACCGGGTCGCATCTCGACTCCGTTCCGGACGGCGGCGCCTTCGACGGGCCCCTCGGCGTCGTGTCGTCCTTCGCCGCACTCGACGAACTGCGCGCCAGGGGCGTGGAGTTCACCAAGCCCCTCGCCATCGTCAACTTCGGCGACGAAGAGGGTGCCCGGTTCGGGCTCGCCTGTGTCGGGTCCCGGCTCACCGCCGGGCAGCTCACCGTCGACAACGCCCGCAAGCTGACCGACGGGGACGGGGTCAGCCTGCCCCGGGCCATGGAGGCCGCCGGCTACGACCCCGACGCCATCGGCGCCGATCCGCAGCGGCTCGCGCGCATCGGTGCCTTCGTCGAGCTGCATGTCGAACAGGGGCGCGCGCTCGACCTGTCCGGCGACCGGGTCGGCATCGCCAGCGCCATCTGGCCGCACGGCCGGTGGCGGTTCGACTTCCGGGGCGAGGCCAACCACGCCGGCACCACCCGGCTCGTGGACCGGCGCGACCCCATGCTGACGTACGCCGAGACCGTGCTCGCCGCCCGCCGTGAGGCACAGCTCGCCGGTGCCGTCGCCACCTTCGGCAAGATCGCCGTGGAGCCCAACGGCGTCAACGCCGTCCCCTCCCTGGTGCGCGGCTGGCTCGACTCCCGTGCCGAGGACCAGGACCGCCTCGACCGCGTGGTCACCGGCATCGAGCGGGCCGCCCGGGAGTACGCGGCGGCCCACGGCATCGACCTCGACGTGGTCCGCGAGTCCTTCACGCCCGTCGTCGAGTTCGACCACGCCCTGCGCGACGAACTGGGCCGCATCCTCGGCAAGGACACCGACATCACCGTCCCCGTCCTGGGTACCGGCGCCGGACACGACGCCGGAATCCTCTCCGGGAGCATCCCGACGGCCATGCTGTTCGTACGCAACCCCACGGGCGTCTCGCACTCCCCGGCCGAGTTCGCCGCCGAGGACGACTGCGTGGCCGGAGTCATCGCCCTCGCCGACGTACTGGAAGGACTGGCCTGCACGTGACGCCCACTCAGCAGACCCGTACGTACTGGCTGGAACAGGCCTGGCTCGACACCCACGTCGAGCCGGGCGTCGCCCTCGACGTACAGGACGGCCGCATCGCCGCCGTCCGGACCGACGTCCCCACCCCGCCCCCCGGCGCGGAGATCCTCCGCGGACTGACGCTCCCGGGCCTGGCGAACGCCCACTCGCACGCCTTCCACCGCGCCCTGCGCGGCACCGTCCAGGTCGGCTCCGGCACCTTCTGGACCTGGCGCGAGGTCATGTACTCCGTCGCCGACCGGCTCACCCCGGACACCTACCACGCCCTCGCCCGCGCCGTGTACGCCGAGATGGCGCTGGCGGGGATCACCGCCGTCGGCGAGTTCCACTACGTCCACCACGCCCCGGGCGGCACCCCGTACGCCGACCCGAACGCGATGGGTGAGGCCCTCGTCGAGGCCGCCGCCGAAGCCGGCATCCGGATCACCCTCCTCGACACCGCCTACCTGTCCTCCGGCTTCGGACAGCCGCCCACCACCCACCAGCTCCGCTTCTCCGACGGGAACGCCGAGGCCTGGGCCGAACGCTGTTCAGTTCTCAAGGAACGCGATCACGCACGGATCGGGGCGGCCATCCACTCCGTACGGGCCGTGCCCGCCGGCCAGTTGGAGACCGTGGCACGGTGGGCCGAGGAGCGGCGCGCCCCGCTCCATGTCCACCTGTCCGAGCAGACCGCCGAGAACGAGGCGTGCCTGGAGGTCCACGGCTGCACCCCCACCCAGCTCCTCGCCCTGCACGGCGTCCTCGGCCCGCGCACCACCGGCGTCCACAACACCCACCTCACCGCCGAGGACATCTCCCTCATCGGCGGCAGCGGCACCGGCACCTGCATGTGCCCGACCACCGAACGGGACCTCGCCGACGGCATCGGACCGGCCGCCGCCCTGCAGAACGAGGGCTCCCCGCTCTCCCTCGGCTCCGACAGCCATGCCGTCATCGACCTGCTCGAAGAGGCGCGCGCGATGGAGCTGAACGAGCGCCTGCGCACCCGTACGCGAGGTCACTGGACGGCGGCGGCCCTCCTGCGGGCGGCCTCCGCCGACGGCCACGCGGCCCTCGGCTGGGACGACACCGGCGCCCTGGAGCCGGGTGCACGCGCCGACTTCGCGACGATCGCGCTCGACTCGGTCAGGACGGCAGGGCCGCTTCCGCGGCTCGGGGCCGAGACGGCCGTATTCGCTGCGTCGGCAGCAGACGTGTCGCATACGGTCGTGGGGGGTCGGCACGTCGTACGGGACGGGGTCCACACCCTCGTACCGGATGTGCCGCGGGCCCTTGCGGACGCCGTCGAAGCCCTGCGCGGATGATCCCGGGCCGCCCACCCGCGCGGCCCGCTTCCGCCCCCGAACCCGACCCCACCGCCGACCAGGCCAGCAAGGACGCCATGAGCAACGCGACGACCGTCAGCCCCGCCACCTCCGCGAGCACCGCCAGCACGCTCATCACCAACATCGCCGCCCTGGTCACCAACGACCCCTCCCTGGGGGACGGTTCCCCCCTCGGACTGATCCAGGACGCGGCCGTCGTCATCGAGGGCGACCGCATCGCGTGGACCGGTGATCAAAGCAAAGCACCCGCCACTGACAATCGGGTCGACGCGGGCGGCCGGGCGGGCGTCCCCGGCTTCGTCGACTCCCACTCCCACCTCGTCTTCGCGGGTGACCGGACGCAGGAGTTCAACGCCCGGATGTCGGGACGGCCGTACAGCGCGGGCGGCATCCGCACGACGGTCGCGGCCACGCGGGCGGCGAGCGACGAGGAACTCGAAGCCAACCTCACCCGTTACCTGCACGAGGCTCTCCGCCAGGGCACGACCACCTTCGAGACCAAGTCCGGCTACGGCCTGACCGTCGAGGACGAGGCGCGGGCGCTGCGCATCGCGTCGGCGCACACGGACGAGGTCACCTACCTCGGCGCCCACATCGTCTCGCCGGACTACGCCGACGATCCGGCCGCCTACGTCTCCCTCGTCACCGGCGAGATGCTCGACGCCTGTGCCCCGTACGCCCGTTGGATCGACGTCTTCTGCGAGAAGGGTGCCTTCGACGGCGACCAGGCCCGTGCGATCCTCACGGCGGGCAAGGCCAAGGGCCTGCACCCGCGCGTCCACGCCAACCAGCTCTCCCACGGCCCCGGTGTGCAGTTGGCCGTCGAACTCGACGCCGCCAGCGCCGACCACTGCACCCACCTCACGGACGCGGACATCGACGCCCTGGCGAACAGCCGTACGGTCGCCACGCTCCTCCCCGGCGCGGAATTCTCCACGCGCGCCCAGTGGCCGAACGCCCGCCGCCTCCTCGACGCGGGCGTCACGGTCGCCCTCTCCACCGACTGCAACCCGGGCTCGTCCTTCACTTCCTCCGTCCCCTTCTGCATCGCGCTCGCGGTGCGGGACATGGGGATGACCCCGGACGAGGCGGTCTGGTCGGCCACGGCGGGCGGGGCGGCGGCCCTCCGCCGCGACGACATCGGCCGCCTCTCGCCGGGCGCCCGCGCGGATCTGCTGCTGCTGGACGCGCCGAGCCATGTGCATCTGGCGTACCGGCCGGGGGTGCCGCTGGTCAGCGAAGTGTGGAGAAACGGTGCGGTGACGCACCGGTCGGCTGTCACGCTCGCCCGGTGATGATCGAGGGCTTCGCGGACGATCCGCCCTCCTGAAACCGGTTCGGCGCCGGACCCTAGGCCGGCGCCCCCAGCTCCGCCCACACCGTCTTGCCCGCGACCCCCGGCGTCCGCACGACCCCCCAGTCCAGGCACAGCCGCTGCACGATGAACATGCCGTGGCCGCCGGGGCGACCCGAGCGGTGGGGCGTGCGGGGGGCCGGCTGGCCCGTGCCCTTGTCGGAGACCTCGATGCGGATCACCTTGTTGTCGCAGGCGATCAGCATCTCGTCGGGGCCCTCGGCGTGCAGGCAGGCGTTGGTGACCAGCTCGGAGACGACGAGCAGCACATCCTCGGCGGCGGCCCGCTGGTCGGCGGTGGCGGCCGGCAGCCAGCCCCACGCGTACAGCGCCTGGCGGGCGAAGTCGCGGGCGAGCGGCACGACCCCGCTCTGGCCGTCGAAGTCCAGCCGGCGGACCTGAGGCCCCGCCGACGGCCCGGCGGACGACTCGGACCCCTCGGACGCCCCGGAAGCGCCGCTGGGCTCGGGGCCGCGGTCGCCCGGCGAGAAAGGCCGGGTGGTGCTCATCAGCGCTTCACCTCACCGATTCACCGATTCACCAGTTCAACGTTCACACAATGCACAGATTGACACGCAGAGTCAGTACGCCAGTACACGTCCTTGCCTGACAGGTCGGTCACAGTCCCCCACCCCCGGTGGCCGACATCACAGCCGACACGTTCAGGATGTCTCCTGCCCGAGCGGGCCGAGGGAACACCCCTCTATTCGGCACAAATGATGTGACGTCTGATGCAGCGTCGGACGCGGGGGATCAACCCGCCCCGTCGGCCTCGTCGGCCAGGGCTGCGTCGAGCGAGTCGTGCACCGTGAAGACCGCCTCGGCCCCTGTGATCTCGAACACGCGCGCAACGGCGGGCAGCATGCCCGCGAGATGCACCCCGCCACCGGCGGCCTCCGCTTTCAGGCGGGCCCCGAGCAGCACGTTCAGCCCCGTGGAGTCACAGAACTCGAGTCGCGAGCAGTCGACGACCAGCCGGCTGAAACCCTTGTCGAGGCAGTCCTCGAGTGGCTCACGCAACAAATCGGCCGTGTGGTGGTCCAACTCACCCGCCGGGGTCACGACGGCACTGGAGCCCTCTTCCCGCACCTCGACCAGAAGTCGGCCAGACTGTGCGCTGCCGACCGTCCCGCGGTCCATGCCGTCTCTCACTCCCGACGTCGTGGCTGCTGACTCACGCTCTCGAACACTACGCCTTCCCTACGCCCTCCAACACCCGAACATCCACCCAGAAACGGACATTTCGGAACAGAGCGCACTTGCGGTGGGCTCACGAAAGCGGGTAGGGCTAGTAGAGACACGTAACCGACTCGGCCGGCTTTGGAGGCGCCGCACACCGCAGTGCACGCACAGGCTTCGGCAGCCATATGCCGAGAACGATGGAGGACATCATGTCACCCCGGCTCGACGCATCGCATACCCAGAGCGCGACGTCGGCACCCCGACCGGAACATCTGGATCCCATCGAGCAGAACAGCGAGGTGCGTTCCGAACCCGACTTCGGTCAGGAGTTCGGCCAGGACGACGTACTCGCCGGGCTTCCGGACATCCCCCCGTACGACGAAGTGGGGCCGGTGGACGCACGGGCCCTGTCCAAGACCCTCTTCGAGCGGCTGGAGTCGCTGGAGGAAGGGACCCACGAGTACTCGTACGTCCGCAACACGCTCGTCGAACTCAACCTCGCGCTGGTCAAGTTCGCCGCCTCCCGTTTCCGCTCGCGCAGCGAGCCGATGGAGGACATCATCCAGGTCGGCACGATCGGCCTGATCAAGGCGATCGACCGCTTCGAGCTCGCGCGCGGCGTGGAGTTCCCCACCTTCGCGATGCCGACCATCGTCGGCGAGATCAAGCGCTTCTTCCGCGACACGTCGTGGTCGGTGCGGGTGCCGCGCCGGCTGCAGGAACTCCGGCTCGACCTGGCCAAGGCCGGTGACGAGCTGGCCCAGAAGCTGGACCGCGCCCCGACGGTGCAGGAACTGGCCGAGCGCCTCGGCCTGACCAACGACGAGGTCGTCGAGGGCATGGCCGCGTCGAACGCGTACACCGCCTCCTCGCTGGACGCCCAGCCCGAGGAGGACGACGCCGAGGGCGCGCTGGCCGACCGGATCGGCTACGAGGACCACGGCATCGAAGGCATCGAGTACGTCGAGTCGTTGAAGCCGCTCATCGCCGAACTCCCGCCCAGAGACCGGAAGATCCTCTCCCTGAGGTTCGTCGCGGGCATGACCCAGTCGGAGATCGGCGACGAACTCGGCATCTCACAGATGCATGTGTCGCGGCTGCTGTCACGCACCCTGGTCCGGCTCCGGAAGGGGCTGACGGTCGAGGAGTGACGACCGGCGGCGGAGGGTCGCCCTCCCGCTGACCTGCGCTGTGCCCGGTACCCCGCCGAATCCGTCGGCCGGATACCGGGCACAGCGCGTCATACCGGGCACAGAGTGTTCGGCCCCTCGCACGAGGCTCACGGGTTACCCACAGAAACCCTTTCCCCAAAGCTCCCCTTCCTCCACTATGAGCCGTCATACCCGCCGGTAGCTCAGGACTCCGCGCGGGTGGCAAGGCTGCAAGGAGGCAGGCGGATGGCTCGGGCCGACGACGGCGAGGACCGTGACCGTGGGATGCACACGGGCGCGTCCGACGCGCGGCTCACCGAACTGCTGCGCGCCGACACCGCCACCGCGTATCCGGCCCTCCAGGAACTCCGCGCCCGCCATCACGCACCCGTCCTCGCCTACGCCCGCCTGTGCACCCCGAACGACTCCATGGCACGCCAGCTGGCCGCCCAGGCGTTCACGCTCGCGGCCCGTCAGACGGCACGCGGCGTCGACCCGGGCCTGCCCTGGCGGCACCGGCTCCTGCTGCTGACCGCCCGGTCGGCCGGCACCTGGGCCATGGACGAGCGGGCCGCGGGTCTCGACGCGGGCCTGCTCCTCGTCCTGAACACGACGGGTCCGTCCGGCCCGGTCCCGCCCATGCTCACGGCGTTCCAGAGCCTGTCGTCCCGCACCCAGGGCCTGATCTGGTACGGAGTCGTGGAGCGGGAGCCGGTGGAACGGACGGCCGCTCTCCTCGGCCTCACCCGCGAGGACGTGGCGTACGGCATCGCCCCGGCGCTCCAGCAGCTGGCCCGGGCCTGTCTGCGCACCCGCCTCGCCACCTCCGACGACCCCGACTGCCCCGACTTCGGCCGCCTCATCGAGGAGGCGGCCCGCCCGGACAGCCCTCGTGACAGTGCCGATCTACGCGCGCACATGGCGCGCTGTCCGCACTGCGCGACGGCGTACGAGGAACTGTCGGCCATGCGGGAGGCGCCGCGCACGGCTCTGGCGGAGGGGCTGCTTCCGTGGGGCGGTACGGCGTATGCGGCGGGCGGCGCCGGGGAGCGGGAGGCCGTCGGCCTTGCCGCGGAGGGGAGGTGGCCGACGGGAGTGCGGCCCTGGGACCGCCGTCGGATCGTGCTGGTGTCGGCGGCGCTCGGGGTGGCCCTGCTGCCGCTGGTGCTCTTCCTGGCGGCGCAGGGCGGTTCGTCCTCGTCGCAGGAACCGGTGGGCTCGGTGGGCACAGCGGTGAGTGTGCCGCCGGTGGCGGTGACGGTGACCGCGACGGTGTCGGTCACGCCGTCGCCCTCTTCGCCCTCACCTTCGCCGTCTGCGTCACGGACCTCCAAGTCGCCTTCTCCGGCAAGGACTCCGAAGCCCACGAAGACGGCCCGTCCGAAGCCGACCCCTTCTCCCGTCCGCCTGCCCGACGGCACCTACGCCCAGGTTGTGAACGTCGCCACGGGACTGTGCCTGGACGTCGACGGCGACCCGTACAACGGCACCGACGTCATCACGGCCACCTGCACGTCCGCGCCGGACCAACGCTGGCGGGTCGACTCCGAACGCGGCGTGCTGCAGTCGTACGCCTACCCCGACTACTGCCTGGACAGCCGCGGTTCGACCGACCGCGGGGTGGGGATCTGGACCTGCGACTCGGTCTACGGGCGCAACGGCCAGAACCTGAGGTTCGCGGTGGACGCCGACGGGGTGATCCGTCCGGGGATCGCCCCGGACCATGCGGTCACGCCGAGTGGGGACAGGTGGCTGTCCCTGGTGCGGGAATCCGGGCGGGGGGATCAGCGGTGGCGGGCGGGCGCGCGGTGAGGGCTCGCCCGCGCGGCCGTCACGGCTTGTGTTACCCAGGGTCACCCTGAGGGGCCCACCCTCCACTCGGCCCCCCTCGCACACCCCCCGGATCGTCACAACTCCGGGGCGCACCGTCTCTTCCCTCCTCAACAACCCGGGCGTACCTTGGCGGCCGATCTGATGTGCCGTCAGGAATGAGGGGACCGTGTCGAAGCAGAAGCGAACCGCCGCGCTTGCGACCGCCGCGGCCCTGGCCGGCTCGGCGGTGTTGATGGCCGCCCCTGCGGCTCGGGCCGAGACCGTCGACGTCAACTACGCCTGCAAGACGCCCATCGGTGACAAGAGCGCCGTCTCGCCCATCGACATCAAGGGCGTCAAGAGCGGCAGCGGCTACAAGATCACCATGTCGTGGCAGAAGGGCGTCTCGTCCAGCCCGGTCGAACTGGGCAAGGGCGCGATGAACCCGAGCGCCACCGTCAAGCTGGGCGGCGCCGACAGCGGCACCGTCAACGTCACCGGTCCCGCCAACCAGGAGGCGATTCCCGCCAACACCCCCATCAAGATCAATGACTTGACGGGTACGTACACCCCGAAGAAGACCGGCAAGGTCACCTTCACTGCAGGCGTGCTCACCATCAAGGCGCTCGGCACGACGACCACGTGCACCCCCACCAACAGCCCCGGGCCCTCGCTGACCCTCGACGTCACGGCCGCGAGCGGGGGCGGCGGCGGAACCCAGAGCGGCTCCGGCGTCGAGCTTCCGCAGACCGGCCCGGAGGACTCGGCCATCGCCCTCGGCACCCTCGGCGGCACGGTGGTCCTCGCGGGGGCGGCGGGGGTGTTGTGGGTGACGCGGCGGAATCAGGTCTGAGCGCTCGGCTGGGAGTGCGCCATGGGGCGTGCCGCGGTGGGTCAGCGGGCGTCTGCGGCGCCGTTGTGGCTGGTCGCGCAGTTCCCCGCGCCCCTGATGGGGCGCTGCCCCACCGTGAGATTGCTGGAGCCGCCCATGTCGACCGCCGTCCGTGTCCTGTGTCTGTCGCTGCTCGTGCTGCTCGGGGCCGCCTCCTCGGCGACGGCCGCCGAGGGGTGGTCCCTCGCGCCTGCCGGTGGCGGGCGGCCGGCCTTCTACGGCGAGGGCGAGCCCGGGAGGGTGCTGCAGGACACGGTGTCCGTGACCAACCGCAGCGGGGAACCCGTCACGGTCCGGCTCCACGCCCCCGGCCTGACCTTTGCGGACGGCACCGTGCGTGTCCCTGCCCGGACCCGCGCCGACGTCCCCTTCACGGTGACGGTTCCGGCCGCCGACCGTACCGTCGAGATCGTCGTCCGCGACGGGGACGGCCGTGAGCGGCGGGTCCCGTTCCGGCTGCGCGTCACCGTCCCGGAGGTGTCCGCTCTGACCGTCGAGCACATGGCGGTGCGCGGCGACGGTATCGCGTACGAGCTGGTCAACCGCGGTACGACGACCCTGGAGCCGCGGCTGGCCGTCCGGGCGGACGGCGTCCTCGGCCCCGTCCTCGACCGCGGGCCGCGCGCCCTGCCCGTCGCCCTGCCCCCGGGCAGCCGTACCAAGCTCACCGAGCCCTGGCCCGACCGGCCCGCCCTGGACGCGGTCGACGTACGGCTGACGGTGACGGCGGCGGGTGGGGTGCGGGACACGGCGGAGGTGTCGGCGCGGTTCGTGCCGTCGGGCGCGATGGCGGGGGTCGCCGGAGCGGTCGTGACGGTCGGCGCCTTCTTCGCCGTACGACGTCGTGGGCGCCGCAGGCCGGGAAGCGGCGGCGAGCCGGTCCTCGAACCGCCACACAGGGACGCCGAGTTGACGGGAGCGGTGACATGAACGGCAAGGTCCGCGGCGCGCTGCTGGCGCTGCTGTTCCTGATCCCGCTCGTGGGCGTCGTGCAGCCCGCCTCGGCCGCGGACCCGCCCACCGTGAAGCTCTCCAAGTCGCAGGCGGGGACAGGTGGTTCGATCACCGTCACCGGTGCGGGCTGGCGGCCGCGCGCCCTGCTGATGCTCCTGATCTGCGGCCAGTCCGTGCCGTCGACCGGCGTCAGAGGCGGCACCAACTCCTGCGCCAACGCGGACGGCAGGGCCGTCACGACCGACGCCGAGGGGCGCTTCAGCCGGAAGCTGCCGGTGGCCGAGCCGCCCGTGCCGTGCCCGTGCGTGGTGCATGTCGCGACGGTGACGGGGGCGAAGGCCGAGGCCGACGCCGTCTTCCAGGTGGCCGGGCACGCGGTCGAGCCGTTGCCCGCGGAACCGGCGGGCGGACGCCTGTCGGTCCTCACGGACACCCGGCTGGACGGCTCCGGTGGCCTGCTGACCTGGTTCGGCGCACCGCCCGCCCGGACGCTGGTCTTCACCGTGGGCAACGTCGGCACATCCGCCGTCCGGAACCCGGTCTTCCAAGTCGGCACCTCACACGGGGTGTTCGCCCCCAAGTGGGAGGACCAGCAGTGGCGCGGCACGATCCGGCCGGGGAAGAAGGCACGGATCGAGCTGCCGGTGGAGCTCGCCGCCGGGGCGCACGGCGACTACACCGTCTCCCTGAAATACGGCGGCAAGGTGATGGCCGAACAGCCCTGGGGCGTGGGCCGGCCCTGGGGCGTGACGCTGTTCTGGGTCCTGGTCTGTCTGGTCGTACCGGCGGCGTTGTTCCGCGTCGGGATGGCGGTGGTGGACCGGGTGCGGCCGCGGCGGACGTCCCGCCGTCGCGGTCTGCGCCTGCCCGAAGCGGCCCTGCGCATCCCGGGACTGAAACCCCGGGAAGAGGCGAGGCACGCCCTTCCCTCTTCCTCCTCGACCCTGCCGTGGTTCACCCCGGACAACGATCCGGGCACGGCCGGTCGGCTCTCCGCACCGCACGACGACAGCCCGACGAGTCCCACGACTCCGACCAGGAAGGGATCCACGTGAGCAAGCGAAGGAGAGTCACACCGGTCGGGCCCCGGAGCCCCCGCGGTCCTCGAAGCCCTCGCAGAGCCGGCGCGGCAGGCGTCGCCCTGATGCTCGGCGGCGCGGGAGTGCTGCTCGGCGTGGCCGCCGCGCCCGCGCAGGCGGCCGAGGTGGCGTACGCGACCGAGTGCATCCCGCCCGCGATCTCCGGGCTGCCGCCGGTCCAGGGCACGACCAAGGTGGAGATCACCGCGCCCGCCGAGGCGAAGGTCGGCGACGAGGTGGAGATCGTCTGGAAGTTCGTCCAGGCGGCGTCGAAGAACCCCGACATCCTCGCCCTGGACAAGGACACGGTCCAGCCGACGGGCACGCTCAAGGCGGCCGGCGCGCAGACGGCGGACATCGCCATGCAGGGACCCCGGCAGAACCCGCCGATCCCCAAGAACAGCGACATGAAGCTCTCCGACATGAAGGGGAAGCTGAAGCTGACGGCACCGGGCGAAGTGTCCCTGACGCCGGACGCGTACAACATCAACGTCAACAAGCCGATCTCGACGGACACCAAGTGCACGCCCAAGGAGACGGTCAAGCCGGCGGCCACGATCAAGGTGACGGGCGCGGGCGGAGGGCCGGGCGGTACGACGGGAGGGCTGCCGACGGTCGTGCCGACGCTGCCGACGAGCGTGCCGACCGGGCTGCCCACGGGGCCGTCGACCCCGACTGCGACGCCCAGTGAGAGCGAGACGGGCGGGGACAGCGGCGGCTCTTCCGGTTCGGGCGGCGGCAGCGGCGGGGGCGACGGCGGCCAGACGGACTTCACGGGCAAGGAGGTCGAGGTCCCGTACGCGTGCAAGACGCCCATCGGCGACAAGAACGCCACCTCGCCGGTCCAGATCAACGCCAAGAAGAACGGCGGGAGCTTCGACCTGACGGTCCGGTTCAAGAAGTCGGTGATGGACAGCCCCGCCGACATCCCGAAGGACTCCGTCAAGCCGTCCATGGAGGTCGTCCTGGGCGGCGCCGACAAGGGCACGGTCCATGTCGAGGGCCCGACCAACTCCGAGGCCATCAAGGCGGGCGACCCCATCGAGATCCCGGACCTGACGGGTACGTACAAGCCGGGGGCGAGCGGCGAGTCGACCCTCTCCCCGGGCGTCCTGACGGTGAAGGCCCTGGGTACGACGACGACGTGCACACCGACGAAGACGGAGGTCTCCCTGACCCTGGACACGGCCGAGCAGGCGAGCGGCGCGTCGGGCGGCGGTTCGGCAGGGGGTTCGGCGGGCGGCTCGTCGACGGACGGCGGCTTGGCGGCGACGGGAGCGGAGGACCACGGCGCGCTGAAGGCACTGGGTCTGGTGGCGGGGACGGCGCTGTTGCTGGGAGGCGCGGTCTTCACGTTCATGCCAGGACGCAGGCTGCGTTAGCCGACCTCCTAGGGGCGCGGGGAACCGCGCACAGCCGCACAGAGCAACGGGGCCGCTGAAACCCACCTGGATTCCAGCGGCCCCGTCGGCTCAAGCACAGCGCTAGCGCACGTCGCCCATCAGGGCACGGATCTTGCGCCCGGCCATCATGAACGCCAGCCCCGCGGCAACGGCGATGACGGCCCACATCGTGTAGTACACGGCGTCACCCAGCGGAGCGTTCAGCTTGGTGGTCCAGCCGTTGAGCGCGTTGCCCGTCGCGGTGGCCAGGAACCACAGGCCCATGATCTGGCCGACGAACTGCTTCGGCGCCAGCTTCGTCGACAGGGACAGGCCCACCGGCGACAGGCACATCTCGCCGAGGGTCTGCACCAGGTAGACGCTCAGCAGCCAGAAGACGGTGACCTTGCCCGTGTCGCTGTTCGCGGCGGCGGCGCCGGCCAGGCCCATGATGCCGAACGAGCCACCGATGAGGAGCATCGCCAGGGCGAACTTCATGGGGGTGCTGGGCTCACGGTTGCGCTTGGCCAGCTTCACCCACACAGCGGCGAAGACCGGGGCGAGCACGATGACCATGGCCGGGTTGACCGACTGGTACCAGGACGCCGGGAACTCCCAGCCGCCGATCATGCGGTCGGTCTTGCCGTCCGCGAAGATCGTCAGCAGCGAACCGGACTGGTCGTAGATCATCCAGAACAGCACGGCGGTGGCGAAGAACCAGGCGAAGGCCTGGATCTTCGGCTTGTCCTCGGTGGCCAGGGCCGGGTTCCGGTACATCGTCACGAAGTAGACGATCGGCACCACGATGCCGAGGATCGCGAGCACATTGACGATGTGCTCGATGTCGTACGTACCCAGCAGGAGGTCCAGGACCAGCGCGGCGACGGCAATGCCGCCCCACAGCGCGACCTTGCGCAGCGCGGCGCGCTTCTCCTCGGGGGAGGCCGGGGTGCCGGGCTCCTTGCCGATGTCGCCGAGGTGGCGGCCGCCGAGGACGTACTGGATGACGGCGAGGGTCATACCGACACCGGCGACACCGAAGCCGAGGTGCCAGTTGACGTTCTCGCCGAGGTAGCCGACGACCAGCGGGGCGGCCATGCCACCGATGTTGATCGCCATGTAGAAGAGCGTGAAGCCGGCGTCGCGGCGGGCGCTGGGCTGGCCCTCGTAGAGGCCGCCGACCATCGCGGAGATGTTCGGCTTCAGCAGTCCGGTGCCGATCGCGATCAGGCCGAGACCGCAGAAGAAGGCGACGTCCGCGGGGATCGCCAGCGTGAAGTGGCCTGCCGCGATGACGATGCCGCCGACGAGCACGGCCTTACGGGCACCCCAGAGGCGGTCGGCGACCCAGCCGCCGGGCATGGCGGCCATGTACACGACCGCGTTGTAGACGCCGTAGATCGAGGCGGCCAGGGCTTCCCGGCCCGCCAGGGGGCCGTCGAGGACGCCCGCGATCAAGTAGAGGACGAGAATGCCGCGCATTCCGTACCAGGAAAAGCGCTCCCACATCTCCGTCATGAAGAGCGTGGCCATACCGCGGGGGTGGCCGAAGAAGGTCTTCTCGGTGCCGGGGGTGCCCGGGCGGGCCGAGTCCTTCGTCAGGCTGGACGCCATGGTCGTTCCTTGCTGGTCGGGACGCGCACGACATCGAACGGTCACGCGCCCGGTGGGGGGGAGCCGGCACCGGCGGGTACGGCCGCCCACCCACGCCCAGGGGAGTTCCGCTCCGGGTCGCGGAGCGGAAGACGGCGACCGCCGGGATCCACGCCCCCGTCTTTCAGGGGCCCGGCCACAGGTCATTCCTTTTCACGCGCACAAACGTGCGCGCACATAAAAGAGACCCTCAGCGTCAAGTGCCGCCAAAGGTCCCTGCAGTGCTACAGGCGTAGATTCACCATACGTCAGGACACTGCCGGATATGGAAGGACTTGAGACACGGATCACAGGTGTCGAGGGAACCGCAGGCACCCTTTCGAAGGTCCTTTTCAGGATCGCACCTCGTAGGCATAGGTCTGTACCACAGCGCCGGAAGGTAAGAGACGCCCCGAAGGACGGTAAGAATCAAGGCGTCCGATCACACCCCGGCTCTTGTCATGGGCGGACTACCATCAGCTCATGACCCGTGTACTGCTCGCCGAGGACGACGCGTCCATTTCGGAGCCGCTGGCCCGCGCACTGCGCCGGGAAGGGTACGAGGTCGAGGTGCGGGAGGACGGACCCACCGCACTCGACGCAGGAATGCAGGGCGGAGTCGACCTGGTCGTGCTGGACCTCGGCCTGCCCGGCATGGACGGCCTGGAGGTGGCCCGCCGGCTGCGGGCCGACGGTCACACCGTGCCGATCCTCATCCTGACCGCGCGCGCCGACGAGGTGGACACCGTCGTCGGCCTGGACGCGGGTGCCGACGACTACGTCACCAAGCCGTTCCGGCTCGCCGAACTGCTCGCGCGGGTGCGGGCCCTGCTCCGGCGCGGCGCCGCCGAACCGCAGCAGCCGCCTGCCACGCACGGCGTGCGGATCGACGTCGAGTCGCACCGGGCGTGGATGGGGGACGAGGAACTCCAGCTGACGGCCAAGGAGTTCGATCTGCTGCGGGTGCTGGTGCGGGACGCGGGCCGGGTGGTCACCCGCGACCAGTTGATGCGCGAGGTGTGGGACACGACCTGGTGGTCCTCCACCAAGACCCTCGACATGCACATCTCCTGGTTGCGCAAGAAGCTGGGCGACGACGCGGCGAACCCTCGCTACATCGCGACGGTACGGGGCGTGGGCTTCCGTTTCGAGAAGAGCTGAGCTCACGGCCGTACAGCCGTACAGACGTACAGGTGAGTAAGAGGACATGCGCCGCCGACTGATCCAGTCCACCCTCGCTGTCGTTCTCGTGGTGATCGCCGTGTTCGGCGTGTCACTGGTGATCGTCGAGACGCGGACGATCACCAACACCGCGCAGGAACGGGTGGACACCGAGGCGGTCCGGCTGATCAGCATCGTGGACAGCCGGCTGCTCGGGGACGAGACCGTCGACGCGAAGGTGCTGCGGGACCAGATCCAGGGGGATCGTTACGCCGAGATCCGGATCCCCGGGAAACCGCTGATCGAGGTGGGCACCAGGCCGACCGGTGAGGTCATCAGCGCCCGGCAGACCGGCGAAGAGGGCGAGACGATCACCGTTCAGGAGCCGCGTTCGTCGGTGACGCGGGAGGTCGGCCGGACGCTGCTGATCATCGGGGCGGTGGCGCTGCTGGCGGTGATCGCGGCGGTCCTGCTCGCGGTGCGCCAGGCGAACCGCCTCGCCTCCCCGCTCACCGACCTCGCGGAGACGGCGGAACGTCTCGGCTCGGGCGATCCCCGCCCACGCCACAAGCGGTACGGCGTCCCGGAGCTGGACCGCGTGGCGGACGTCCTCGACTCCTCCGCCGAGCGCATCGCACGCATGCTCACAGCCGAACGCCGCCTGGCCGCGGACGCCTCCCACCAGCTCCGCACCCCGCTCACGGCCCTCTCCATGCGCCTGGAGGAGATTACCCTCACCGACGATCCGGACACGGTGAAGGAGGAGGCGACGATCGCTCTGACCCAGGTGGAGCGCCTCACGGACGTGGTCGAACGCCTCCTGACGAACTCCCGGGACCCCCGCAACGGCTCCGCCGTCACCTTCGACCTGGACGAGGTCATCCAGCAGCAGCTCGCCGAATGGCGCCCGGCGTACCGCAGCGCGGGCCGGGCGATCGTCAGCTCGGGCAAGCGCCACCTCCAGGCGGTCGGCACGCCGGGCGCGGTGGCCCAGGTCCTCGCCGCGCTGATCGAGAACTCCCTCATGCACGGCGGTGGCACGGTGGCGCTGCGCACCCGCGTCACCGGCAACCAGGCGGTCATCGAGGTCACCGACGAGGGCCCCGGCATCCCGGCGGACCTCGGCGCCCGCATCTTCGAGCGCGCCATCAGCGGCCGCAACTCCACGGGCATCGGCCTCGCGGTGGCCCGAGACCTCGCGGAAGCGGACGGCGGCCGCCTGGAAATGCTCCAGACGAACCCCCCGGTCATCGCCCTGTTCCTCTCCCGCACACCCCCGACGAAGAAGCCGACGCAGGATGCGGGGCCGACGGTCAGGTGAGGGTGGGGATGAGCTGCCCGTCGGGGCCGGCCACCTCTCGACGCCGGCCCGCGCACTTCAGCCCGTCCGGCGTTTGAGGACAAGGCCCCTTAAGGGCCGAAGCGGTCTGGGGGCGGCAGCCCCCAGGGACCGGGGTCGAAGGGGCGGAGCCCCTGGAGGATGGGACGGGTAGGGGCGGCGGGGGCGAGGAAGAACCCGCAGGCCCCGCCGCGCGGCCGCGCCAGTCAGCCCACCCGCTGCCCGACCCGCGGCTTCTCCGCCTCCGCCCGCCGCGTCGTCAGGAACGATTCCGCACCGGCCACCGCCTCCTCCGAAGGAAGCGCCCGGAACACCCACGACCGATACGACCAGAACCGGAACAGCGTCGCGACACCGATGCCGAGGAACTTGAAGACGTTGCTCTGCAGCGGACTGTCCCAGCCGAACCCGTACGTCGCCGCGTACAGCACGCCGTTCTCGATCACCAGACCGACCACGCTGAACAGCAGGAACAGGCTCAGTTCCTTGGTACGACGGCTCTTGTCGCGGTCGCGGTACGTGAAGTACCGGTAACCGATGTAGTTGGTGAACGTCGCGACCGCCGTAGCGATCACGCTCGACCGCACGACCTGGAGGTCGGTCACATGCCGTACCAGGTTGAACACGAGGAAATTGACCAGGACCCCCGCCCCGCCCACCGCCCCGAACTTGGCGACCTCACGCACCAGCCGGTCGAACCGCTGCCGAACGGCACTGCGAGGTACCGGAGGCGCCGTATGAAGCCCCGAGGAACCACGTCCCATGGTCGTGAAGGCTCCTGTCGGTCGATGTGTCGGTCAGGTGCCGACCGGTTTCGTCAACCCAGCCATGCTAACCACCCCCCTCGGCGATTGCCTGTGCGCGAGGTCATAGGTCGGGAACAGGTCGGGAAGAGGCCCGCAAAAGTCCGGTAAGAGGGTCGCCCCGGCGCGGCCGATACCCTAGGGGCGTGACGTTCCCGGTAGTCGGCATGGTCGGCGGGGGCCAGCTCGCTCGTATGACACACGAGGCAGGCATCCCGCTGGGCATCAGGTTCAAGCTCCTCAGTGACACTCCTCAGGATTCCGCGGCGCAGGTCGTCAGCGATGTCGTCATCGGCGACTATCGCGACCTGGACACGCTGCGCGACTTCGCGCGCGGGTGCGATGTGATCACCTTCGATCACGAACACGTACCCACCGAGCACCTCAGGGCCCTGGAGGCGGACGGCATCCCCGTACGCCCGGGCCCCGACGCGCTCGTGCACGCCCAGGACAAGGGCGTGATGCGCGCGAAACTCGACGCGATCGGCGTGCCCTGCCCACGGCACCGCATCGTGAGCGACCCGGCCGACGTGGCCGCGTTCGCGGCGGAGGGCGACGGCTTCCCGGTCGTCCTCAAGACGGTCCGCGGCGGCTACGACGGCAAGGGCGTGTGGGTCGTCGACAGCGTGGCGGAGGCCGAGGACCCGTTCCGCGCCGGCGTCCCGGTCCTCGCCGAGGAGAAGGTCGACTACGTCCGCGAGCTGGCGGCGAACGTCGTACGCTCCCCGCACGGCCAGGCCGTCGCCTACCCGGTGGTCGAGTCCCGGCAGGTCGCCGGCGTCTGCGACACCGTCATCGCCCCGGCCCCCGACCTCGACGAGACCCTCGCCCTGAAGGCCGAGGAGATGGCCCTGACCATCGCCAAGGAACTCGACGTCGTCGGCCACCTCGCCGTCGAGCTGTTCCAGACCCGCGACGGCCGCATCCTCGTCAACGAACTGGCGATGCGCCCGCACAACTCGGGCCACTGGACGCAGGACGGCGCCATGACCTCGCAGTTCGCCAACCACGTCCGCGCCGTCCTCGACCTCCCCCTCGGCGACCCGCGCCCGCGCGCCAAGTGGACGGTCATGGTCAACGTCCTCGGCGGCGACTACCCCGACATGTACTCCGCGTACCTGCACTGCATGGCCCGCGACCCCCAGCTCAAGATCCACATGTACGGCAAGGACGTGAAGCCCGGCCGCAAGGTCGGCCACGTCAACACCTACGGCGACGACCTGGACGAGGTGCTGGAGCGCGCCCGTCACGCTGCCGGCTATCTGAGAGGCACGATCACCGAATGAGTACCGCTGTCGGCCCCGTCGTGGGCATCGTGATGGGTTCGGACTCCGACTGGCCCGTCATGGAGGCCGCCGCCCAGGCCCTCGACGAGTTCGAGATCGAGTACGAGGTCGACGTCGTCTCCGCGCACCGTATGCCGCGCGAGATGGTCGCCTACGGTGAGCAGGCCGCCGAACGCGGGCTCAAGGTGATCATCGCCGGAGCCGGAGGAGCCGCCCACCTGCCGGGCATGCTCGCCTCCGTCACGCCGCTGCCGGTCATCGGCGTCCCCGTCCCGCTGAAGTACCTCGACGGCATGGACTCCCTGCTGTCGATCGTGCAGATGCCGGCCGGCGTGCCCGTCGCCACCGTCTCGGTCGCCGGCGCCCGCAACGCCGGCCTGCTCGCCGCCCGCATCCTCGCCGCCCACGACGAGGAGCTGCTGCAGCGGATGCGCGAGTTCCAGCAGGACCTGAACGACCAGGCCACCGAGAAGGGCAAGCGGCTGCGCGCCAAGGTCGAGGGAGCGGGCGGGTTCGGCTTCGGCGCGGGGAAGTGACGCCGATGACCTCCGCTTCGCTGGGGGCGGCCCGGGAACTCCTGCGCGAGTTCCCGGTCGTCGACGGCCACAACGACCTCCCGTGGGCCCTGCGCGCCCAGGTCCGCTACGACCTCGACGCCCGCGACATCGCCACCGACCAGGCCGCCCACCTGCACACCGACATCCCCCGCCTGCGCGAGGGCGGCGTGGGCGCGCAGTTCTGGTCGGTGTACGTCCGCTCGGACTACGCCGGCGACAAGGCGGTCAGCGCCACCCTCGAACAGATCGACTGCGTACGGCAGTTGCTGGCACGCCACCCGGGCGACCTGCGCCCCGCGCTGACGGCGGCGGACATGGAGGCGGCCCGCGCCGAGGGCCGTATCGCGTCCCTGATGGGCGCCGAGGGCGGCCACTCGATCGCCGACTCCCTGGCGACGCTCCGCGCGCTGTACGCGCTCGGCGTCCGCTACATGACCCTCACCCACAACGACAACATCGCGTGGGCCGACTCGGCGACGGACGAGCCCGAGGTGGGCGGGCTGTCCGCGTTCGGCCGCGAGGTCGTCCGGGAGATGAACCGCGAGGGCATGCTGGTGGACCTCTCGCACGTGGCGGCCACGACGATGCGCGACGCGCTGGACACCTCCACCGCCCCGGTGATCTTCTCGCACTCCTCCTCCCGCGCGGTGTGCGACCACCCGCGCAACATCCCCGACGACGTCCTGGAACGCCTCCCAGGCAACGGCGGCATCGCGATGGTGACCTTCGTGCCGAAGTTCGTGCTCCAGGCGGCGGTCGACTGGACGGCCGCGGCCGACGAGAACATGCGCGCCCACGGCTTCCACCACCTCGACACGACCGCCGAGGCGATGAAGGTGCACCGCGCCTTCGAGGAGAGCACCCCGCGCCCGGTCGCCACGGTGGCCACGGTCGCCGACCACCTGGACCACATGCGCGAGGTCGCCGGCGTCGACCACCTGGGCATCGGCGGCGACTACGACGGCACCGCCTTCACCCCCGACGGCCTGAACGACGTCTCCGGCTACCCGAACCTGATCGCCGAACTGCTCGACCGGGGCTGGTCGAAGACCGACCTGGCCAAGCTGACCTGGCAGAACGCCGTACGGGTGCTGGGCGCGGCGGAGGACGTTGCCCGTGACCTCCGGACGACGCGGGGGCCGTCCAACGCGACCATCGAGGAACTGGACGGACCGGACGGACGGGACGACTGATCGCCCAGGGCGGGGCAGCCGGTACCCCCGAACGCCCCGCCCACCAGGAAGCCGCTCCGGGTCCGTGCGACGGTGAACCGTACTGCTGATCAGGATCCCGAGCACGTACGGAGACCGCCATGGCGGACCTCAAGGACGAACTGGACACCAGCCCCGAGGTCGGCGAACTCGATGGCCTGCCCGACCACCCGCTCCCGGCAAAGCCGTCCGAACGCGACTCGGGCCCGGCCGAAGGCTCCGGCACCGACCTTCTCGAGCGTGCCCATACCCTCCTCGACGCCCACCCCGTCGCCGACGGCTACAGCGGACTGGCGGCGGCGCTGCGCCACCTCCCCGGGGTCGACCTCGAGTTCGGCGAGGGCGCCGTCGACACGGACGTGCCGCGGATGCGCGAAGGCCATGTCGCGGCACTGTTCTGGGCGCTCCACCTGCCCGAGGAACCGGCCGGGGACCGGGCCGTCGCCGCCACGCTGGACCAGCTGGACCTGGTGAAGACCGTAGTGCGGGGCCACTCCGAGGGCCTGCGCCTCGCCGACGCCCCGGGGCCGATCACCGACGCCCGCCACACCGGCCGCATCGCCGTCCTGCTCGGCCCGGCGGCGGCCGCCGCCCTCGGCGACTCGCTGGCCATCCTGCGCTCCCTGCACGAGCTCGGGCTGCGCGCCCTCACCCTGTCCGGCACCTCCTGGGCGAGCGAGGCGGGGCTGACCCGGTTCGGCGAGGAGGTGCTGCGCGAGATGAACCGCCTCGGTGTGCTGGCCGACCTCTCCGGAGCCTCCGCCGACACCGTCCGCCGTGCCTGCGCGGTCTCCAAGGCTCCGGTCGTGTGCGCCCGCTCCGCCGCCCACGCCCTGCGCTCCCACCCGGCCAACCTCCCCGACGACCTGCTCGCCGCGCTGGGCTCCGCCCGCGGCCTGTGCATGGTGCCGCTCACCGCCGAGCAGACCGGACCGTCCGTCCGGGACGTCGCCGACCACCTCGACCATGTGCGCGAGGTGGCGGGCCCCGAGTGCGTCGGCCTCTCCGGCGCGTACGACGCCGGCACCACCCATCCCCAGGACCTCGCCGACGCCTCCCGCTACCCCCATCTCATCGCCGAGCTGCTGCGCCGGGACTGGACCGAAGCCGACCTGGCGCTGCTGACCTGGGGCAATGTCCAGCGGGTGCTGCGCGAGGCCGACTTCACGGCGCGCGAGGCACAGCGGCGCCGGGAACCGTCGACGGCGAAGATCGCGGACCTCGACGGGTAGCCCTGGTCGGTGCCGGATCAGGTGGGCTCGATCCGGCAGAGGCAGAACGGATGCCCCGCCGGATCGGCGTACACCCGGAAATCGTCCTTGTCCTGCGCCTGCCCGGGCGCGGGCTGGAAGGCCAGCCGCGGCCCGCCCGGCAGCTGGAGGACGACCCTCCCCCACTCTCGGCTTCGCTCGAGCGGGGGGACCCCCATGGGGTCGTCCTCCTCCGGCGTACCGCCGCCGACGCCCGCGTAGAAGCGGGCCAGGGCGCGCGGGTCGGGGCAGTCGATCACGACGGAACGCAGACGGTCAGGGCGGCCATGGGATCCTCCCGGCGGTCAGGGCGTGAACGTGATCAGCAGGCGCACAGGCAGAACGGGTGCCCCGCCGGGTCCGCGTAAACCCGGAAGGTGCGCGAGCGGTCCTCGTTGTCCAGCGGCTTCGCGCCCAGGGCGAGCACCTCCGCCTCGGCCGCGTCCAGGTCCTCGACGGTCAGGTCCAGATGGAACTGCTGCGAGTGATCGGGCGCGGGCCACTTCGGCGGTACGAACCCGGGGGCGGCCTGGAACGCGAGCGCCTGCCCGCCGGGCACCTTCAGGTCCACCCAGTCGCCGTCCCCTTCGACGCTGCCGCCGAGCACGCGCGCGTAGAAGCCGGCGAGGGCGCGGGGGTCGGGACAGTCCAGGACGACGACGCCCAGTTCGGCGATGGCCATGACTTCCTCCTTGAAGCGTTGGTTACCCCTACCGTGCTGTATGAGGTAACTGCGTTACCGCATGCTCCCGCATTGGCGGTAACGTCGCAAGGGGGTAAGCCGGAGGTAGCGTGCAGCCATGAGTGAGAGATCGCCCGCGCCCGGGGGCCTGGAGCTGGTCGAGTCCCTGGTCAACACGCTGGACGTCGAGTCGGGCGCCGACGCGCTGGACACGGCCGAGGGCCGGGCACGCTTCGGGCTGGCCGAGGAGGACGTGCCGGGGGCGCGTGAGCTGCGCGAGTCCCTGCGGGCGGCCCTTCTCGCCCATGCCGGGCACCCGCCGCACCGGGCGGTGACGCCGTTGGGGGAGCTGCTGGCGGGGGCTCCGCTGCTGGTCACGGTCGACGCCGGTGACGGGGCGGCCGGCCTTGCCGCCGCCGACGACGAGCCGCTGACGTCCCGAGTGGCGGTGGTGATCGCCCGGGCGCTGGTCGAGGGCACCTGGAACCGGTTGAAGGCATGTGAGGCCGTCGACTGTCACTGGGCGTACTACGACCGCAGCCCGGCGGGCCGCGGTCGGTGGTGCTCGATGCAGGTCTGTGGGGCGCGGGCGAAGATGCGGCGGTATCGGGCGAAGTGAGGGCCTAGGCCTCCTCCTCCCGGCCCCGGGACGCCCGTGAGCCCACCAGCAGGAGGCACAGCACCGCCACGCCCGCGACGATCCCCGTCAGGAGCAGCAAGGGGTCCAGTGGACGCAGCGTCGAGGCGGTGGCCTGGGGCTGCGGTTCCGCGGCCGGCGTGGGCGCCGGTGACGGGGACGCCGGATGTGCGGCCGCCGGAGCCGACGCGGGCGACGTGGAACGGGCGGGCGATGAGGTCGGTGAGCGCGTCGGTGCCGGACGGCTCGGCGTGGTCGCACGGTGTTCCGGCGACGTCCCGGAACGCGCATGCTCATGCGTGGTCGGCGCGGCCGCCGAGGTCTGCGGTGCCGCCGCCTCGACCACGATCCGGGCCGTCATGTTCGGGTGGACGGTGCAGTAGTAGGCGTACGTCCCCGGCATCGTGAAGGTGAAGCTCCAGCTCCCGCCCTGGTTCAGCAGGGGCGAGTGAAAGGCGGCCGGGGCGGACGTGGTCTTCACGTCGTGCGGGGCGGTGTCCTGGTTGGTCCAGGTCACCGTGGCGCCCGCGGGGATCGTCAGCGTCGCGGGACGGTACGCGTACCCGCTCATGGCCACCCGGTACGTCGCCGCCGCGCTGCCGCCCGGCACGGCGAACAGCAGCCCGAGCAGGACGGACAGGACGAGCACGGCCCCCTGGACCGCTCGCCGGGCCGCCCTCACGCGAACTCCCCGGCGACCAGCAGCCGCAGCCCGGTCGCCGGACGCAGCCGGCCGAACCGGAAACCGGTGGCCCGCCGCAGCAGCCGGTACGGCAGCCGGGCCACACCCACGCCGAGCAGCCGGTCGTCGGCCCGCTCGACGACCCGCAGCCGCAGCAGCACGGGGAAGTCGGTGCCGTCGATGCGGAGGTCGCCGGTCAGCCGGACCGTATCGGCGCCCTCGTGGGCGTGGGCGTGGTCGAGGGTGAGGACGCCCTTGAGGTGGGCGTCGTCGAACTCGAAGCGGAGGGTGGGGTGTTCCTCGCTGGGGTGTTCCTCGCGGTATTCCTCGGTGTGTTCCACAGTGGGCTCCTCGGCGGCCGGCACCGTGAGCGACGCGGCTGCGAAGGTGAGGCGGCGACGGCGTACGGGCAACGGGCCGCACAGACCGGTGAGTTCGACGAGGGAGCGGCCGGGGGCCACGGTGTAGCGGCCGGGCAGGGGCAGCCAGGCGGCCGGACCGGGCGCGCCGGTCGGGGGCGGGTCGACGGGCAGGGTGACGGTTGTCATCCCGGTCTCCTTGGAAAGCGGTTCCGGAAGGGCGGCGGTGACGGGGACAATGGGGGGAGCGCCGGTCCGGCCGACTGAGCCTCGGCCGGACCGGCGTCCGTCTTCCGCGGGGTGCTGTCAGCAGTTGTCGGTCAGGAAGTCCTCGGTGGGGGCGAGCAGGTGCTCCGCCCAGACCGTGTGCATCTGCACGTAGCTGTCGGCGTTCAGCAGATCGGCGACCTGCTGCCCGGGCGACTCCTCCAGGTGCGCCTTGTTGATGTGGTCCAGCAGCACGCTCAGCGTGTCGTCGAGGACCGTGCCGCCGCCCTCGGTGGCGGGCGTCAGGATGCTCTCGATCCACACCGTGTGCGTCTTGATGTACGCGTCCAGCGCGAGCGCGTCCTGCACCTGCTGTCCCGGGGACCGCTCCAGATGCGCCGCGTTGAGGTGCTGGAGGATCGGCAGCAGCACGTCCCGGGCACTGGCACACTGCTCGCCGTCACCGGAGCCGCCGCCCGACGTACCGCCCGATGAACCGCCGGTCGTACCGCCCGAGGTGCCACCGGACGTACCGCCCGAGGTGCCCCCGCCCGACCCACCGGAGCTGCCACCGGACCCACCGGAGGAGCCACCGGACGTACCGCCGGCCGAACCACCTGTGGACCCGCCGGTGGACCCACCGGACGATCCGCCGTCCGCGGCGACGACCTTCACGGACGCCACCATGTCGGGGTGCACCGCGCAGTAGTACTCGTACGTCCCCGCCGTGGTGAAGGTGTACGACCACGAGTCGCCCTGCTCCAGCGTGCCCGAGTCGAACTTCTTCGGACCCTTGGTCGTGGTGACCGTGTGCGGCACGCTGTCGTGGTTGGTCCAGCGGACCGTGTCGCCGACCTCGACGACGAGCTGCTTCCCGTCGCCGAACTTGTTGTTCATGATGTCGACCTGGTGGTCCGGCGCCGCGTCGGCGGCCGGCCGGGCCTGCGCCGCGGCGGCCGCGGGCGCCTGAGCCGCGCCCGCGTCCGCCGTGGAGGTCCCGGAGGCCGAGGTGCCCGAGGCGGCCTGGAGCAGCCCCAGGCTGAGCACCGCGGTCAGCGCCGCGCCGAGTCCGGCGACCAGCAGGCCCCGGTTGCCCGAGGGCGCCCGGCGGCGCGGTGCCGCGTCGCTCTCATTACGTCGTTTCACCACAACTCCTTTGTTCTTCCTGGGAGTTCACTGGCCAGGATTGGTCGTGACCAGCAGACTCGTCACGGCGAGCACGACGAGGACGAGCCCCGTCTCGGCCGCGACCGAGCAACCGAAGGGCCGCACGGTGGCGGCGTCGCCGCGCAGCAGCACGGCGAGATCGAGGCGGGTGCGCACCCACTGACGGCTGGCGAGGGCGGCGAGCAGGACGACCCCGAGCACGGCCGTCTTCAGGAGCAGCAGCCGCCCGTACGAGGTGTGCAGCAGGGCGTCGTACGACCCCACGACCTGCCACGCCAGCACCAGCCCGGCCGCGACGATGCCCGCCACGCTGATCGCCGCCAGCCGTGAGTAGCCCGGCACCACCGCGGCCAGCTCCCCGGCCCGCCGGCGCGGCAGGACGGCCACCGCGAGCACGGCCAGCCCGCCGGTCCACAGCGAGACACCGAGCAGATGCACGAGGTCGGCGATCGCACCCCAGGCGGGATGGCCGCCCTCGGAGCTGTGGCCCGCCATGCCGGTCGCCCGCAGCAGCCCGAGACAGACGGCGAGCGCGCCGACCCGCCAGCCGGGGGAGCGGGAGGTGCGGGACCCGCCCTGGAGCAGTGCGCTCAGCACCACCGCCGCGAGCACCCACAGCAGCACACGGGCGGCGAGGACGACGCCGGGCCCGGTGCTCAGGAGGTCCGTGTACGTCCCGGCGCGCAGGGCGTCCCGCAGGCCGCCGAGCGACGCGTAGGCGCCCTGGAGGCCGATGCCCGCCACCGACGCCAGCAGTCCGCACGTCCAGGCCAGGCCCAGCAGCGCCCGGGCCCGCGGCTCGTGCGCGCCGCGCGGCCACAGCAGCGTGACGAAGGCGAGGCCCCCGACGAACAGCGCCAGCGAGAGATAGCCGGCCCAGCGGGCGGCGACGAGGCCCTTCTGCACCAGGGGGGACGGTGCGGGCGCGGCCTCGTCGCCGCGGTCAGGGGCGGCGGGCGCGGAGATGCCGAAGTCCAGCCGTCCGGATGAGGCATGCCCGTCCTCTTCGTCGACGACCGACCAGACGACGGAGAGGGCGCTGTCCGCCGGGTGACCGAGCGCGGCCCGGACGACCTCGCCCTCGTGCCCGGGCACGAGGGACAGCGGGAGCCGGTCGCCGTCCAGGGTCAGCACGCGTACGTCGCCGAGGTCGACGGGCTCGTCGAAGGTCAGGACGAGCCGGTCGGGGGCCTGCTTCAGCTCGGCGCCGTTCGCGGGGCTGGACCGGACCAGCTCGGTGTGGGCGGAGGCGTGCGGGGTGCCGAGGAGGACGTAGAGGAGCGGCGTGAGGACGAGGAGGGTGAGTGCGCGGCGCGGCGTCACGGCGTCGCCTCCAGGGAGGGAACCGGTGTGGGTGTGGTCGTGCCGCCGAGCAGGGACGAGAGGGGAGCGAGCCCGGCACACGGGGAGGGTCGGGGGGTCGGGGATGCCGTGGCCGTGGGGTCGAGGAGGCCGAGGACGGGCTCGGTGAGGCCGGTGAGGAGCGGCCGTACGAGACGGACCTCGCCGTCCTCGCAGGTGTCGTCGCCGGCGGTGGGGGGCTGGGTGGTCGTGGGGCCGGATGGGGCAGGCGAGGGCGGGGGGCCGGACGGGGCGGGGGAGGCGCCGTGGCCGGTGTGGCCGCTGCCGCCGGGGTGGGCCGTGTGGTCCTCGCCCGCACTGCCGGGGTAGAAGACGCCGGGTCCGCCGGCGATCGGCAGCATCCCGGTGCCCGCCGCACCGCCGCCCGGGGCTCCTTCCGCGGTGCCTCCCGGAGCGGCCGGCGGGGCGGGCGCGGAGGGGGACGACGGTTCGGTGGCCGCGGGCGGGGCGGCGCTCGGCGCGGAAGAGGCGGAGGGCGCGCCGATCCCCGACGCGTAGCCGAGCACGACCACCACGGCGCCCACGAGCGCTCCCGCGATCAGTTCGTCACGGTGGTCCTGCGGCCACAGAGCCCGGCGGAACAGGGGCATGATCACTCCTGGCATGGTCCGTTCAAACGGGCGAACGCGGACCAGTGGAGTGGCGCGCGAATTCCGCGCGGCTACACGTCAGTTAAACGGCTGTTGCGGTGCCTCTCTTTCGGGGGTGCCACCTCTGTGAGACCGGGCGAGAACGCCGCTATTCCGCGCAATGCGGCTGTGAAGAATTCGCGTCGGTGCTTTTCTTTTCCCGCACGCTACTCGAATAGAATTCGAAGACGAGTGGGGATTTCAAGGAGAACGGCATATGCACACGCCGGGGTCCCGGCAGGCCGGTTGGCCTGCCGTATGGGTCGGGCCTTTCAGGCCGTCGGCCGCCCCATCGCCCGATAAGTCCAGCCAGCCTTCCGCCACAGCTCCGGGTCCAGGGCATTGCGGCCGTCGAGAATGACCCGCGCCGCCGCGGCCTCACCGAGTGCCGCCGGATCCAGCTCGCGGAATTCCCGCCATTCCGTCAGATGCAGGACGACATCGGCGCCGCGCACCGCGTCGATCGCGCTGTCGGCATAGCCGAGGGTGGGGAAGAGACGGCGGGCGTTCGCCATGCCCTTGGGGTCGTACACCGTGACCTGGCCGCCCTGGAGGTGGATCTGCCCGGCGACGTTCAGCGCGGGCGAGTCGCGTACGTCGTCCGAGTCGGGCTTGAAGGTGGCGCCGAGCACGGCGACCCGCTTGCCCAGGAAGGGCCCGCCGCCCAGCGCCTGCCGGGCGAGCTCCACCATCTGGCCGCGCTGGCGCATGTTGATGGAGTCGATCTCGCGCAGGAAGGTCAGCGCCTGGTCGGCGCCCAGCTCACCGGCCCGGGCCATGAAGGCGCGGATGTCCTTGGGCAGACAGCCGCCGCCGAACCCGATACCCGCCCGCAGGAACTTCCGGCCGATCCGGTCGTCGTACCCGATGGCCTCCGCGAGCTTGGCGACATCGCCGCCGGCGGCCTCACAGACCTCCGCCATCGCGTTGATGAAGGAAATCTTGGTGGCGAGGAAGGAGTTGGCGGAGGTCTTCACCAGCTCGGCGGTGGGGAAGTCGGTGACGACGAAGGGGGAGCCGGCGGCGATCGGCGTGGCGTACACCTCGCGCAGCAGCTTCTCGGCCCGCTCGCTGCGCACGCCGACCACGATCCGGTCCGGCTGGAGCGTGTCCTCGACGGCGAAGCCCTCGCGCAGGAACTCCGGGTTCCAGGCCAGTTCGGCGTCCTCGCCGGCCGGCGCGTGCTCGGCGAGGTACGCGGCGAGGCGATCGGCGGAGCCGACGGGGACGGTGGACTTGCCGACGACGAGCGCGGCGTTCTTCAGGTGCGGGGCGAGCGAGGCGAAGGCGGCGTCGACGTACGACATGTCGCAGGCGTACTCGCCGTGCCGCTGCGGGGTGTTGACGCACACGAAGTGCACATCGCCGAACTCCCCGGCCTCGGCCCAGTCCATGGTGAACCGCAGTCGCCCGGTGGACCCCTCGATGCCGGCGACGTGCCGGCGCAGCAGCTCCTCCAGCCCCGGCTCGAACATCGGGACCTGGCCCCGCTGGAGCATCTCGATCTTCTCGGGCACGACATCGAGCCCCAGCACCTCGAACCCGAGCTCGGCCATGGCCGCGGCGTGGGTGGCGCCGAGATAGCCGGTACCGATCACGGTGATCTTCAGGGCCATGGAGACTCCAGCAAACGAGGACGGGGCAGTGCGGGCCCGAGCATAGTCGGCGGGCCTGACGGGCAGCTTCCCCGCTGTCGCCAAGCTCACGTATCAGTCCCGTGAGCCGACCTCTAAAATTGAGTTACTTAACGGTAATTAGCGCCAGCATCGCACTGACACCCCCAGCGTCCTTGGAGCGTGAGAGACCTTGGCCGGATCGGCTGACTTCGACCTGTACCGCCCGTCCGAGGAGCACGACATGCTCCGTGACGCCATCCGTTCGCTGGCCGAGGCGAAGATCGCGCCGCACGCCGCCGCGGTGGACGAGGAGGCCCGCTTCCCGCAGGAGGCGCTGGAGGCCCTGGTCGCGAACGACCTGCACGCGGTGCACGTGCCCGAGGAGTACGGCGGCGCGGGCGCGGACGCGCTGGCGACGGTGATCGTGATCGAGGAGGTCGCGCGGGTCTGCGCGAGCTCCTCCCTCATCCCGGCCGTGAACAAGCTCGGCTCCCTGCCCGTGATCCTCTCCGGCTCCGAGGACCTGAAGAAGAAGTACATGACGCCGCTCGCCAAGGGTGAGGGCATGTTCTCGTACTGCCTCTCCGAGCCCGACGCCGGTTCGGACGCGGCCGGCATGAAGACCAAGGCGGTCCGCGACGGCGACCACTGGGTCCTGAACGGCGTGAAGCGCTGGATCACCAACGCGGGCGTCTCCGAGTACTACACGGTGATGGCGGTCACGGACCCGACGAAGCGCTCGAAGGGCATATCGGCCTTCGTCGTCGAGAAGTCGGACGAGGGCGTCTCCTTCGGCGCCCCGGAGAAGAAGCTCGGCATCAAGGGCTCGCCGACCCGCGAGGTCTATCTGGACAACGTCCGCATCCCGGCGGACCGCATGATCGGCGAGGAGGGCACCGGCTTCGCCACGGCGATGAAGACGCTGGACCACACCCGCATCACCATCGCCGCGCAGGCCCTCGGCATCGCCCAGGGCGCCCTCGACTACGCCAAGGGCTATGTCCAGGAGCGCAAGCAGTTCGGCAAGCCGATCGCCGACTTCCAGGGCATCCAGTTCATGCTCGCCGACATGGCGATGAAGATCTCGGCCGCCCGCGCCCTGACCTACCAGGCCGCCGCCGCCTCACAGCGCGTCGACAGCGACCTCACCTACCTGGGCGCCGCCGCCAAGTGCTTCGCCTCGGACGTGGCGATGGAGGTCACCACGGACGCCGTCCAGCTCCTCGGCGGCTACGGCTACACCCGTGACTACCCGGTCGAGCGCATGATGCGCGACGCCAAGATCACGCAGATCTACGAGGGCACGAACCAGGTCCAGCGCATCGTCATGGCCCGCAACCTGCCGTAACGGCTGCTGAGCCGACCACTGAGGGGCGCCACCCACCGGGGGCGCCCCTCACTCGTGTCCGAACCTCGGCCCGGGCCTCGATCCGGACCTCAGTCCTCGAACCCCTCCGCCAGCCGCTTCTCCCGCAGCTCCTTGATCGCCCGCCGCCGCGCCAGCCGGTGCGTCCGCCTGATCTGCGCCTCCTGGTAGCGCCGCTTGTCGCGCTCGGTCTCCGGTATCACTTGCGGAACCTGGCGCGGCTTGCCGTCGGCGTCCACCGCCGCGAACACCAGGTAGGCCGAGCCGACCTGGGTGGGCGGCGCCGACTCGTTCCAGCGCTCGGCCAGCACCCGCACGCCGACCTCCATCGAGGTGCGGCCGGTCCAGTTGACCTGGGCCTTCACATGGACGAGGTCGCCGACGCGGACCGGCTCCAGGAAGGCCATCTCGTCCATGGACGCGGTGACGGCGGGGCCGCCGCTGTGCCGGCCGGCCACCGCGCCCGCGGCATCGTCGACGAGTTTCATGATCACACCGCCGTGCACCGTGCCCAGGAGGTTGGTGTCGTTGTGGGTCATGATGTGGCTGAGGGTGGTGCGGGAGGCGGATGTCGGCTTGCCCGGGATCTCCGGAGTGCCCGACTCCGCGGCGGTGACCTGGTCTGTCATGGCCTCCACCTTATGCCGCGTCGACATTCGCGGACTTTGTGTTGGGTTCGCAACAGCCGTGCCCCTATTTTCCGCCGAACCTTGTGAGACACCTGGCCGTGCCCTGCATAGTGGGGCGCATGAATGACTGGCCCCAGGGATGGTCCGACAACAACCGCGGCGACCACTACGGACGCGGCAGCGCGAGCGCACAGCCCGAGGGCGCGCGCGTGATGCGGCAGGTCCGCCGCGGTCAGGCGGCACCTCCCGGCCAGGGGTACGGCGGGGTGCCCCGGCAGCCGTCGTACGTGAACGGCCAGGGCCACGGTGGCTACGGCGACGACACCGCCTACGACGACGGTTACGACAGCGGCTACAACACCGGCCAGGTCTACGGCGGGGGTGGCGGCTCCGGCGGCGGGGGGATGGGCGAGCGGCCCGCGCCGAACTGGCGGCGCCGTATCAAGCTGACCGCGATAACCCTCGTGACGGTGCTGGTCGTGACGACCGTCGCCACCTACTTCTGGGCCGACGGCAAGCTCAACCGCGAGGTCGACCTGTCCAAGGTCATCGACCGGCCGGAGGCGGGCGAGGGCACGAACTACCTGATCGTCGGCTCCGACAGCCGCGCGGGCATGACCGCCGAGCAGAAGAAGCAACTGCACACCGGGTCCGCCGAGGGCAAGCGCACGGACTCGATGATGATCCTGCACGTCGGCAGCAACGGCGACACGCTGGTCTCCCTGCCGCGCGACTCGAACGTCACGATCCCCTCGTACAAGGGCTCGGACTCGGGGAAGCTCTACCAGGGCACCGGCCGTCAGGTGAAGCTGAACGCGGCGTACGCGGAGGACGGGCCCGAGCTGCTCGTCCGCACCGTCGAGGCCAACACCGGTCTGCACATCGACCACTACGTCGAGATCGGCTTCGCGGGCTTCGCGAACATCGTCGACTCGGTCGGCGGTGTCGAGATCGACATCCCGCAGGACATCAAGGACTCCAAGTCCGGCGCGGACTTCAAGAAGGGCAAGCAGACCCTGAACGGCGAGGAGGCGCTCGCCTTCGTCCGCACCCGGTACGCACTGGCCGGCTCCGACCTGGACCGCACGAAGAACCAGCAGAAGTTCCTGTCCGCCCTGGCCAACCAGGTGGCGACGCCGGGCACGGTCCTCAACCCGTTCAAGCTGTACCCGACCATGAGCGCGGGCCTGGACACCCTGATCGTCGACAAGGACATGAGCCTGTGGGACCTGGCGTCCATGTTCTGGGCGATGAAGGGCGTCAGCGGCGGCGAGGGCAAGTCCATGAACATGCCGATCTCGGGCAACTCCGCGAACGGCAACCTCCAGTGGGACACCGCGAAGGTGAAGACGCTGGTGGAGCAGCTGAAGAACGACGAGACGGTGACCGTCTCCGGCAAATGAGCACCACCCGCGCGTCGAGGGCACCCCTAGGGGCGCCCTCGACGCGCTGTCCGGGCCGTCCTCACATGGTGGCGCCCGCCATCGCGCGACAGCTCTCGGCGCAGCGGCGACACGCCTCGGCGCAGCGCATCATCTGGGGATCGTCCGGCATGGACATACACGCCTCGGCACACATGTCACAGGCCCTGGCGCACATCGCGCACATCTCCGCCGACATGGGCGAGCGGCGCATCATCATGTCCGCGCACATGCGGGTCGTCTCGGCGCAGTCCATGAGCGCCCGCATGATCTGCATCTGCGGCTGACCGCCCATCTGCATGCAGGAGCTCATCGTCTCCTCGCAGATCGCGTGGCAGGACATGCACGCGTCGACACAGGCCTGCATCTCCTTGCTCATGGCCGTCATCGTTCCGGGCTGGGTCATGGCTCCTCCTGGGACCAGAGGGGCCCGGGACGGGCCCCGTGCCCTTCCGTCCTACGCCCACCCACCGCGCCGCGCCATCGGGCGGACGCGAACAATTCCCACCAGATGCCGCACGGGCCAACGCGTCCGACATTCCGTCAAGGGCTGTCGTACAGACCCATTGGAGTTACGGCCTGTGCACCGCACCCTTGCCTCGCGGAGCGTCACTCCCCGTCACGAGCACCCCGTCTCGTCCCCCCGCACCACAATGGAATCGCCCTGCGTCGGGTCCTCCGACCGCACCTTGCGGACCTGCCGGAAGTCCGCTCCCACGATCACCTTCAGCGTCGGCCCCAGCCCCTTCACCGGCCGCAGCTCACTCCCCGGCAGCGCGGCCGCCAGCGACTTCGCCGAGCGGTCCCAGCGAGGGTCGTGCGCGACGACCGTCCGCTTCAGCGAGCGGTCCTCCGCGTCCACCGGCCGCCCGCTCGTACGGAAGCCGGTGGCCGCCAGTGCCGCGTCGACGCGCTGGCCGAGGCCTTCCGCGTGCGTGCCGTTCTCCACCTGGACATGGATCTCCTGCGGGGCCACCTCCACCCGGACCACCTTGGTCCGCTTGCGGTGCACGTCCAGCGGCCGGTCCTCGCGCAGGGTCCGGAAGAGGCGCTCGGCCTTCGCGGAGTTCCACTTCACCGTGGAACCGACGCCCTTCACGTCGTATCCGATCTGCCGGATGGGCACGGTCGTGAACTCCGACGACGAGGGTGAGAAGTTCCGCATCGCCCGACCGAGGTCGAGCAGCTCGCCCGTCCCGAAGCCCTTGTCGGCGCGCACCGAGCCCAGCACCGCCCGGGTCACGTCCCGGAACCGCATCGGGTTCAGCAGGATCCCGGACGACGTCGCCCGCTCGATCAGCGCCGCCATGAAACGCTGCTGGCGCTGCATGCGGCCCAGGTCGGAGCCGCTGTCCACATGCCTGGCGCGCACGTACTGCAGCGCCTCGCCGCCCATCAGCCGGTGGGTGCCGGCCGGCAGGTCGAGTCCGGTGTACGAGTCCTTCAGCGGCTCGGCGGTGCACACCTGCACGCCGCCGACCACGTCCACCGTCTTCATGAAGCTCGTGAAGTCGACCTCCAGATAGTGGTCGATCTTGATGTGGGTCATGTGTTCGACCGTGCGGACGGTGAGGTTCGGACCGCCTTCCGCGTACGCCGCGTTGATCTTGATGGGGTGCGCCTTGCGCCCCTCCCCGGCCGGCACCTCGGCGTACGAGTCACGCGGCAGGCTCACCACGCTCGCCCGCTCCCGGTCCTCCGAGATGTGCACGATCATGATCGTGTCGGTGCAGTGACAGGGTGCCCCGCCGAGCCGGTACTTGCGCCGCTCCTCCTCGCTGATGCGGTCGCGGCCGTCCGTCCCGACGAGCAGCACGTTCATCCCGTGCCCCGCCTGCGGACGGTTCTTCATGTCCTTGAACGGGTCCACGCGCGCGATCTTCGCGTCCAGGCTGGTGACCACCGCGTGCCCGATCCCCGCGGAGGCGAGGACCACGACGGACAGCGTGGTCACCGCCCGCATCGCCCAGCGCGGCCGCTTCCGCCGCACCGGCGCGACCGGTCGCGCCCCGCCACGGCGGGAGGGCTGCGGACGGCGCTGCGCGGGAGGGGGGGACTGGCGGGGCGGCGTGGGCATGGGGGAGATACCTCCGCGGGAGCTTGCCTTGCCCTGGGGGCCGTACGTGGGGTCCATGAGCACGGTAGGCCCATACGATCTCCTGCCCGGGGCAGCGACCCGGGCGGCGCGCAAGGGTGTCCCCCGTTCGCGGTAACGTGAGCCCCCTATGAACGCCAATCCCGACGTCGTGCAGCTCCCCGCCGTGTCCGTCATCATGCCCGTCCTCAACGAGGAGCGGCATCTGCGCGGAGCCGTCCAAGCGATCCTCGCGCAGGAGTACGCCGGCGAGATGGAGGTCGTGATCGCCCTCGGTCCGTCCACGGACCGCACGGACGAGATCGCCGCCGAGCTCGTGGCCGAAGACCCCCGGGTGCACACCGTCCCCAACCCGACGGGCCGCACGCCCGCCGCGCTGAACGCCGCGATCAAGGCCTCCCGGCACCCGATCGTCGTCCGCGTCGACGGCCACGGCATGCTCTCGCCGAACTACATCGCCACCGCCGTACGGCTCCTGGAGGAGACCGGCGCGCAGAACGTCGGCGGCATCATGCACGCCGAGGGCGAGAACGACTGGGAGCACGCCGTCGCGGCCGCGATGACCTCGAAGATCGGGGTCGGCAACGCCGCCTTCCACACGGGCGGCCAGGCAGGGGAGGCCGAGACGGTCTACCTCGGTGTCTTCCGGCGCGAGGCGCTGGAGCAACAGGGCGGCTACAACGAGGAGTTCATCCGCGCCCAGGACTGGGAGCTCAACTTCCGGATCAGGGAGGCGGGCGGGCTCATCTGGTTCTCGCCCGAGCTGCGGGTGTCGTACCGCCCGAGGCCGAGCGTGAAGGCGCTCGCCAAGCAGTACAAGGACTACGGCCGCTGGCGCCACGTCGTCGCCCGCTACCACGCCGGCTCCATCAACCTGCGCTATCTCGCCCCGCCGACGGCGGTCTGCGCGATCGCGGCCGCCCTGGTGGCCGGCGCCCTGGTCACCCCGTGGGCGCTGGTGATCCCCGGCGGCTACCTCGCGGCGATCGTCGCCGGCTCGGTCCCGGCGGGCAAGGGCCTGCCCCTGAAGGCACGCCTGCAGATCCCCGTCGCCCTCGCCACCATGCACATGTCCTGGGGCTACGGCTTCCTGACGAGCCCGCGCTCGCTGGCGCGGAAGGTCATCGCGTCCCGGCGCCCGGCGGTCCTCAGCTCCAACTGAGCCCACCCGGGCGCCGGCCCGCCCCTAATTACCAGGTGAAGTCCGGGTCCACCTTCATGCACGCCTTGGTGTCGGAGGCGTTGAGGGCTTCCGCCGTCTTCGGGGTCTTGTCGTCCTGCTTCGGCGCCTTGTACGCCGTACCCTCCCGCCAGTCGGCGCCGACGACGAGGGTGACGCCGGAGACGTCCGTGGACTTCTTCACGGCGCCGGCCGGGATACCGAGGGCCTTGGCGATCCGCCGGGCGTCGCCCTCCAGGTCGGCGCTCGGGTAGCGGACGACCGTCGTCTCCTCGGCCGGTGCGGCCGACCGGTCCGCCACGGACTGGGCGAAGCCCTTGTCGACGAGCAGCTGGGCGATGGTGGTCGCGCGGCCCTGCGCCGCGGCGAGGGTGTCGGTGCGGGTGCCGTTCTGCACCTGGACGGCGATCTCACCGTCCGCCGCGGCCGGGTCGGCGGAGGCCTTCTCCTCGGTGTTCTTCTTCTTGTCCTTGCCGTCGAGGGCGATGTCCTCCCGCACCAGCCGGAACAGCTTGGTGGCGTCCTCGGTGGGCACCACCCGGCCGGTCTGGATCGTGTCGTACGCGTTCGGCATCGTCGTCATGGTGATGCGCGAGGTCGGCACCTTCTTGAGCTCGCCCGCCAGGTCGTACAGCTTCGCGACGGTGCCCAGGCTCGGGTCGACGGTGAGCGCCTTGGTGGCCGCCTCGGCGAGGGCGCGCAGCTTGCCGGGGCTGCTCAGCTTGGCGTTCTTGCGCAACTCGCGGACCATCGAGTTCATGTACATGTGCTGCGCCTTGGCGCGGGCGAGGTCGCTGCCGTCCTCGAAGCCGTACCGGGTGCGCAGCCACTGCAGGGCCTGCTCGCCCTTGACGGACGTCGTGCCCTCCTCCAGTTTCAGGCCCGAGCCGTGGCCCTTGCTGTCCTTGGAGCGGATGTTCTTGTCGACGCAGACCGGGACACCGCCGATCGCGTCCGCCATCGACACCACGCCCGAGAAGTCGATCATCATGAAGTGGTCGATGTGGATGTCGGTGAGCTTCTCCCACGTCGCCACCGTGCACCCCGGGCCGCCGCGGCCGAGCGACCGGTTCGTCATCACGCGGTCGAGGGCCTCGTACACGTCCCCGCTGTCCGGGTCGGTGCACTTGGGGATATCCACCAGCGTGTCGCGCGGCATGCTGACGACCGACATGTTGGTGCGGTCCGCGGAGACGTGCAGCAGCATCTGGACGTCGGCGAGCGGCGCGGCGCCGAACGTCTCCTTCGCGCCGCCGAGTTTCTGGTTCTCCTTGCTGTCCCGCGCGTCCGAGCCGATCAGCAGGATGTTCAGCGGCGTCTGACCGGCCGCGTTCGCCTCGGTCCTGGCGGCGCGGTCCTTCGCGTCGCCGATGTTGAGGTCGTCCTTCTTCAGGTTGCCGTTGAGGTGCTGGTAGTAGAGATACCCGGCACCCGCGGTGCCCAGTATCACCACCGCCAGAACCGTCGCCGACCAGCGCAGCACCCGCCGTCTGCGGCGCCTGCCGTCGGTCCCGCGGCCACCCCTGCGTCCCCCGCCGCCGTGTCGGCCGCCCTGGTCGGCCGGCGTGTCCTGGTCGGCCTGCGGGGTGAGCGACATGGTGTCGTCCACCGCGGGGGCCTCCCCTCGCACACTGCTCTGCGCCAACTCTCTGCCCTTCCCCACCCTTGGCCCTACGCGCGGTCGCTCCGCGCCGGACCTCCCTGTCCGATGCGCAGCGAACCATGTCAGGCCACCCTGTCCGACACCGGTTCGCAACCTTTCAGACCACTGTGGGTCCGAACCGGGTTGGCCACGTGTCGGCAAAATCCACGCCCGGCGCGGCCACGCGGAGTGTCAGGCCAACGGTGCCTGACACAACCGTGTCCTGTGTCAGACCAACGAGAGCCCGGGACAGTTGCGTTGGCGGAGCTACTTCGCGCACTCCACCTTGTCCGCCGTGGACTTCTCCACGTCGGGTGCCTTCGTCGGAGCGGTGAGGGAAACGCCCGCACCCTTGAAGTCCTTGCCCAGCGTCAGTGTCATCGTGGGCAGGCCCTGGGAGTTGGTCACGCTCTTGCCGGGCTTCAGCGCGGACCCGGAGAGCCCCATGATGGCGGCGAGCCGACGTGCCTGGTCCGCCTGGTCCGGTGCGTATTCGAGCGTCGTCTTCGCCAGCGTCGCCGGAGCGTTGCCCGCGTTCTCCGACTTGGTCACGCCTTCCTCGGTCTGCAGCCAGGTGAGGGTCTCTTGGGCGCTGCCCGCGGGGGCCCCGCCGTTGAACACCTGCACCCGCACCTCGGAGGGGTCGGCCTTGGTGCCCTTCAGCCGGGCGGCCACGGCGGCGGCCTCCTCCTTCTTCTGCTGCTTGACCGCGGTGAAGGAGACGTCGTTCTGGATCGCCTGGAAGACCTCGGGGGCCGTCGCCTTGTTCAGTACGACGGTCGCCTTCACCTTCTCGGCCGGGTTGTCGATCACCGGAACCGTCGTGAACGTGAGGTTCTTGGTGTTGAGCTTGCCCAGCTCCAGGCCGAGGTCCTTCAGCTTGTCGATGCTGTCGAGCTGGGAGTCGACGGTCAGCGCCTTCGTGCCCGCCTCGGCCAGCTTGATCATCTTCGACGGGCTGCTGAGTGTGTCGTTCGACTTCAGCTTCCGCATCAGCGCGCTGAGGAACTGCTGCTGCAGCCCGATCCGGCTCAGGTCGCCGCCGAAGCCGACGGAGTGCCGGGTGCGGACGAAGGCCAGCGCCTGCTCGCCCGCGATGACGTGCTTGCCCTCGCTGAGCTTGAGGTGGGAGTCGGGGTCGTCGATGTTCTTGCCCAGGCACACCTCGACGCCGCCGACCGCCGTCGTCAGCGTCTTCACCGCGTTGAAGTCGGCCACCATGAAGTTGTCCGGCTTGATCCCGGTCAGCTCGGTGACCGTACGCGCGGTGCAGCTGGGCGTACGGCCCTCCTGGCCGAGGCTGGTGTTGAAACGCTCGCCGGTCTCGCCCGGGATGATCTTCTGGGTGCCGTCCTCCTGCTGCGTGGGGCAGTCCGGGATGTCGACGATCAGGTCGCGCGGGATGCTGAGCGCCGTCGCGTTCGAGCGGTCCTTGGAGACGTGCAGCAGGATCGTGGTGTCGGCGTGGCCGGGGCTGTCCTTGTCGCCGTACTTCTCGTTGCCCGCGCCCGTGCGCTTGTCCGTGCCGATGAGCAGGATGTTGATGGCCTTGTCCTTGCTGAAGCCACCGGTGCTCGCGCCGTCGTCGGAGACGGACGTGATGTTGTCGTTGAGGTGCTCGATGTAGAGGTAGGCACCGGCCGCGGCGGCGACGACCACGAACGCCATGATGCCGCCGGTCCAGAGCACGGCCTTCTTCGCCTTGCTCTTCTTCTTCACCGGCCGGCGACTGCGCCGCCCCGGCAGCGGCTCCTCGGGCACGCCCCGGCGCCTGCGCTGCGGTGGGACCTCACGGCCCGGCGCCGGCCGCGTCTCGGGCGCCGCGGTCCGGTTGCGCACCGCGCCGTCCGCGCCGCCCGCCTTCGCAGCGGTGGCCCGGGCGGCGGCGCCGGCCCGGGAAGCGGCTCGGCGCGGTCCCGGAACCGCTGACTGCGGAGCGGAAGGGGTCAGTCGCAGTTCGTATTCGCCGGTGCTCGGATTGAGTACCCACTGGTCTGCGGGGTCGATGTCGTCCGCCCGCCCACGGCCTTGCGCGTCCACGGTTGTCTGAATCCTCCGTCGGGGCCACGCGGCGCCTTCCCCCTCCAAGGCGCTCGGGTCTCTTTCGGTCAAACAGTGCGCAAGCCTAACTACGGCAGGGAGCACCGGATCGCTCACACTATCCGGCCAGTTCAGCGTCAAGCCACGACGGTGACAAATTCCACGTCCCTACAACTGGGCAATCCGACCCATTTCTTTGAATTGGGGTTCGCCGACTTGGTGAGCGTTTTACCTGCAGGGGTTCTCGGCGGCGGTGTTGCCTCGGAAGGTGGGGGGCGGGGGCGTGGGGTCGGCGGCTTCGACGAGCCGCTTCGTGCCGGACGGAGGCCCCTCGGAACCGTGGTGCATTTCGGGTGAATCGACTACTTCCACCGGCGTGTCGGTGCGCAGTCGATCGAAGAGTCGCTCCGCCTCGGGCTCCACGAGTTGGTCGCGATTGGCGTTGTGGATGTACGACTCCCGAGGAACGGTCAGGAATTGCACGCGTTCGGTGGGGATGTCGCGCACGCCGCGCACGAGATCGTACAAACCGCGCAAGTTGGCCAGGGCGGGGTCCGTGGTGAGGGAGGACGTGGCGGCGTCCAGGACGGGGTAGAGCCTGACCGGGTTCAGCAGGACGTCGTTGCTCTGGACCTTGTTGACCAGCGCGGCGAGGAATCGCTGCTGGCGGTGCATGCGCTCGGTGTCGCTGCCGTCGCCGAGTGACTTGCGGGCGCGTACGTAGCCGAGGGCCTGTTCCCCGTCGAGGGTCACCTTGCCGGCCGGGAGGCGCAGCTTGGCCGCCTTGTCGTTGATGGGCCCGGTGAGGCAGATCTCGACGCCTTCGAGGGCGTCGATCATCTCCTTGAAGCCATGGAAGTCGACGACCATGTGGTGGTCGATGCGGATGTCGGTGAGCCGCTCGACGGTGCGGATGGTGCAGGCCGAACCGCCCACCTGGAAGGCGTAGTTGAACATCGCGAACATCGGCTCGCTGCGGCGGCCGTCGGCCCGTCGGCACCCGGGGACGTCCACCATCAGGTCGCGGGGTATCGAGACGGCGGTGGCGCTGCGGCGCTCGGCGGACAGGTGCAGCAGGATCGTGGTGTCGGACCGCTCGGTGCCCGAGTCGCGTCCGTAGCGCCGGTTGCCGCTGCCTGCCCTGGAGTCCGAGCCGATGAGCAGGACGTTCTGCGCGCCGTGCACGAGTGAGGTGGGGCGCTCCTTCTCGTACCGCGCGAGCTCCGCGGCGGCGGCTTCGTCGGCGGTGATGTTGGAGTCGAGCTTGGCGTACACGGCCCACCCGGCTCCGGCGGCCGCCACGACCACCAGCCCCACCCCCAGGACCCCGCGCCGCACCCACCGCCACCTACGCCGCGCCCCGACACCGGAACCTCCGCTGCGTGAGCGTGCGATGCGGGTCACGTCTGGCTCCACTCCTCGGGGCAGCGTGCTGCGGGTGGTGTGGGCTGTTGTTACGACCATGGCCCGGGTGGGGGGTGAGGGGCGGATGGTGGGGGGCTGAATGGGTGACGGTGCCTCCGGCGGTTGGGCGGGGGTGCCTGCGGCGGCCTGTGCGGGGTGGGTGGGGGTGCGCGTTGATGCCTGCGGCGGTCTGTGTGCCTTGGTGGGGGTGCGCGTAGCGCCTGCGGTTTTCTTGTGGGTCGGGGCCGTGCCGGGGGTGTCCGTCCTCGGTCGGGCGGTTGCCGTTGGACAGAGAGGTGCTGTGTGTTGACGCCCGCCGCTGCGGGCGGACACCCCCGGCACGTCCCCTTGCCGCCGTGGGCGACCGTAGGCCCGTAGGGGTACGCGCGTCCCCACGCGCCGCAGCAGGCGTAGCTGCGCGCAGTCGTGCTGCTGGGGCGGCTCCCGACCCACAGAAGCGGCACCCCGTCGCGCCGGGCTGCGCACCCACCCCCGGCCGGCCCCGGCGCCGGGCAACCAGGTGCGCGAACGGTGCCCGGCGTTATCTCGCCGTCGCCGTCACCCGCTCGCTCTCGATCCGCTTCGCCAGGGCCTCCTCGCCCAGCGATTCGAGGTGTCGGCACAGGACCACCGACCCACCCGTCGTCAGCGCCGCGTACAGCCCGGCGTTGAGGCCCTCCCAGGTGTCGTACGGCAGGGCCGACAGAATCCGGGAGCCGGGTCCCGTGAGACCCAGCCCCGTCGCCTCGGCCTGGGCGCGCTCGACGACCTCGGCGCCGCTGAACTCCCGGCCGGCCACGATCAGCGCCGGATCCTCCGGATCGACCGGCGCGTACGGTGCGAAACGGTCACCCTGACTCGGGCCTTCCACGGCGTAGTCGGCGAACCCGGCCGGCGCCTGCGGAAAACGGCCCCCCAGCGGCCGTAGCGCCAGGGCGACCCGCTCACCACGGCACGCCCGCGCCGCTTCCAGCGTCTCCGGCCCGCTCACGACCACGTCGGCCGCCGCAGGATCCCCGCCCACGTCCGCGATCGCGCCCACCGACGAACACGCCAGCAGCCACACCGCCGTCTGCCAGTGCGCGGGCAGCAGCAACGCGACCCGGTCACCCGGCCCGGCCCCGAGGTCGCCCTGGAGCAGATTCGCGGTCTTGGCCACCCAATTGGCGAAGGTGGCCACGGACAATTCGACGCGTTCCCCGGTGGCGTCGTCGTAGAAGGTCACCAGGGGACGTCCGGGATCCGCGGCGAGCGCGGAACGCAGCAGGTCGGCAGGGGTGCGATCGGTGGCATTCACCCGCGCAAGGGTACGCGGACCGGCGTACACAAACCGCCGGTTGGCGCCCCCCTGGTGTCACCGGTCCGGGTGAATCGTGGGCCGACACCCCGTCAATTCCGCAATAGACAGGTTTGTAAGACTATGTCCACCATCGGGAGCATGCGTGGATTCCTTGCTTCCTCGATCGGTGTCACGTGCGCGGCCGCTCTGGCTCTCCCGCTCACCCCACCCGCCGTCGCGGCGACGGCGAGACCGGCGTTCGGCGCGGAACCGGCCACGCGGGGGGAGACGGTGGCCACGGCGCCCGGGCCGACGGTGCGTCATCAGAGCACGGTGCTTCATGAGAGCGCGGTGCGCCATGAGAACGCCGAGCCGGACGTCCCCGGCAGCACCCAGTCACTGCCCCTGGTCCCCCGCGGCCCCGACCGCGTCACCGGTGCCCCCGCCGAACAGGGGCTGTCCCCCAGGGACGTACCGCACTTCTCCCTCGTCGGCGTCGTCTGGGACGACCGAAACGTCGAACTGCACGGCCGAGTCCAGGTCCGCACCCGCGCGGTCGGCACCGGCACCTGGTCCGGCTGGCAGGACCTCGAGACGCACAACGCCGAGCACGCGGCCGACCCCGACACGCCCGAAGGCCGCTCCGGCCGGGTGCGCGGCTCCACGGCACCGTTGTGGGTCGGGGAGTCGGACGGCGTGGAGGCCCGGGTCACGGCGGAGTCCGCCGAGGGCCGGTCCGGGGAGCACGTGCCGGTACCGGGTGCCGGCGACCCGGCGCCGACAACCGGTACCGACGCCGCCTCTCCGCTTCCCGCCGGCCTCCACCTCGAACTCGTCGACCCCGGCGAGGCCGCCCCCGCACCGGGTGAGCCCGGCGGCGCCCCCCGCCCGGGCTCCCTCAACGCCGAGACCGCCGAGACCGCCGAGGCCCTCGCCGCCTCCGCCGCCGACGCCGCCACCTCGGCCGCCAACGTCGAACTCGCGCGCCTCGGTGCCGCCGAGATCCCCGCACTCGGCCGGGCCGAGACCGAGCGGGAGATGATGGCCCTGCGCGGTGGTGAGTTGACACAGGAGCAGCGGGCGAAGCCGTACATCGGGCCGCGGCCGCGCATCGTCACCCGGCGCGGCTGGGGTGCGAACGAGAGGCTGCGGGAGCGGGGTTTCGTCTACACGAAGAAGGTGAAGGCGGCGTTCGTGCACCACACGGCGACCGGTGCCAAGTACCGGTGCTCGCAGGTCCCCTCCCTCATTCGCAGTATCTACCGCTACCACGTCCTGAGCATGGGCTGGCGCGACATCGGCTACAACTTCCTCGTCGACAAGTGCGGAAACATCTACGAGGGGCGCGCCGGGGGAGTGGCGAAACCCGTCCTCGGTGCCCACACCCTCGGTTTCAACACCAACACCATGGGGATCGCCGTTCTCGGCAGCTACGGGCGCAGCAAGCCGTCCGGCGCCGCAGTGCGGGCCGTTTCCCGGCTCACGGCTTGGAAGCTGGGCCTCTACGGCGTCAATCCGCGCGGAAAGACATACCTGAAGTCCGGCGGTGGCAATCTCTACCGAAAGGGAAAGAACGTACGACTGAACGCGATCTCCGGCCATCGGGACGGCTACTCCACGGAGTGCCCGGGATTGCAGCTCTACCGCAAGCTCGGCACGGCCCGCGCCACGGCGGCCCGCTACCAGGGGCGTTGAGCGGGTTCACCGCTGTCGGGGGGCAAGCGGCGGAGGGAATGCCGCCCCCGCCGCCCCTGCCGTCGAGGGCACCGCAGAACGGTCTGCATACACTGGCCGGCCGAAAGACAGTTCGGCCGGTCCCGGCAGGAAGCAGAGACGACAGGTGACAGAAGCGATCCTCCTGGTCGGCGGCAAGGGCACTCGGCTGCGTCCGCTCACCGTGCACACGCCGAAGCCCATGGTCCCGGCGGCAGGGGTCCCGTTCCTCACGCACCAGTTGGCGCGAGCGAGAGCGGCGGGGGTGGAGCACATCGTCCTGGCGACGTCGTACCTGGCCGAGGTCTTCGAGCCGTACTTCGGCGACGGCTCGGCGCTGGGCCTCCATCTGGAGTACGTGACGGAGGAGGAGCCGCTCGGCACGGGCGGCGCGATCCGCAACGTGGCCTCCCGCCTCCACTCGGCCCCCGACGACCCGGTCCTCATCTTCAACGGCGACATCCTGACGGGCCTGGACATCAAGGCCTTGGTGCACACGCACGAGACGACGGGCGCGGACATCTCCCTGCACCTGACGAAGGTGACGGACCCGAGGGCGTACGGCCTGGTCCCCACGGACGAGACGGGCCGGGTGACGGCGTTCCTGGAGAAGCCGCAGACCCCCGAGGAGATCGTCACCGACCAGATCAACGCGGGTGCGTACGTCTTCCGCCGCTCCGTCATCGACACGATCCCGGCGGGCCGGCCGGTGTCGGTGGAGCGCGAGACGTTTCCGGACCTCCTCACGGCCGGAGCCCACCTCCAGGGCTTGGTCGATTCGACGTACTGGCTGGACCTGGGCACCCCCGCGGCCTTCGTCCGCGGTTCGGCCGACCTGGTCCTGGGCCGGGCCCCGTCCCCCGCGGTCCCCGGCCGGTGCGGCGACCGCCTGATCCTGCCCACGGCCAGGGTGGCCCCCGACGCCAAGCTGACCGGCGGCACGGTCGTGGGCGAGGGCGCGTTCGTCGCCGAGGGCGCGCGCGTCTTCGGCAGCACGATCCTCCCGGGCGCCGTCATCGAACCCGGCGCCGTCATCACCGACTCCCTCATCGGCACCCGCGCCCGCGTCGGCGAACGCTCCGTCCTGACGGGCACGGTCATCGGCGACGGCGCGGTGATCGGCGCCGACAACGAGCTGAGGGAGGGCGCGAGGGTGTGGTGCGACGCGCGGATCCCGGCGGGGGCGGTGCGGTTCTCACCGGACCTGTAGCGGGTTCGGTGAGCAGACGATCCTTGAGGGGATGATCAAGGGGGCTCCGCTTCTCGACGCCGGCCCGCACCATCCAGCCCGTCCGGCGTTTGAGGACAAGGCCCCTTAAGGGCCGAAGCGGGGGTCTGGGGGCGGCAGCCCCCAGGGACCGGGGTCGAAGGGGCGGAGCCCCTTCAGGATGGGACGGGTAGGGGCGGCGGGGGCGAAACCCGTCGACGGCACCGCAGCGCACGCCCCCGTCACAACTGCCCGATATCCCCCCGAGGCATCCGCGGCGCCCGCCGCCCCGGCACCCGCCCACTCAACAGAATCAACCGAGCCGCCCGATGCCGCTGCCCCGCATACGGCTCCAGCAACTCCAGCATCACGGAGTCATCCGCATCCCGATCCCCGGCCAGCGCCCACCCCACAATCCCGGGCAGATGCAGATCCCCCACGGTCACCGCATCCGGCGCCCCATGACTGCGCTGCACAACCTCCGCCGACGTCCACGGCCCGATCCCCGGCACGACCTCCAACCGAGCCTGCGCCTGATCCGGAGGCATCCGCACCGCTTCCTCCAGCCGCGCAGCAACCCGCACGGCCCGCAGAATCGTGGACGCCCGCTTGTTGTCGACCCCGGCCCGATGCCACTCCCAGGACGGAATCATCCGCCAGGTCTCCGCATCCGGCATCACACACATCCGCCCGGGCGCGGGCCCAGGCGCCGGCTCCCCGTACTTCCGCACCAGCAGCCGCCACGCCCGATACGCCTCATCGGTCGTGACCTTCTGCTCCAGAACCGACGGAATCAACGACTCCAGCACCAGCCCCGTACGCGTCAGCCGGAGCCCCGGCCGCCGATGCCGGGCGAGCGCCACCAGCCGGTGCCGCGGCACGAACGCGGACGGATCGTCGGCGGCCCCGAGCAGTTCCGGCAACTGCTCCAGCAGCCACTCGGCCCCCGGCCCCCAGGCCTCACCCCGCACTCCGTCACCGCGCGCGGTGACCCGCAGCGTTCCGGGCCCGGCAGGCGTACGGGCGGCCCGCCACACGGACCCGTCCGGCATCGCCCGGAACGTCGGATCCCCCGGCCCACGCCGCAAGGGCCCCAGCACGAGCCCGAGATCGAGCGGCCCGTCCGGCACCACCGTCCGCACCTTCGCCGGCGCGACAGCCTGCCGCGGAACACCCGCAGGCACGGCGGGCACACCGACATGCCCACCTCGCACTGTCGTACGAGTGGGCCGCGGAGCAAAACGTCCTGCCACGAAGAATCCCGGGAGTAACTGGATACCGACGAGAGCTACGAGCCTAGGCGCTTCCACGACATCCCAGCCGCACAGAACCGCAGCCGCCCCCACCCGATGTCCCACGACACCGCAGCCCCCGGCCCACCCAGCGGAGCGTCACCGCACCTCGATGAAACCCCCGGCATCCCGCTCGGGCCGCGGTCGAGGCTCCTCCGCCGGGTGACCGACGGCGACCGCCCCCATCGGATCCCACTCCTCCGGCAGCCCGAGCACCTCCCGCACCACATCCCGGCAGAACATGGTCGACGACACCCAGGCCGAGCCCAGCCGCTCCCCGGCCAGCGCGACCAGGAAGTTCTGCACGCCTGCGCCCGCCGCGACGACGAACATCTCCCGCTCGGCCCCGTCCCGCCGCGCGTCGCCGTACGTGTGCGAGCCGTCCATCACCAGACACGGCACGACGAGATACGGCGCGTTGCGCAGCACATCCCCGCGCCGCACCCGCTTCGCGATCGACTCCTCGCTCTTGCCGTCCCGCCGCAGATCGGCGATCCACGCATCCCGCATCGCGTCGAGCAGCCGTGTCCGCGACTCCTGCGACTCCAGCAGTACGAACCGCCAGGGTGTCGTGTGATGCGGCGCCGGCGCCGTGACAGCCGCCGCGACCGCTCTTCGTACGGCCCCGGGGTCGACGGGTTCGTCCGTGAAGGCCCGTACGGTACGGCGCTGGGTGACCGCCTCCCGTACCGCCTCCGACGTCCCGAGCCGGAACATGTCGTCGCGCGCGTCGCGCACCAAGGCCCGCGCCCCCTCCCCGTGCTCCTCGGCCACCGTGTGCGCCAGCCCGCGCACGACGGCGACGGGCAGACCGGAGGCCTTTCCCTTCACCAGATCACCGGCGGCGGCCAGTTCGTCCGCGGTCGCCACGACGGTCGCGCTGAGCGGATTGCCGTACGCGTCCGTGCCCCCGCGCAGATCGTCGAGCACGCGCACGCCGGCCGCGCCGATCGCCACATCCGTGAGCCCCGAGCGCCAGGGCCGCCCGAAGGTGTCGGTCACGACGACCCCGACGTCGACGCCGAGGGCGTCCCGGAGGCCGTCCCGGATCGCACGCGCGGACGCGTCCGGGTCCTCGGGCAGCAACAGCACGGTTCCGGCGGGGGTGTTGGAAGCGTCCACGCCGGCTGCGGCCATCACGAGGCCCTGCCGGTTCTCGACGATGCGCAGCGGGCCGCGGCGCGCGACGACCCGTACCGTCTCCGCGTCGATGGCGGCCTCCCGGTCGGCTGCCTCGACGATCCGTCCCTCCGCCTTGGAGACGATCTTCGAGGTGACCAGGAGCACGTCCCCGTCGGCGAGGCCGGGTTCCGCCGCGGCGATCAGTTTCGCGAGGTCGTCGCCCTGCTGGACCTCGGGAATCCCGGAGACGGCCCACACCCGGTAGCCGTCCGCGGACATGTCGCTGGACACGTGGCTGGACACGTCGCTCAAGCGCCCCGCACCTCCTCCGCCAGCGCCAGCGCCTCCCGGGCCATCTGCGCGGCGGCGTCGATGTCGGTCATCATCAGCGGTACGGCCCGGCAGCGGATCCCGGCCGCCTCGACCTGCTGAACGGAGCCCGCGTCCACGGTGTCGACGAGCCAGCCGTCGAGCAGCCCCGAGCCGTAGTGCTCGGCGACCGCCGCGGCCGTCGACTCCACGCCGACCGCCGCGAGCACCTTGTCGGCCATCCCGCGCACGGGCGCGTCCCCGACGATGGGGGACAGGCCCACGACCGGGACGCCCGCGTCGGCGATCGCCTCGCGGATGCCGGGCACGGCGAGGATCGTGCCGACCGAGACGACCGGGTTGGACGGCGGGAAGAGGATGACGTCCGCGCCGGCGATCGCCTCAAGGACGCCCGGCGCGGGCTTGGCCTGCTCCGCGCCGACCGGCACGATCGCCTCCGCCGGCACCGACGCCCGCAGCCGCACCCAGTACTCCTGGAAGTGGACGGCCTTGCGCTCGCCGTCCACCTCGACCGCGACATGCGTCTCGACGCGGTCGTCGGTCATGGGAATGAGACGGACTCCCGGCTTCCAGCGGTCGCACAGCGCCTCCGTCACCGCGCTGAGCGGATAGCCGGCGCCGATCATCTGCGTCCGCACGATGTGCGTGGCGAAATCCCGGTCGCCCAGCCCGAACCACTCCGGGCCGACGCCGTACGCCGCGAGCTCCTCCTTGAGGTGGAAGGTCTCGTCGGACCGGCCCCAGCCCTGCTCCTCGTTGATGCCGCCGCCCAGCGTGTACATCACCGTGTCGAGGTCCGGGCAGACCTTCAGTCCGAAGAGGTGGATGTCGTCCCCGGTGTTGCCGATGACCGTGATGTCCGCGTCCGGCACGGCCCGCTTCAGACCACGCAGGAACCGGGCACCACCGATGCCGCCTGCCAGAACCACAATGCGCATGGGTGCCAGTCTTGCAGGCGGGTACGACAACGGCTCACGCAGTCACCGGACTCGGCTCGATACGGGCCTCGCAGGCCCGGGCCGTGGGGGTTCCCCCGGTCGAACGAAGTTGAGACTGGGGGAGCATCGGCATCTCGGTCAGGCCCGGGTAGTACACGTGCAGGCTGACCGCGGGCTCCAGCGCGTCGTTCGCCACCTCGTGCACGTATCCCGGCGCGAACACCCGCTGCGCGCCTGCCTCCAGCGCGCGCGTGCCGCGCTCCGTGCGCTCCGTCAGGGTGCCGTCGAGGACGGTCAGGACGCCGGAGGACCGGCCGTGGTCGTGCAGCCCGCTGCCCTGCCCGGGAACCCAGGACAGCAGCCACACCTCGTAGCCGGGGCCCGTGCGCAGCCGGTGGTACCAGCGGGTGGTCGCGTCGTACTGGACGAGGTGCTCCCACTGGGACCGGTCGGCCGCGATGGAGCGGGCCAGGCCGACGAAGTCGGCGACGGTGGCCGGGTGCTCGCGCGGTGCCTGGAGGAGGTGCGGGACTTCGAGGATGTCGCCGGCGATCTGGAGGTCGCTGTCGCTGTTCATGGGTGCGGTGGTTCCTCAGTGAAAGAAGGTCAGAGGGAACGGAAACCGAGTGGGCGGACGACTCGGCCTACAGCTGGAGCGGGTGTGGCTCAACAGCTGGGACAGCAACAACAGCTACAGCGACCCTGGGCAGCACCGAGGGACCCGGCGGTGCGGGTCGAGGTGAGTGCCAAGTTCGCGAGCATGCCCACAAGGACATCGGTTCACGCCTTCGCTGTCAACTTGGCGCCCGTCACGTGGGACACGTTTCACCTCATCCGGTGCATCTTTATGGCGAAAGGTTTGTCCATGGGGTGACCGGGACACATGGCGCACAACCGGGCGCACGGCGTCGTTGTGATCCTGTGATCCGACTGTGATCCGTTTCGCTTCTGCGTGTGCGTGCAACGAGATCGAACTTCTGGGCGTCCTTTTCCGTACAGGCTCTACGGAGGGCCGGAGGCCCCCCTGGGGCTCGTCTGCTTGTCAAGGTTTATGCCGATTTGAACACTTTCCGCTAGGCCTTGGTTCCGCAGAGTGAATAAGGGGCTCAATAGCAGATCTCGGCTTGACTCGCCCGGAGCAGCACACTTGTAATTTCACTCGTGTCGTTCAGCCGAAATCGGTAACGGCAACATCACGGGGACGCGAAAGACAGACGAGGGGCGCACATGACCGAGCTGGTGCAGCAACTGCTGGTCGACGACGCGGACGAGGAACTCGGCTGGCAGGAGCGCGCGCTGTGCGCCCAGACCGACCCCGAGTCCTTCTTCCCCGAGAAGGGCGGCTCCACCCGCGAGGCCAAGAAGGTCTGCCTCGCCTGCGAGGTCCGCTCCGAGTGCCTCGAATACGCCCTCGCCAACGACGAGCGCTTCGGCATCTGGGGCGGCCTGTCCGAGCGCGAGCGCCGTCGGCTGAAGAAGGCCGCCGTCTGACGCAACGGATCGGAACGACACGTACAACCGCACGTACATACGCACGTACGGCCCGTCGCGGGTGGGTTATCCACAGGCGGCGGGCCGCCGTCATGCCCAGCCGATAGTGTGGTCGCTCGTCCGAGACGCCCCGCTGTCCCCCAGGGGCACAGGCGTCCACCGCAGTCCATCGAACCGGGGCCCGTACCTCGATGTCCGTGCACAGCCACCCGGCAGCCCATCACGACCCCGCTGCCCCACCTGAGTTTCCGCGTCATGTGGTGACCGCGGTGCTCGTCTCCCACGACGGCGCCCGCTGGCTGCCCGACGCGCTCGCCGGGCTGCTCGGCCAGGAGCGCCCCGTCCAGTTCGCCGTGGCCGCCGACACCGGCAGCGCGGACCGATCCGCGCAGCTGGTCACCGACGCCCTTGGCGACGATCGCGTACTGCACCTCGCCCGGCGAACCGGATTCGGCCAGGCCGTCGAGGAGGCCAACCGCACCGCCCCCCTCCTCACCCCGGACGAGCTGACGTACCTGAAGCGGCCCAGCGGCTGGGACCCCGTCACGCGCACGTGGCGCGACGACGCCTACGACATGCCCGAACTCCCGCACGGGGAGCCGGTGCAGTGGCTGTGGCTCCTGCACGACGACTGCGCCCCCGAACCCGACGCCCTGGCCCAGCTGCTGCGCGTCGTGGAGAACGAGTACGAGCTGGGACGCGACGACGTCGCCGTCGTCGGCCCCAAGCTGCGCGGCTGGTACGACCGCAGGCAGCTCCTCGAAGTGGGCGTCACCATCGCCCACTCGGGCCGCCGCTGGACCGGCCTCGACCGCCGCGAGCAGGACCAGGGCCAGCACGACCACGTCCGGTCCGTGCTGTCCGTGTCCACCGCCGGCATGCTGATCCGGCGCGACGTCTTCGAACAGCTGGGCGGCTTCGACCGACGCCTGCCACTGATGCGCGACGACGTCGACCTGTGCTGGCGCGTCACGGCCGCCGGCCACCGCGTCCTCGTCGCGCCCGAGGCAGTCGTACGACACGCCGAGGCGGCCTCCCGCGAGCGCCGCACCGTCGACTGCGTGGGCCGCACCGCCGCCTCCCCGCACAAGGTCGACAAGGCGGGCGCCGTCTACACCCTGCTGGTCAACACGCGTACGGCCGTGCTGCCCTGGGTGCTGCTGCGCATCGTGGTCGGCACCGTCCTGCGGACCCTCGCCTACCTCGTGGGCAAGGTCCCCGGGCAGGCCCTCGACGAGATCCGCGGCCTCATGGGCACCCTGCTGCGCCCCGAGCGGATCATCGCCGGACGGCGCAGGCGCGGGAACCCGGTGATCGACAAGGGTGAGCTGCGGGCGCTGTTCCCGCCGCCCGGCGCGACCGTGCGGGCCACCGTCGAACAGGTCGCGAGCAACCTCGTCGGCCGCTCCGACCCCGAGGCGGCCGCCGGCGCCGGACGGCACGGCGGAGCGATCGAGTCCGGGCCCGGCGGTGACGACGCGGACTTCCTGGAGATAGAGCAGTTCGCCCGCCTCAAGCGCATCGCCCGCAAGCCCGGCCCGGTGCTCTTCCTGGTGCTGCTGTTCGTCTCGCTGATCGCATGCCGCGGGCTCCTCGGCGGCGGCGCACTCGCGGGCGGCGCGCTGCTGCCCGCCCCGGCCGACTCCGGCGAGCTGTGGTCCCGCTACCTGGACGCCTGGCATCCGGTGGGCGCCGGCGGCACCCCGTCCGCGCCGCCGTACCTCGCGATCGTGGCGATGCTCGCCTCCGCGCTCCTGGGCTCGACCGGGCTTGCGGTAACGGTCCTGCTGGTCTGCTCGGTGCCGCTGGCCGGGGTCACCGCCTACTTCGCCTCCCGCCCCCTCGTCGAGTCCCGGCTGCTGCGCGCGTGGGCGGCCGTCGTCTACGCCTTCCTGCCCGCCGCCACCGGCGCACTCGCCGGCGGCCGCATCGGCACCGCCGTCCTCGCCGTCCTGCTGCCGCTCATCGCGCGCGCGGGCATCGCGGCGAGCGGGCTGACGAACCCCGCGGGTGTGCGCGGCAGTTGGCGCGCGACCTGGGCGTATGCGCTGCTGCTGACGATCACCACGGCCTTCACGCCCATCGTGTGGCCGATCGCGCTGGTCCTCGGGCTCGGCCTGCTGGCGGTGCGGCGCGCCGACATCACCGCGTACGGCCTGCGCTTCCTCGCCCAGATCGGCGTGCCCCTGCTGGTGCTCGCGCCCTGGTCGCTGTCGCTGCTTCCGTTCGGCTTCTTCCAGGAGGCCGGTCTGGAGTACGGCTCCTCGGCGGCCTCCGCCCTGGACCTGCTCGGTGCCGGCCCCGGCGGACCCGGCACCGTCAGCGGACTGATGCTCATCGGTGTCGTGCTGGCCGCGCTGGCCGCCCTGATGCGCTCCGAGCGCCAGTTCGGCATCTGGACCGCCTGGGCGATCGCCCTGGTGGGCCTCGTCTTCGCGGCCCTCTCCAACAGCTTCACCTGGGCCGGCCCCGCGACCCTCGTCTACGGCATCGCCCTCCTGGCCGCCGCACTGCTCGGCGCCGACGGTGCACGCTCGCGCGTGGCCGAGCAGAGCTTCGGCTGGCGCCAGCCGGTCGCCGCGCTGATCGCCTTCGCCGCGGCCGCGGGCCCGCTGCTGGTCGCCGCCGGCTGGATGATCCGCGGCGCCGACGGACCGCTGGAGCGGCGTGATCCCGTACAGGTGCCCGCGTTCGTCGCCGAGGACGCCCGCAACCGCGACCAGGCCCGCACCCTCGTCCTCGACAGCGAGTCGTCCGCCCAGGTCGGCTACATGCTCGTCCGCGGCTCCGGCGCCCGCCTCGGCGACGCCGAACTCGCCGCTGCCGACGGGGAGAACGCCAAGCTCGACAAGATCGTCGCCAACCTCGTCGCCGGCTCCGGCGCCGACCAGGCCGACCAGCTGGGGGCGTTCGCGGTGCGCTACGTCCTCGTCCACAAGGGCGCGCCCCGCGAGGTCGCACGCGTGCTGGATGCCACGCCCGGGCTGCAGCGGCTGAGTGAGCAGAACGGCAGTGCGCTGTGGCGGGTCGACCGGCAGGTGTCGCGCGCGGCCATCGTCGCCGGATCGGGCTCGGGCTCGGGATCCGGTTCGGGCTCGGGTGGGCCTCAGGCCGTTGCCGCCGGGCCCGTGGAGATCCACACCACGATTCCGAGTGGCGCCGAGGGACGCGTCCTGCGTCTCGCCGACAGTGCCGACGACGGCTGGACGGCGACCCTGGACGGCAAGCCGCTCACCGCGACCACGGTCGACGGCTGGGCCCAGGGCTTCGAACTCCCCGCTGCGGGCGGCAGGCTGGACGTCACCTACGACGACCCGATCGGCCACACCGCCTGGCTGTGGGCCCAGGGCTTCCTCGCCCTCGTCCTCGTCGTGATGGCCCTGCCGGGACGTCGCCGCGACGTGGACGACGACATGCCCGAGGAGGAGGCGGCGGTCCCGGCCGAGGCCATGGCAGGCGAGGGCCGGCGGGCCCGTCGGCTGCGCGCCCAGGCCGAGGCCGAGGAGACCGGTACGGGAGGGGAGTTCCCCGCTCCTCCGAAGGAGGAGCCTGCCGCGGCGATTCCGCATCAGCAGTCCTATGGCGAGTGGCAGACGCCCACGTATGCCGGCGCCGAGTACGGCGGTTACGGCGGCGAGCAGTACCAGGACGGGCAGCAGTACCCGGCGGGCGGTGCCTACGACCAGACGTATCAGGCGGACCCGTACCAGGCAGATCCGTACCAGGGCGGCCAGTACGACCCGTACGCGTACGGCGGGCAGGCGCAGACGGGGGCGTACGACGCCTCGTACGACCAGACGTACCAACAGGGTTATGACGCCACCTACGACCCGGCACAGCAGCATCCGCACGGCAGCGAGCGTTCCGACGGGAGCCAGCAGTGAACCGCACGACCCTGTCCCTGATCGCCGGTGCCGGCGCCCTGGCCGCCATAACCGGGGTCGCGGCGCTCACCACGCCGGACCATTCCGGGACGTCCACCGCGAAGGCGGCCGCCGAGCTGCCTGTGGAGCGTACGAGCCTGGTGTGTCCGGCGCCGAGCACCTCGGACCTCGCGGAGACGACCTACACGTCGTTCACGCCCGTCACGAAGGGGGCGGGGAGCGGCGGCAAGGCGGAACTGCAGCCCGGGGCGCAGGAGTCGGGCGACGCGACGAATGCCAAGGGGAAGGCCGACGGCAAGGGCAAGGCCGACGGCAAGGGGAAGCAGGCCGGCAGCGCGGACAAGGGCGGCAAGCCGGTTCTGGCGGGCAAGGAGCCGGGGACGCCGGTGACCGAGGACGCCTCGGGGGCCGACTCGCCGGCGCTCATCGGGACCGCCGACGGCGCCTTCGCGCCCGGCTGGACCGTGCAGGAGACCACGCGGGTCGCGGCGGGCACGGGGCGTGGCCTGCAGGGCGTCAACTGCATCGCGCCGGACACCGAGTTCTGGTTCCCGGGCGCCAGTACGGCTGCCGACCGCACGGACTACGTCCATCTGACCAACCCCGACGACTCCGCCGCCGTCGTCGACATCGAGCTGTACGGCAGGGACGGTGCCCTCGAGACCACGGTGGGGGAGGGCATCACGGTTCAGCCGCACTCGGGCGCGCCGATCCTGCTGTCGACGCTCACCAGTGAGAAGCAGGAGAACGTGACCGTGCACGTGAGTGTGCGCAGCGGTCGCGTGGGTGCTTCGGTACAGGCGCTGGACGACAAGCTCGGTGCGGACTGGCTGGCCGCGTCCGCGGATCCCGCGGGGAGCCTGGTACTGCCCGGCATTCCGAAGGACGCCAAGGCGGTGCGGCTGGTCGCCTTCACGCCGGGGGACGCGGATGCGGACCTGAAGGTGCGGCTCGCCTCGCCGTCGGGGCGGATCACGCCTGCCGGGAACGAGACGTTGCACGTCAAGGCCGGTATGACGAGTGCGGTGGACCTCGGTGACGTGATGCGGGGCGAGGCGGGGTCGCTGGTGCTGACGCCCACGGACACGGATCGGGGTGTGCCGGTGGTTGCGGCGGTGCGGGTGGTGCGGGGTGAAGGCGCCAAGCAGGAGACGGCGTTCATCCCGGCGAGCCGGCCGGTCGGCACGCGCGCGACGGTGGTCGACAACAGTGCCAAGGGCACGACACTGTCCGTGACGGCTCCGTTCCGCTCGGCTGAGATCAAGGTGACGGCGTCGGCGGGGAGCAAGGGCGGTACGGCCGCGTCCAAGACGTTCACGATCAAGTCCGGCACGACACAGGACGTGCAAGTACCGGTGCCGAGCGGGCTGAAGGGCACGTACGCCCTCACCGTGGAGTCGGTGTCGGGCGGACCGGTGTACGCGTCCCGGACGCTGACGGCGACGACGGAGGGCGTGCCCGGCTTCACGGTGCAGACGCTGCCGGACGATCGGGGGATGGTGGCTGTGCCGGAGGCGGATGAGGACTTGTCCGTGCTGCAGAAGTAGGTCTGCAGGCGGGCCGGGGCGCCTGAACCCGACAGCCGACGCCGTCAGTCCTCGCCGTACCGTGGGTCCACCGTCTCCGGCGTCAGACCAAGCAGCTCGGCCACCTGTTCCACGACCACCTCGTGGACCAGGGCGGCTCGCTCCTCCCGGCCCTTGGTGCGGATCTCCACAGGGCGGCGGTAGATGACCACCCGTGCGGGCCGGCCCTCCCGGGCAGGGATGGTGCCGCCCAGGGGAACCGCCTCGTCGTTCCACGTGCGGCCGGGACCGTCCAGGCGGGGCACTTCGAGGACCAGGAAATCGATGTCGGCGAGCTGGGGCCAGCGGCGTTCGAGGCGTTCCACCGAGTCCTGGACCAGGTCGGCGAAGGCGTCGGCGCGGCTCGCGGCGAGCGGGACCTGCGGTGGTGCGATCGGGCCGCGCATGCCCCTTCCGTGGCGATCACGGCGGCGGGGCCCGGGGCCGGCGGCACGGGGCGGTACGGGGGTGTCCATCACTGATGAAGCGTAATCCTCCAGGCCGCTGCCTGTCCGATCTGTGCGGGGCGGCCTGGGCGGTGTCCGGCCACCCCGTACGGCATGTCGGAACATGACCATTCCAGCCAAGGTTGGGCTCGATTCCGTATCTCTCCGAGACCGTCGATGTCGAGGTGAATGATGTGGTTTGTGGTGAGTGCTGAACGGTTCTGGGAGCGTTCGGGATCTCGGCGTGCGGCTTCCGTGCAGGTCAGTGGGGTGGGGTGAAAGGGGTGTGTGGGGTGTTTCACAGCACGACACGGGGGAGTGACCTGGGGGAGAGTCGTCGCGGCCCGCTCAAGAGTGCGGTACCGTCCAACGTCGTGAGCCCTGTACGTCGCTGTTCGCGCACCGCTTGCGGCCGTCCCGCCGTTGCGACGCTGACGTACGTCTACGCCGACTCGACCGCGGTCCTCGGCCCGCTCGCCACCTACGCCGAACCCCACTGCTACGACCTGTGCGCCGAGCACTCCGAGCGCCTTACCGCCCCTCGCGGGTGGGAGGTCGTGCGGTTGCTGGACGGTTCCGCTCCGGCCCGTCCGAGCGGTGATGACCTGGAAGCGCTTGCCAACGCCGTGCGTGAGGCGGCCCGTCCGCAGGAGCGGGCGGCCGAGGCCGGTGGCGGCGGGGCCCGTGGCGCCGACCCGATGGAGGTCGCGCGGCGTGGGCACCTCCGGGTGTTGCGGTCTCCCGACAACTGACCGTCGGTTTTCTCCACTCGTGCGGGTGTTCCCCGTGTGCTCGTTTCGTCGAGTGACGCACGGGCATTGACGTGTAGTTGGCGCGGACACGACCATTCCGTATGCCGGAACGAGAAATCGCTTTCCGCATGACGGAATCCGGGGAGGCGCCCGTGTACGTCCAGGAACTGGAACCCGTCGCCGGCTCGCTCGGTCTGTCGGCGCTCGTGGCCTCGCTGCCGCTCGTGATCGTCCTCGTCCTGCTGGGCGGGGTCCGGATGAAGGCGCATCTGGCCGGGCTCACAGGGCTTGTGGCGGCCGTTGCGGTCGCTTGGCTCGCGTACGGCATGCCGCTCGGCCAGACGCTCTCCAGCGCCGCCCAGGGGGCCGCCTTCGGGCTCTTCCCCATCCTGTGGATCGTCGTCAACGCCCTGTGGGTGTACCGGATGACCGTCCGGACACGTCATTTCGACATCCTGCGGCGGTCGTTCGGGCGGCTGTCCGACGACCCGCGCATCCAGGCGCTCGTCGTCGCCTTCTGCTTCGGGGCCCTGCTGGAGGCGCTCGCCGGGTTCGGGGCGCCTGTCGCGATCTGCTCCGTCATGCTGGTGGCGCTCGGGTTCGAGCCGGTGCGCGCGGCGGTCGTCGCACTGGTCGCCAACACCGCGCCCGTCGCCTTCGGGGCGATGGGAACGCCGGTGGTGACGCTGGCCCAGGTCACCGGGCTGCCGCTCGACGACGTGGCTTCCATGGTGGGGCGTCAGACGCCCCTGCTGGCCTTGGTCGTGCCGCTCGTGCTGGTCGGGCTCGTGGACGGGCGGCGCGGGCTGCGCGAGACCTGGCTGCCCGCTCTGGTGTGCGGAACCGCCTTCGCCGTCGCCCAGTTCGCCGCCTCCAACTACGTGTCCGCGCAACTCGCCGACATCGGCGCCGCCTTGGCCGGCGCGGGCGCGCTGGTCGCCGTACCCCACGCGCGCGTGCCCGCCGACGAGGCGGTGCGGGCGTCCGTGCTCACGGGCGCGCGGAGCGAGGAGTTGGACGAGGCCGACCCGCGACGGGACGTCGTACGGGCCTATGCCCCGTACGCGCTGATTGTGGTGATCTTCTCCATCGCGCAGATCCCGGCGGTCAAGGACTTGCTGGCCGAGGCGACCCAGACGTACGACTGGCCCTTCCTGAACGTCGTCGATCCGGGCGGCCAGCCGGTCGGCGGCAATGTCTTCAGCTGGCCGATCGTGTCCACCGGTGGCACGCTCGTGCTGCTCGCCGGGGTGTGCAGTGCGGCCGTCCTCGGAGTGCACGCGCGCGTGGCCGTCAAGGAATGGGCGGCGACCGTACACGAGCTGAGGTTCGCCATCCTCACCGTGACGTCCGTGCTGGCGCTCGCATACGTCATGAACCTCTCCGGACAGGCCGCCACCATCGGCCACTTGGTGGCGGCGGCCGGGGCGGGGCTGGCCTTCCTGTCGCCGGTGCTGGGCTGGTTCGGTGTGGCCGTGTCCGGATCGGACACCTCGGCCAACGCGCTGTTCGGCGCGTTGCAGGTGACGGCGGCGCGGGAGTCGGGCCTGTCGCCGGAACTCCTGGCCGCCGCCAACAGTTCAGGTGGTGTGCTCGGCAAGATGATCTCGCCGCAGAACGTCACCATCGCGTGCGCGGCCGTGGGGCTCGCGGGCCGGGAAGGGGACCTGCTGCGGCGGGTGTTGCCATGGAGTCTGGGACTGCTGCTGGTGATGTGCCTGATCGTGGTCGGACAGAGTTCACCGGCGCTGGGCTGGATGCTGCCCTGACGTCCGCGCTGACCTGAGGTTACGGCTCGGGGTCCAGTCAGCGGGTACAGGGCGCACTGTCAGTGAGGGCGGGTAGTTTGTGATGACCGACAGGACTTCCAGGAGGGTTGGCCGTGGCTGCTGATCTGTCACAGCTCGTGAAGGCGTACGACGTGCGCGGGGTCGTCCCGGACCAGTGGGACGAGCCCCTGGCCGAGCTCTTCGGGGCCGCCTTCGTGCAGGTGACCGACGCGAGCGCGATCGTGATCGGGCACGACATGCGCCCCTCGTCCCCCGGCCTGTCGCGTGCCTTCGCGCGGGGAGCGGCGGCCCAGGGCGTCGACGTCACCGAGATCGGCCTGTGCTCCACCGACCAGCTGTACTACGCCTCGGGCGCGCTGAACCTGCCGGGCGCGATGTTCACGGCCTCGCACAACCCGGCCCAGTACAACGGCATCAAGATGTGCCGAGCGGGCGCGGCCCCCGTCGGCCAGGACTCCGGCCTCGCGGAGATCCGCGAACTCGTCGAGCGCTGGAGCGAGTCGGGCGGCCCCGAGCCGGTGGCCACGCCGGGGACGATCACGCAGCGGGACACGTTGGAGGACTACTCGGCCCACCTCCGCTCACTCGTCGACCTCACCTCCATCCGCCCCCTGAAGGTCGTCGTGGACGCGGGCAACGGCATGGGCGGCCACACGGTCCCCACCGTCTTCGCCGGCCTGCCCCTGACCCTCGTCCCGATGTACTTCGAGCTGGACGGCACGTTCCCGAACCACGAGGCGAACCCGCTCGACCCGGCGAACATCGTGGACCTCCAGAAGCGGGTCCGCGACGAATCCGCGGACCTCGGCATCGCCTTCGACGGCGACGCCGACCGCTGCTTCGTCGTCGACGAGCACGGCGCCCCGGTCTCCCCCTCCGCCATCACCGCCCTGGTGGCCTCCCGCGAGCTCGCCAAGCACGGCGGCAAGGGCACGATCATCCACAACCTGATCACGTCCTGGTCGGTCCCGGAGGTCGTCAGGGAGAACGGCGGCACCCCGGTCCGCACCCGCGTCGGCCACTCCTTCATCAAGGCCGAGATGGCCAAGAGCGGCGCGATCTTCGGCGGCGAGCACTCCGCCCACTACTACTTCAAGGACTTCTGGAACGCCGACACGGGCATGCTGGCCGCCCTGCACGTCCTGGCGGCCCTCGGCGGCCAGGAGGGCCCCCTGTCCGGCCTCGTCGCCCAGTACGACCGCTACACCGGCTCCGGCGAGATCAACTCCACGGTCGCCGACCAGGCGGACCGCCTGGCCGCCATCAAGGCCGCCTACGAGGGCCAGGCGGGCGTGGAACTCGACGAACTCGACGGCCTCACCGTCACGGCGGCCGACTGGTGGTTCAACGTCCGCCCGTCCAACACGGAGCCGCTCCTGCGGCTGAACGCGGAGGCCCGGGACGAGGCGACGATGGCGAAGGTACGGGACGAGGTGCTGGGGATCATCAGAGGCTGAGGCGAGGCGAGGCGAGGGAGTCGGCTCCGCCTCTCGACGCCGGCCCCGGCATTTCAGCCCGTCCGGCGTTTGAGGACGAGGCCCTTTCGGGGCCGACGGGGGTCCAGGGGGCGTCAGCCCCCTGGCGGGGTCGAAGGGGCGGAGCCC
>NZ_JBITLW010000019.1:0-184617 GCF_044465645.1 Streptomyces sp. NPDC049627 | reverse complement strand
AAACGCCGGAGGGGCTGGATTTTTCAGCCCGTCCGGCGTTTGAGGACGAGGCCCCTTCAGGGCCGAAGCGGGGGTCTGGGGGCGGCAGCCCCCAGGGACGGGACGGGTAGGGGCGGCGGGGGCGAGAAACATCGTTGGGGAAAATGCGGGGGAATAAAGCGGAGCCTCCCTCCTGTTACCGCCGGGCAGGACAGCGCACGGCGACACACCAGGAGGCACCCGTGGCCGCAGACGAAACCCAGGCCGACGAGATCCGGGGCACCACCCACGGCACCGCCCCCGTCCCCCTCTCCGTACTGGACCTGGCCACGGTCAGCGCAGGCCACACCGCCACCGACGCCCTCCGCACCAGCGTCGACCTCGCCCGCCTCGCAGAGTCCCGCGGCTTCCACCGCTACTGGGTCGCCGAGCACCACTCCATGCCGGGCGTGGCCTCCTCGTCCCCCGCCGTGATCCTCGCCCACCTCGCCGCCCACACCACCCGCATCCGCCTCGGCTCCGGCGGCGTGATGCTCCCCAACCACGCCCCGCTGGTCATCGCGGAGCAGTTCGGCACCCTGGAGGCGATGGCCCCCGGCCGTATCGACCTCGGCCTCGGCCGCGCCCCCGGCACGGACGGCGCCACCGCGGCCGCCCTCCGCCGCACCGACCACCTGAGCGAAGGCGCCGACGACTTCCCCGAGCAGCTCGCCGAGCTCACCCGCTTCCTCGACGACGACTTCCCGGACGGCCACCCCTACCGCCGCATCCACGCCGTCCCCGGCCCGGTCCAGGCGACCTCCCCCGGCGGCGTCCAGTCCCCGCACCGCCCGCCGATCTGGCTGCTCGGCTCCTCCGGCTTCAGCGCCCGCCTCGCCGCCGTCCTCGGCCTGCCCTTCGCCTTCGCGCACCACTTCTCGGCGCGGAACACCGTCCCGGCCCTGGACCTGTACCGGGAGTCCTTCCAGCCGTCCGCGGTCCTGGACCGGCCGTACGCCCTCATCGGCGTCTCCGCCCTCGCCACCGACGAGGAGAAGGAGGCCCGCCGCCAGGTCAGGGCCGCCGCGCTCAGCATGATCCGCCTGCGCACCGGCCGGCCCGGGCTGATCCCGACTCCCGAGGAGGCCGAGGCCTACGAATTCACCCCGCTGGAGCGCGAGTTCGCCGACTCCTGGAACGCCAACGTCGTCCACGGCACTCCCGACGAGGTCCGCGCGGGCCTCGACGACCTCCAGAAGCGCACCGGCGCCGACGAGTTGATGATCACGAGCAACGCCCCGGGCCTGGACATACGCCTGCGTTCGTACGAACTCATCGCGGACGCCTACGGGTTGCCCAAGCCGGCCTGAAGGGTCTCACGCACTCACACCCTCACAGCCCTCACACCCGCACCCCCAGCAACTCGGAGATACGATCCGGCGGCACCGGCCGCGAGTACAGCCACCCCTGACCGGTGTCGCAGCCGATGCTGCGCAGCCGGGACGCCTGCGCCAGCGTCTCCACGCACTCGGCGGTGACCGTCAGGCCCAGCCGGTGGGCGAGTTGGATCATCGCCTCGACGACGACCTCGTCGGCCGGGTTCGGCGGGACGGCCGCGTTGTTGTCGCTCTCGTACTGGAAGCCCCGTACGAAGGAGCCGTCCAGCTTCAGGACCGAGACGGGCAGGCGGCTGAGGTAGGCGAGGTTGGAGTAGCCCGTGCCGAAGTCGTCGATCGCGATGCGTACGCCCATGTCGCTGAGCGCCTGGAGGACCTGGAGCGGTCTTCCCGCCGAGCCCATCACCGCCGATTCCGTGAGCTCCAGCTGCAGCAGGTGCGGGGCGAGTTCCGTCTCGCCGAGGACGCGGGCCACGTCCGCCACCAGGTCGGAGTCCCAGACCTGACGCACCGCCACGTTCACGCTCACGAAGATCGGCGGCTCGTCGGGATGCGCCACCTGCCACGCGCGCGCCTGACGACAGGCGGTCGCCAGGATCCAGCGGCCGAGCGGCACGATCGAGCCGTCCTCCTCGGCCAGTCCGATGAACCGATTCGGCGCCAGTACGCCGAACTGAGGATGATTCCAGCGGATGAGCGCCTCGACACCGCGCAGTCGCCCGTCCTCCATGCTCACCAACGGCTGGTATTCGAGAGCGAATTCGCCGCGGTCGATGGCGGGGCGGAGGGTGGACGCGAGCGCCTGGCGGGTCATGCGGTGGGCGTTGCGTTCGGGGTCGAAGAGCGTCCAGCGGTCCTTGCCGTCGGCCTTCGCCCAGTACAGCGTCGTGTCGGCGGCCGCCATCAGGGCGGTGGGGGTGGTGCCGCTCGCCTGGCGTTCCACGACGCCGATCGACGCCGACACCGACAGGCGCCGGCCGGAGAGGTCGAAGGGCGCCCGCAGGGATTCGAGCACCGACTCGGCGAGGTCGGCCAGTTGCTCGGTGCCGGTCGAGTCCTCGACGAGCAGGGCGAACTCGTCGCCGCCGAGCCGGGCCACCAGGGGCGGGCTCGACCGGGCGTAGCCCGCCTCCTCGGCGCAGCGGGTGAGCCGTTCGGCCACGGCGGCCAGCAGCTTGTCGCCGACGCGGTGGCCGAGGGTGTCGTTGATCGCCTTGAATCCGTCAAGGTCCAGGTAACACAGGCCGATTCGGCCGGTGGTGCCGCTCTCCTCGTACGACTCCGCCTCCAGCGCCGCCGAAAGGCGCTCGAAGAACAGGGTGCGGTTGGGCAGCCGGGTCACCGGGTCGTGCATCTGCAAGTGCCGCAGCCGCGCCTGGAGTTCGCGGTGAGCGCTGATGTCGGCGACGGACAGCAGGACGCCGCCCCCATCGCCGCCCGGCTCCTCGTCGGCCAGCGGCGCGACCGTCACCTGGGCCCAAAGGGAGTGCCCGTCCGGGTGTTTGAGGCGGCGCGTGCAGCGCAGTCGGGCCTGGCGGCCGCGCAGCACCTCCAGATACGCGTGCCAGGTGCGGGCGTCGGAGGCGAGGTCCACCAGATCGGCGGCGACCGCCCCGGCCAACTCCCCCGGTGCCGTGCCGAGCAGGTCGGCGAGGGCGGCGTTGGCGCCGGTGACCAGTCCCTCGCGGTCGACCACGGCCATCGCCAGGGGCGCGGCGGAGAAGGCGGAGGAGTAGGGCGGCGCTCCGGTACTGGGGGATGGCTGTACGTTACTCTCTGTGACGGCCGGCCGGATGAGGTCTGCCGCGGGCGCCGGCCCTTCGGACGTTCCGCTCACCGCTCGCTCCCGCAGTGCACTCGTTCTTCGGATGGGTCTCATCGGAATGGCCGGCCGGGGGGCGGTCGGCCGCCGGGCCGTGTCCGTGCAGGAAAGTGTCTGGAAAGTGTGCCGATCATAGAGGCTGGTTCGGGGGCCTTCCACCTACTGTTCAGTGTTCCCACGTGACCCGACCTTCTGACAGATCGTTTCTGCCCGCACCTGGACGGCTTCTTCGGGCCCTCGACCAGTTGTGACGTTCCGTGAGCGATTCGGGGATGTCGGTTCTGGCGATTCCTCGGGCCTGTCACCCGTCCGGTGCACGCAAACAGGGCGTAGTACGACAATATGACCCAGGCTGGGTGCGGTGTCCCGCGAACCGCTCCCGGAGGTCCACGTGCCGCGTCAGTTCCCCCTGCTTCCCGGCATGGGTCGGCTGTGGGAATGGCCCCGACTGCGCAGTATCGCCGCGGTGTTCACCACGATGTCCGCGGTCGCCGCGACCTCCCTGATCGCGGCCCCCTCGGTCGCCGAACCGTTCGACACCGAACCCTGCGCCCTCGAACGCACCGAGGCCCATCACTCCGAGGGTCTCGACACCTGGAACGCCGCCTATCCGCGCCCCACCCGGGGGCTGGACGCGGTCGTGGTGTTCCTGTCCTTCCCGGACTCGGTCCCCGGGACGACCCCCGCCGAACTGACGGCCGACCACTTCCCGCTCACCACCCACTTCTTCGAACGCGCCTCCTACGGCAAGTTCACCCTGCGCCCGCATCCGCTGCGGCACTGGCTCCGGATGCCGCGCCCGTCGACGGCGTACGCCATACAGCGCGACTGGAACATGTCCCACCGGGCCGCCTATCTGCGCGACGCGCTGGCCGTGGCGGACCGGGAGGTGGACTTCTCCCGCTACGACGTCGTCTACTTCGTCGCCGATCCCGACGCGCCCGGCGTCGACTCCGACGCCACGAAGGTCGTCAACCTGGACACCCCGTTGCGGGCCGACGGCACGGACATCCGGCGCGTCGTCACCGTGTTCGAGAACCATCCGCCGGACCGGCTGGTCCTCGCCCACGAGACCGGGCACGTCTTCGACCTGCCGGACCTGTACCACCGCCCGGTGGACGGCAAGGGCGACTGGGACACCTATGTCGGCGACTGGGACCTGATGGGCAGCCAGTTCGGGATGGCGCCGGACCTCTTCGGCTGGCACAAGTGGAAGCTGGGGTGGCTGGAGCCGCGGCAGGTGATGTGCGTGCGCGGGGTGCGGGCCGGGGGTGAGCGGCTGACGCTGGAGCCGCTGGCGGTGGGGCCGGGCGTGCCGGTGCGGCCAGGGGCGGCCGGGGCGGCGGCCGGTGCCGCCGGGGTGGCTGGTGCATTCGGGGCCGACGGGGCCCTCGGCGGATCCGGCGGATCCGGCGGCTTCGGCGGGCCTGGCGGCTTCGGCGGGCCCGGTGGGTGGGGCGGGTCCCGTTCGGTCGCGGCGGTGCCGGGGTTCGGGCTGGGCAACGGCATCAAGCTCGCCGTACTCCGCACCGGTCCCGAGAGCGCCCTGGCCTTCGAGGTGCGCGGCCCCGTGGGCAACGACGTGCAGGCCTGCCGACCGGGCGTCCTGGTGTACCGGGTGCGCAGCCGGACCGAGTCCGGGGGCGGCCCGGTCGAGGTGATCGACGCCCACCCGCGCACCCAGGCCTGCTGGGAGCAGTCCGTCTATCCGCCGCTCGCGGACGCGCCGGTCGGGCTCGGGGAGAGTTTCACGGTGCCGGGGGAGGGCGTACGGGTGGAGGTGGAGGGGCGTACGGCATCGGGGGCGTGGACGGTGAAGATCACGACGGCGAGGTAGCGCCCGCGCCGGGTGGGGGGTCGCGCGGCGGGCGGGCGGTGCGCCGGGAGGGGGCGGTACGCCTGGTGGTGGGGGCGGTAGGCCTGGTGGTATGGCGGGGCGCCGGGGGTGCGGGCCGTGTGTGGGGCGGTGGCTGTCCGCGGTGGTGATCGCAGTGCGCCAGGTCCATGCGAAAGGCCCCCCGCAGTTGCGAGGGGCTTTCACTGTCGTGCGCCGCCAGGGACTCGAACCCCGGACCCGCTGATGCTGCATTTCCCGGGGGATAACCCCCGGACCCCCAGCCGCCTCTGCGGATCCCAACCCGTAAGCGAAGGCCCCCCGCAGTTGCGAGGGGCCTTCACTGTCTGTGCGCCGCCAGGGACTCGAACCCCGGACCCGCTGATTAAGAGTCAGCTGCTCTAACCAACTGAGCTAGCGGCGCCTGCTGACGTCGTAGACCTTAGCATCCTGCTCGCCGTGGGGAAAAATCGAAATCCGAACGGCCGCACGAGCCGCCCGCACGGCCGCCCAGAGCAGGACCTCGGGGCCCGGTAACCAGGGATGACGGGTGTCCGGGGCGACCAGCCAGCGGGAGGCGGAGGGGGCCGCGGTGTCCGACCGCCCCGGGACGGTCACCGCGTCTCCCGTGCCGTGAAAGAGGAGGGGCGGGACGTCGCCCACGCGGCCGAACTCCTCCCACCGCAGCAGTGATGGCAGCCGCTGGGCCGTGCCGGGCGCGGCGAACAGCAGCATCCGGCCCCGGTACACCGCCACCGGTCCCGAGCCGGGCCCCTCCTCCCACAGCTGGTCGACCATCCGGCGCCCGAAGATCGCGGGCGCGCTCACGACGTCGAAGGCGGAACCGCAGGCCAGGACGACGGGGGCCGCCGGCCGCTCGTCCCAGAGCGCCCGGGCACTGCGCGGATACGGTTCTGCGGAGGCGAGCCAGGCGGCACCTTCGGCAGTGAGGGAGGCGGGAGAGAACGGGGCGTCGTGTGGGCTGCTCATGGCGGATACATCTACCGACCGTGAGGGCTCGGCTCCCCAGAGTTCCCGGAAACCGGGACAGCGTGCGGTGGCAGGGCGTATCTTGCCCGCCTGGCATATGCCCTGGAGGTACCCGCTCGGTCACACCGGGTCGACGTGCCCCGGCCCCTCGACCCCCCGCATCAGATCCCTGCCGAACTCCACCATCTTCTTGGCGTAGTCCTCGGTCCACTCGGCCTGCTCGGCGATGGCGGCGGGCGTCAGCCGGTCGAACCGCCGGGGGTCCGCCAGCTGAGCCGCCGCGATGGCCTGGAACTCCACCGCACGGTCGGTCGCCGCCCGGAACGCCTGCGTCAGCTCGGTCGCCCGGGCCAGCAGCGCACGGGGATCGTCTATCGACTCCAGGTCGAAGAAGTGCTCCGGGTCGGCGGCCACCTGCGCGGGCTCGAAGAGCAGGGGCGCGGGGCGTAGCCGCGGTTCGTTCGGACGCGGCGTGGGCTCCGCCATGCTTTCTCCTCCTCGTACGTCACCGATGTACCGCACCGGTGCACGTCACCGATCTCGTAGGTCACCGATCTCATAGGTCACCGGCGCCCCCTGCGGACCGGTCCACCGTCCATTGTCCCGCGCCCGCGCAAGTAGGCATATGACGCAGGTCCATCGAGCCAGCGGCCTTGCGGCAACCGGGCCACCGCCCGTTCACGGCCGCCACCCCACCCGATGCTCGGCGAGCCGGGCCAGCACGGCATGGTTCGCCTCCCAACCATCAGGGAACTTCACCACCGTCCCCAGCTGCACCGGCTCCGTCGACGGATAGTCGTCCAGCAGCTCGCTCACCCCGGCCCGGCACACCACGATGCACGCGTGCCGGTGGCGGGAGGCGAGGACGCACAGGCGGCCCGTCTCCAGGTGGAAGGCGGTGGCGTCGGGGCGGCCGGAGAGGGGGTGCAGGACCACGGTCACGTCGTACTCGCGGCCCTGGAGCCGGTTCGCGGTGTCGACGGTGACGTCTGTCACGCCCAGCTCGGCCAGGGCCGCCCGGACCGCCGCCGCCTGGTCGCGGTGGGCCGTGCCGACCGCGATCCGGTCGGCGGTGAGGGGCGCGGGGTCCGGTGAGCGCTCCGACGTCGCCGCGCCGCCCCGGTCCAGCAGGCGCCGTACGACCGTCGCCACCGCCCGTACCGCCTCGGGGTCCGTGCGCGGGGTGTGCCGGGCGGGCAGCTCCAGCAGTCCCCAGCCCGACTCCGCCGCCTCGTCGATCACCCGGTCGGGGCCCGAACCGTCGGACGGGACCGCGAAGGACAGGTGACGGTCGCCGTGGTCCGTGCCGCTGCGGAACCGGGTGTACGGGTAGAAGGCGTCGGAGACCAGGGGTGCGGCGGACGCCGGGAGGCGCCAGGACACCGGCAGGCGGTGCTGGGGCAGGTCCGGGTTGTGGGCCAGAAGAGTCGTCACGGCTGACGCCGAGGGGTCGTACGACAGCCCCGCCCACTGCTCGCTGCCCACGATCGCGAACGGGTCCAGCTGACCCGGGTCGCCCACGAACAGCGCCCGCTCGAACAGCCCGGCCACCGCGAGGAGCGAGTCCGAACGCATCTGGTACGCCTCGTCCACGATCGCGTGCCGCCACGGCTCGTCGACCTTGACGTGCGCCCACTTGGCCGCCGTGGAGATGATCACCGGGAGGCCCGTCAGGTCGGCCGCCTTTGCCGACTTGCGTACGTTCGGCAGGTCGTCGAGCGCCTTGTCGTACGGGTCGCTGTCGCTGCTGTGGAGGCGGCCCACCGGCAGCTCGGGGTTCTTCTCGGCGAGTCTGAGCACCAGGTCGTCGACCTGGGAGTTGGTCTGCGCGACGACCATCAACGGGTGTCCGGCGTCCGCCAGTTCCAGGGCCGCGCGGACGACGAGCGTGGACTTGCCGGCGCCGGGCGGGGAGTCGACGACCACACCGCGCGCGGTGCCGTGCAGGGTGTCGGCGAGGATCGCGTCGGTGGCCTCGGCCGCCGCCGCACCCGGGTCGAACACGGCGGTCACAGGACGTCCTCCTCGGTCAGGGGATCGGCGGCCTCGGACACCTGCTCCCCGGGCGGCCCGCCGTGCGTCCACGGCGTCTCCTCCGGATCGGGCAGTTTCGCGCCGCCCCGCTGCTCGTGCTCGAAGAGCGTGAAGAAGACCAGGTCGCCCTTCTCGGGCACCGACCCCTCCTCCGGCTCCTTGCCGCGGCCCATCTTGTCGAGCACCCGCAGCACGAGCAGCGTGCTCCCGTCGTCGGGGGCCTCCTCGCGGCCGACGAACTCCGCCGACTGCGGCTTCCCGCCCAGCGACCGGTACACCTTGGCCCGTTCGCCCAGATGCGGCCGGTCGTCCGTGCGGACGGTGACCAGCGGGCGCGGGCTCGGCCGCTTGCCCTCGCTGTACGCCATCACGACTTCGGTGACCTCGCCCGCGAAGGCCTCCCCGGCCAGGCGCCGCCCCGCCATCACCAGCGGGTCGTCGAGCGCCTCCTGCGCCTCCAGGCGGGCCTGTTCGCGCTCGCGCGCGGCGAGCTTGTTGGCCGCGGTGACGGCGTCGTCGCGGCGCGGCTGCGGGGGCTCACCGGCGAGGACGCGGTCGCGGTGGCCGGTGAACGACCAGCGGTCGCGGGTCCACCGCTCCTCGACCCGCCCGGCCTCGGGCAGCTCCCGCAGCAGGTCGAGGCCGCGCCACACCGCGTCCCAGGTGGGCCGGGTCCGGCTCTCGACGAGGGCGCGGATCTCCCGCTCGGCGGCGGTGAGGTCGCCGAGCCGGTCGTCGGCCTCCAGACCGTCCTCGGCGGCGGCGAGGGCCGTACGCGCGCGGTCGTAGCGCTCGATCGCGGGGGCGAGCAGCTTGTTGTCGAACGCCGGGTCGGTGGCGGGACCGGCGGGCGGGCACAGCAACTGGCCGTCCCGGTCCCGTGCGAGCTCCGCCCGCAGTGCCGCCTCGGCGCCGGTCTCGCCCTCCGGGGGGTCGATCCACGCGAGCAGCGCGCCCAGGTGCTGGTCCTCCAGGGTGGACTGGCCGGTCGCCCAGTGCCGGGTCAGGACGTCCGTCATGGCGAGCAGCAGCGAGGAGCCGGGCACGCGGGCCCGCTCGCCGAAGTGGGTCAGCCAGCGGCCGAGCAGCGGCACGCGCGGGGGCGCGGGGTAGGGGGCCTCCGGGTCCTGTTCCGCCGTACGCCTGAAGCGCATGGAGCGGCCCAGGAGCCGTACGAAGTCGACGCCCGCGCGGCTCGGGACGATCAGCTGCGGGGCGTCCGCGCACAGCTCGACCTCGACCTTGACCCGCTTGCCGGTCTCCGGATCGGTCTCGTTGCGCTCGGCCGCCTCGACGACCTCGGCGTACGTGTCGATGTACGGCAGGACGACATCCGCCAGCTCGGACAGGAACGCGAACCTGAGGTCGCGGTCGCGCGGTTGCGGTACGACCAGCAGGTGCGGGGCGTCCCGGTCGGTGCCGACCAGCGCGCCCAGCGGGGCACCGGCCTCACCGGCGGTGGTGAGCGGCACGAAGACCAGGGGGCGGTCGGACAGGTGGCGGTGGCGGACGGTGGCGGCGGGCTGGGCGCGGCCGGTGCTGACGGCCTCCATGCGGGCGAGGGTGGAGATCAGCGACACGGGGCCACCGCCTCCCGGCCGAGGGCCTCGGCACGCAGCCGTGCCGCCCGGCGCAGGGCCGCCACCGCCGGGTCGTCCGGGTCGCCGGATTCGCCGCGGGCCGCCGACAGGACGTTCTCGACCGTCGTCAGGCCCCCCAGCTCGGCCCGCACCGAACGGCCCAGCGATGTCACGGCGCCGGACGCGCGGGAGCGGGCGCGGCAGTGGAAGGCCAGCTCGCAGGCGGACAGGCACTCGGGCGCGTACGTCGCCGGGACGGACTCGACTGCGGCCGTGAGGTCGGCGGCGGGCAGGTCGGGGGAGAAGCAGGTGCCGGCGGGCAGCGTGTCGGCGATGTCCTCGATGCGGGTGAGACGGGCCAGCTGGCGGGCGGTCACCGCGCGCTGCTTGCGGACGTCGACGGCCGAGGCGGTGGGGAGGTTGGAGAAGTCCTTGGGGCAGACGAGGAGGATCCGGTGGCGCACGCGCGGGGTGGGGGCGTCGTCGCCGAGGCGGGCGGCGATCTGCTCCAGCGCCAGCACGTACACCGCCGCCTGACGCGCCGCCGCGCCCACCTTCGCCGGGTCCGCCGAGCCGTCCAGCATGGGGAAGGACTTGATCTCCACGACCGTCCAGCTGCCGTCGGGGTGCACGACGACCGCGTCCGGCTCCAGGAAGGCGGGTGATCCGGCGACGTCCAGCGCCAGCATCGGGTGGTCGAGCAGCGTCCATTCGCCGCCGGCCTCGGTGGCCTCGCGCAGCGCCAGTGCCGTACGGGCCGTGCGTCCCTCGGGGCCGATCGCGGCGAGGTCGGGCACGCGCGCGTGGGCGGGCGGTTCGGCTCTGCGGTCCAGTTTCTCGTGCACCAGCCGCAGCAGCTCGGCGCCGCCGTCCGCCTTGACCTTCGCCTCGAAGGCGTTGCCGCGGGTGAAGGCGAACTGCGACTGCCCGAACACCGACGGCGAGCCCAGCGCGCTCGCCAGTGCCGCCTTGTTCACCCCGGCGCCGTCCAGGATCGCGCGCCGCTTGCAGCCGGGGTTGGCGGCGAGGGCGGCCAGGGCGCGCGCGTCCAGCGCCTTGGCCGGTACGTCGGGACCGCGCAGCTCAGCGAGCCGGTGCCGGAGCGCCGTCCCCCGCGTCCTGGGGAGAGGCACTCGGCTCGGCTCCGGATCCGAACCGGGACTCGCGCTGCCGTGGAATTCGCTCACCCGCGGAAGTCTGGCATCCGCCACTGACAATTGAGGAAGGTGCGTCGGCAGAGCCCACCGGGACGGGCTCGGCGGCTTCGGCCGGGACGGTGCTGTCGGAGGCCGTCGCGAGGGTGCCGCGGGAGGCCGTTCCGGCCGTCGCGACCGGCACGGTCCGCGCCCCGAACCGGGACCGAGCGCGGTCCGCGGTCCGCATGACGACCGGCGCCAGCAGCAGCCCGACGCCCATCACGGCGGCGCCCGCGGCCGCGTCGAGGAAGTAGTGGTTGGCGGTGCCCATCACCACGATGGTGGTGATCAGGGGGTAGGCGACGGCCGCCGCCTTCGCCAGGCGCGTCCCGCCGTACCGCCACAGCATCACCCCGCACCACAGCGCCCAGCCGACGTGCAGGCTCGGCATGGCCGCGTACTGGTTCGTCATGCCGCCGAGGCCCCGGGGCGCGCTCGCCTCGCCGCCCCACCAGCCGTACGAGCTGTAGTGGGCCATCGTGTCCACGAAGCCGTGGCTCGCGTCCAGCAGCCGGGGCGGGCAGGTGGGCAGCAGGGTGAAGCCGATCAGGCCGATGAAGGTCGAGGTCATCAGCCAGGTGCGGGCCGCGCGGTAGTGGACGGTGCGCGATCTGAAGAGCCAGACCAGGAGCGCGGGCGTGACCACGTAGTGCAGCGACGCGTACCAGAAGTCGGCCGGGACGCCGAGCCAGGGCTCACGGGTGAAGAGACGGTTGAGAGGGTGCTCCGCGTTGAGGTGCAGGGCCTTTTCGATGTCCAGGATCGCCAGACCGTGGTCGACGGCGTGGCTGACATCGCCCCGGGCGAGGAGTCGGCCCGCCGAGTAGCAGGCGTAGACCAGGAGTATCAGCGGCAGCTCGGTCCACCAGCGCAGGCGGGTCCGGGGCGTCGCCTCCACGCCAGCTATGTCGGCGTGCGGCATCCGATCGCCTCCCCCTTCTCGTCACGGCGCCCGGTTGACCGGTCGTGCCACTTTACGGTGTACGCGCGCGCCTCCTTCGGGCGCCCCGGCTCTACAAGACGCAGAGATCGCCCCCGGGGTTGCCCCCGCACAGCGTGCGCGATGATGGAGGGGCTCCGCCTCTCATTTCTCCTGGAAGGCCCCTTCATGGCTCCGCGCATCCTGCTGGCCCGGCACGGACAGACGGAATGGTCGCTGTCCGGCAAGCACACGGGCAGGACCGATGTGCCGCTCCTGGAGGAGGGCCGCCGGGGCGCGAAGCTGCTGGGCGAGCGTTTGAACCGGGCGCCGTACGACGGGCTGGCCGGTGTCGAGGTGCGCACCAGCCCGCTCTCCCGCGCGCGTGAGACGTGCGAACTCGCCGGCTTCGGGGACCGCGCGCGTGCCTGGGACACGCTCATGGAGTGGGACTACGGCGCGTACGAGGGCATGACGCCGGCGGACATCCAGGCCGTGCGGCCCGGCTGGCTCATCTGGCACGACGGCGTGCCCGAGGGCGAGAGCCTGTCCGAGGTGACGGCCCGGGCCGACGAGGTGGTGGCGTGGGCGCGCGAGGAGGACCGGGATGTGCTGGTGTTCGCGCACGGGCACATACTCCGGTCCATAGGCGCCCGCTGGCTGGGCCTGCCGCTCGACTTCGCGGCCCGCATCCGCCTGAACCCGACGTCGCTGTCGGTACTGGGGTGGGCTTACGGCGAGCCGGCGATCGAGAGCTGGAACGACCTGGGGCACCTGGCCGGCTAGCGCGCATCGGCGCCGCCTGCGGGCAGTCGTGCCGCTGGGGCGATGGGGGTCCCCCCGCTCGAGCGAAGCCGAGAGTGGGGGAGGGTGGGCGCAGGCGGCACCCCGCCAGCGCCGGGTTGCGCGACCCGCCCCCGCCGAGCCCCAACGCCGGGCAACTTGCTCACGCCGTAGCCTCGACGCCGTTCACACAGCCCGCGGCACCGAAGCATGCCGCTCCAAGAACGCCGACACCCCACTGGCCCGCCGGTGCGGCAGCAGCACCCGCGCCGTCCCCGCCAGCATCGTCTGCACCCGCGACGACTGCACCTGGTCCAGCAGATCCAGCACCCGCATCCCCGCAGCGGCGGCCTCGTCGGGACGCCCGCCCCGCGCCAGGTCGTCCGCCAGCTCCGCCGTGTACAGCGCGATGTTCCGCGTGAAGTGCGGATCCTGCAGCTGGGCCGCCCGCCCGGCGTGCCGCGCCGCCCGCTGCCAGTTGCCCAGCGTCGACCAGCACTGCGCCTCCAGCGCCTCCAGCTCGGCCTCTCCGTAGAAGCTCATCCACTCGGGGTCGGCGTCCGAGTGGCCGCGCGCGAAGAGGGCCTGTGCGCGGACGAGGGCCTGTTCACAGCCGGTGCGGTCGGCGAGGCCCGCCCAGCCGCCCGCCTCGCGCAGCGCGAGCAGGGACATCAGGCGGGAGGAACCGAGCGGGCGCGCGGCGCGTTGCGCGGCCTGCGCCGCCCGCACCGCCTCGCGGGGCCGGCCCGCGTCCCGCGCGAGGAAGGACGTGTTGCAGAAGGCGTGCGCCTCCAGGGCCGCGTCCCCGGCCATCCGGGCCGTCGCCAGCGCCTCGGCGTAGTGCGAGCGCGCGTCGTCGAACCGCCCCGAGTCGTGTGCCAGCCACCCCACCGAGATGGCCAGTTCCCCCGCGCCCGAGTGCAGCCGGTCACCGACCGCCTGCCGGGTCGTACCGGCGTCGAGCAGCGCGTATGCGGCGCGCAGCGGCGTGGCCGCGCGCCGGTAGAGGCCGTCGGCGCCGTGCCGGTCGTCGAGCAGCCGGATACGGCGTACGGCTTCCTCGAGCGCGTCCGCCTCGCGGCCCCCGACACGTCGGACGGGACGCTCCGCGGCCGCGGCGTCGAAGGCGAGCCCCAGGGGGCTCAGTGAGGCGGCGGCCACCGTGGCGCCCCCGCCGGTCATGAATGCGCGACGCAGCACGTCGCTCTCCTCGTGGATCTCGTGATTCTGGTGGTTCTGCTGTGTGCCGAACGGGTCGTTCGAGTCGCTCGGGTCGTACGGGTCCTGAGGGTTCAGTGGGTCATACGGTTCCCGGGTCCCCCGCGTCTCACTTGAGGTGTGCGCCGGGATCGTGGTGTGCGTCAGGGGCGTGTCCTCGTCGGTGCGCGCCCGGCGTCCGCGTACGGACGAGCGGGGCGCGAAGCCGAGGTCGGTGAGCGTGCGGCCGGGGAACATGTGCAGGAACACCCGTTCGTACGCGTAGTTGGGGCAGCGGATCTCGCCGGCCTCGACCCGGCCGACGTACCGCGCGTCACAGCTGACCCGCTCGCCGATCTCGCGGGCGGCCCGGCGTACCGCAGCGGCGAACTCGGCCGGCGAGCGCTGTCCGCGCAACTGCCGGAACGCGAGATTCGGCCGCGGCGGCCTGGGGGGCGGGGACGAGGTCAGCTCTGACGACGCCATGGCCGGGTCCTCTCGTGCGAACCGTCGAACCATGCCGGAGGGAGAACGAGTTGGGCCGAAAGATCCGGCTCTGCCCTTGTCTCCGGCGGGCAAGAACGTACCTGCTGTAGCGGACCCGCAACGCAGGGTTTGGCTACAAACCGGATATCTCATACGGGATCTGCCATGAACTGCCATCCTTTGCGGCGGACTTCCGCCGTAGCCGTTGACTCCGCGCCGCGTTGAACTCTTCGGACTGCAAAAGGGGTTCCGTGGTGGAGGTCGAGATGGAGACCAGCCAGAGCATTGCTCCTCATGCGCCGTCGACAGCGGCGGGGCATGCGCCGACCGCAGAGTGCAGCGAACCGCCGGGTGCGGGCTGTGACGTGGTGACGGTGCCCGCGCGGCAGGGGCTGGAGGCGGTCGACATCCTGCGGCGCGGGGCCGGGGACGCGGTGGGGCCCGTTCTGCACGACGACGGCGGCGACACGCTGGGCTTCGTGGTCCCGCCGGGCACGGCGGCCGCCTGGGACGTGCCGGGCAGCACCTGTACGGAGACCGACGGCCGGGGGCTGAGTCTGGACCTGGACCCGGACCCCGGGCCGCCGGTCGAGGGCTCGGACTGGCTGCTGCCGCCCGGCGAGGCGGACCTGGCGACGGACCCCGCGGCGCTGCGGGCGGCGCTGGGGGAGGCGGCACGGTTGATCGAGGCCGCGGACAACTGCCGCTGACCCGGTTGCCCGGGCGGCACCGTCCCCCGCTTGCGACAATGACCCAATGGGAAGGTCCAGGAACGCCCGGCGCCGGCCGGCCGCAGCGGAAGCCGTCGTCGAGCGCGTCGACGGTGGGCTCGCCGAGCTGATACCCGACCGGGAGCGGGCCAGGGCCTGGACGCTCCTCATCGACGGGGCTCCGCAGTCGCACGTCGATCTGGACGACCCGGCGTACCTGTCCTTCGAGTACCAGCGGCGCCTGGGCCACGTCATCGACCTCGTCGCCCCGCCCGGCAAGCCCGTCCACGCCGTCCACCTCGGCGGTGGCGCGTTCACGCTCGCCCGGTACGTCGCCGCCACCCGCCCCCGCTCCACCCAGCAGGTCGTCGAGCGGGACGCCACCCTCGTCCAACTGGTCAGGCGGGAGCTGCCATTGGATCCGAACGCCCGGATCCGGGTGCGGTCGGCGGACGCCCGCGACGGACTCGCCAAGGTGCCCGACGCGTGGGCCGACCTCGTCATCGCCGACGTGTTCAGCGGGGCCCGTACGCCCGCCCACCTGACCTCTACGGAGTTCCTCGACGACGTCCGCAGAAGCCTGAGGCCCGGCGGCGTCTACGCGGCCAACCTCGCCGACGGACCGCCGCTCGCGCATCTGCGCGGCCAGATCGCCACCGTCGCCGACCGCTTCGCGGAACTCGCCCTCGTCGCCGACCCGGCGGTACTGCGCGGCAAACGCTTCGGCAACGCCGTCCTCGTCGCCTCAGACCACCCGCTCCCGCTCGCCGAACTGACCCGCCGTGCCGCCTCCGACCCCCATCCGGCCCGCGTCGAGCACGGCAAGGCGCTCACCGACTTCACCGGCGGAGCCGTCCCCGTGACCGATCTCGCGGCGGTGGCCTCCCCGGCCCCGCCCGCGTCCGTGTTCCGCTGAGGGCGCGCCGGCCGGGTCAGTAGTTCCCGATCTCCACCCGCGGCGGCCCGTCGTGCCAGGTGCAGAACACCGACACCCGGTCCGCGCCCGAGCCGAACTCCACCCGGATCCAGCTTTCCGTCTTCCACACCTGCATCGACCAGCCCGCGCCCGGGGAGGCCGAGACCAGGGCCGCGGAGCTCTCGCCGATGTCGAAGACCACGCGGCCGCCGTCGGTGTCGTAGCTCTTGACCTGGCCGGACGTGGCAGGGGAGGAGCTGGGGCTGTTCGCCGGCGACTTCGAGGGGGCCGGCGTACGGGGCTGCCCGGTCGGCTTCGGTGAGGGGGGCGAGGGGCTCTTCGACGGGGTCGGCCGGTTCGTCGACGACGCCAGCGGCTTCGACCCCTGCGTGGTCGCGTCGGCCGCGGTGATGGGCAGGGCGCGCGGCCGGTCGTACACCGTGCCCGCCATCACCGTGTGGACACCCCACCACGACAGCGTGACCGCCGCGCCCGTGGCGAGCGACCAAGCGAGTACGTGTACGAGTCCTCTGCGCATCGCGGGCCATACTGCCTCACGCGTCCCGGACGTGTCGCGCGGTTGTCGCGTGGTTGTCCACAGGGGTGAAGTTGCTCACGGGGCACGGAGTTGTCCACAGGCGGTGAGTTGTCCACAGGTCCGGACCGGGCTCGCTCGCATGGCGTACGGTGCGGCGCATGGCAAGTGTGCTTGTGGTCGAGGACGACCAGTTCGTACGCTCGGCGCTCATCCGGCACCTGACCGACGCCGCCCACACGGTGCGCAGTGTCGGTACGGCGCTGGAGGCGCTGCGCGAGGTCGCCCATTTCCGCTTCGACGTGGTGATCCTGGACCTCGGTCTGCCCGATCTGGACGGCTCCGAGGCCCTGAAGATGCTGCGCGGCATCACCGACGTGCCTGTGATCATCGCCACGGCACGGGACGACGAGGCGGAGATCGTCCGGCTGCTGAACGCCGGGGCGGACGACTACCTGACCAAGCCGTTCTCGGTCGAGCACCTGTCGGCCAGGATGTCCGCCGTCCTGCGCCGCGCCCGGTCGGGCAGCGCGGAGGCCGCCCCGTCCAGCGTGTTCCGCGTCGGGGGTCTGACCGTCGACCCGCTGCGCCGCCAGGCCGAGCTGGACGGTGTCCGCCTGGACCTCACCCGCCGCGAGTTCGACCTGCTCGCCTTCCTCGCCGGGCGGCCCGGTGTCGTCGTGCCGCGCAAGGAACTGCTCGCCGAGGTGTGGCAGCAGTCGTACGGCGACGACCAGACCATCGACGTCCATCTGTCCTGGCTGCGCCGCAAACTGGGCGAGACCGCCGCCAACCCGCGCTATCTGCACACCCTTCGGGGCGTCGGCGTGAAGCTGGAACCACCCGTGGGGGAGCCGCCGCAATGAGGTGGGCACTGGTCAAGGTCAGTCTGGCGGTCACCACCATGGTCGTGGTCGCCTTCGCCGTGCCGCTCGGACTCGTCATCCGGGAGATGGCCCGCGACCGCGCCTTCTCCAACGCCGAGCGGGAGGCCGCGGCCGTCGCCCCCGCGCTGTCCATCACCACCGACCGGGACCAGCTGGAGCGGGTCGTCGCCTCGGCCGGGTCGGACGCGGGCATGGCCGTCCACATACCGGCGTCCGGCGGCACAGCGGCCGTCGACCTGGGCCGGCGGCGCGCCGCCGACGGTGACATCGCGACCGTACGGCGGCTGGGCCGGGCCTCGACCACCGAGGTGCCCGGCGGATCCACGCTGCTTCAGCCGGTCGCGCTGAGTTCCGGCGAGATCGCCGTCGTCGAGGTGTTCGTCCCCGACGCCGCGGTCACCAACGGCCTCGCCACGGCCTGGGCGGTGCTCGCCGGGGTCGGCGTCGCGCTGATCGTCGGGTCGGTGGCGGTCGCCGACCGGCTGGGGGTGCGGATGGTGCGGCCCGCGCAGCGCCTGGTCGAGGGCGCGCACGAGCTGGGGGAGGGCAAGCTGGGCGCCCGGGTGCCCGAGGAGGGGCCGAACGAACTGCGGCTGGCGGCTGTGGCATTCAACTCGATGGCCGACCAGGTCGTCCAACTGCTCGCGAACGAGCGCGAGTTGGCGGCCGACCTGTCCCACCGGCTGCGTACCCCGCTGACCGTGCTGCGGCTGAACGCGGCCTCGCTCGGGGACGGTCCGGCCGCCGAGCAGACCCGGACCGCCGTCGCCCAGCTGGAGCGCGAGGTCGACACCATCATCCGTACGGCCCGGGAGGCCAAGCCGCAGACGGCGGCGGCCGGTCCGGGCGCCGGGTGCGACGCGGCCGAAGTGGTGCGCGAACGCATGGCGTTCTGGTCGGCGCTGGCCGAGGACGAGGGACGCAAGGTGCGGGTGGCCGGCGTGGACCGGCCGGTGCGCATACCCGTGGCCCGGGCGGATCTGGCGGCCGCGCTGGACGCCCTGCTCGGCAATGTCTTCCGGCACACCCCCGAGGGCACGGCGTTCGCGGTCGACGTGCACAACGGCGAGGACGCGGTGATCGTGCTCGTCTCCGACGCGGGGCCCGGCATATCCGACCCCGAGGCGGCGATGGCGCGCGGCCGGGGTTCGGGCAGCGCCGGGTCGACCGGTCTCGGGCTGGACATCGTGCGGCGGCTCGCGGAGTCGACGGGCGGGGACGTGCGGATCGGGTCGTCGGTGCTCGGCGGGACCGAGGTGCGGATCTGGATCCAGCTGGACGGGAGAGCACCGGTGCGCAGGGGGCATCGGGGGTCGGTTCGCCGGCGCCGTCCCGGCAAATTGGTCTCGACCTTTAACCGTCCCCGATCTCTCCCTTAAGCGCACCCTAAGGTCCCCAACTGCCGCCCGGATCAGGCGCTTTGCCCGATTCGGGATCGCTAGCGTGCTGCCGCATCCCCACCCCCTTGGTGAACAGCGAAGGCAGGCACGCGATGAGGACACACCGGCGCAAGGTCAGTGGCAGGAACAAGGCGATCGGCGGCCTGGTGGCCGCGGCCGTGGTCGGAGGCGGCGCGATCGTGTTCACCGGTACTGCCCAGGCGGCCGGAATCGGCGCGGCGTACACGAAGACGAGCGAGTGGTCGACGGGTTACACCGCCCAGTACGTCGTCACCAACAACAACGGTCAGAGGGACAAGGACTGGACGCTCGAGTTCGACCTGCCGGCGGGCTCGAAGCTCAGCTCGCTGTGGAACGCCGAGTCGAGCGTGAGCGGACAGCACGTCACCGTCACGCCGCCGAAGTGGGACAAGGACGGGCTGGCCGCCGGTGAGTCGGTCACGGTCGGCTTCGTCGTCAACGGCACGGGCGCGCCGACGGGCTGTCTGATCGACGACGCGAAGTGCTCCGCGGACGACAGCGCGACGCCCGAGCCGAGCGGCCGGCCGACGTCCACCGCGTCCGCCACCCCGAAGCCGACGGCCACCCCCAGCCAGAGCGCGCCCCCCACCCAGAGCCCGACCCCGACCTCGACCCCGACCGCCAAGCCGTCGGAGACCCCCGGCACCGGAACGGGCGCCACCGCCGGCTTCGCCCCGTACATCGACACCTCCCTCTACCCGGCCTTCGACCTCCTGGCGAGCGCGCAGGCGACGGGCGTCAAGGACTACAACCTCGCCTTCGTCACCGACGGCGGCGGCTGCACCCCGAAGTGGGGCGGCGTGACGGACCTGGCCAGTGACGCGGTGGCCGCGCAGATCGGCGACCTGCGCGCCAAGGGCGGCGACGTCCGGGTCTCCTTCGGCGGCGCGTCCGGCAGCGAGCTGGCCACGACGTGCTCGTCGGCGGACGCGCTGGCGTCGGCGTACGGCAAGGCCGTGGACGCGTACAAGCTGACCAAGGTGGACTTCGACGTCGAGGGCGGCGCACTGCCCGACAAGGCGGCCAACACCCGCCGCGCCCAGGCGATAGCCAAGCTGCAGCGGCAGCACCCCGGCCTGGACGTCTCCTTCACCCTCCCCGTCATGCCGGAGGGCCTGACCCAGCCGGGCGTCGACCTCCTCGCCGACGCCAAGCAGAACGGCGTGAAGATCGACACCGTCAACATCATGGCGATGGACTACGGGCCCGCGTACAGCGGCGACATGGGCACCTACGCCGAGCAGGCGGCCACCGCCACCCAGGCCCAGGTCAAGAGCGTGCTCGGCCGCTCCGACAGCGCGGCCTGGAAGACGGTCGCCGTCACCCCGATGATCGGCGTCAACGACGTGGCGTCCGAGATCTTCAAGGTCGACGACGCCACCCAGCTGGTGAACTTCGCCAAGTCCAAGGGCCTCGGCTGGCTGTCGATGTGGTCGGCGACCCGGGACAAGGCCTGCGCGGGCGGCCCGAAGCCCTCGGCCGACGCGACCTGCAGCTCCATCGACCAGGACAAGTTCGCGTTCTCGAAGGCGTTCGCGGCCTACAAGTGACGCAGGCCGCCCTCGGGACAACGGGGGAGCGCGTCCCGGCCGGCTTCCCCCATCCGGCCGGGGCGCGCATCGGCACTGCGGCCGTGGTCAGTTCTTCTGCAGGGCGCGGGTCACGCCCGCGATGACGGCCGTCGTCAGCACCCAGCCCAGGGCGATCAGCGCATAGGCCAGCCACTGCACACCGTCGTCCGTCCAGTACCAGGACGTGCGCTGGCCCAGACCGCCGATGGGGATCAGGAGGTCGAGCGTGTAGACGAAGGGCTGGAACGGGGCGCCCTCGTCCGGCTTCACCGGTGTGGGGGAGTGCGTGCGGAAGACGAGGGTGCCCAGCAGGGTCAGCGCCAGCAGCCAGACGCCGGCCAGCCAGGGGCGGTAGCCGTAGCCGACGGCCGCGTCGAGCAGATGGCCCCAGGCCCGGGCGGCGGGGCGCAGGGTGCGGCGGCGGTGGCGCTGCTTGGCCAGGAGGACCCGGCGGGCGTCGTCGTCGTGGCCGACCGTGCGGTACCAGCTCGCCAACTGCTCGTACGGCTGCGGGCCGTAGCCCGGGCTGCGCCGTATCCACGCGAGGCGGCGGGCGACGGAGTCCCGCGGCCCGACCGCCTCCCGGCGCTCGCCGGTCCCGTCCGCGTCGGCCACTTTGATGGAGCCGTAGACGAAGCCGTCCAGCTCCACCACGTCCGGCCAGCTGTGCTCGCCTTCGTGGAGGTACGACACCTGCGCGCCCCGCAGATCCACCGGGCCGGACGGCGGTCGGGCGAGCGTGAAGTCGAAGTCGACGGCCTGCATCAGCATCCCGACCACGGCCGGGCCGTCCCCGTCGGGCGGCCCGTTCAGGACGGCCCCCTCGAAGGTCAGGTTGTCCGAGACCCGGCTGCCCCGGAGCCGCACGGTCCCGTTCGCGGTGAACTCCCGCGAGAAGTCGAGCGTCGACGCCACCGCGCTGTCCAGCGCCAACGCCACTCCACGTGGACCGGGACTCTCCAGGCGAGCCCCCGCCATGAACAGCCCACCGGGCAACTGCGCGCCCAGCAGCCGCACTTCACCTCGCGCGACGAAGCCGCCCCGGCAGAAGACGCCCCCCTCCATGACCAGTCCACCGGCACTCACCGCCCATCCGCCGGGCGCGTCGATCCGGGCCCCGTTGAGGATCATGGCGCCGGATATCCGGGCGTTGATCAGCGACAGGGCGGTGACGGTGCCGTGGTAGGGCGAGGCCGTGGCGCCCTCCACGAGAGAGCTGCGCAGGTCGAAGGTTCCCTCGACGCGGGCCGAACCGGCTTCGAGGCCGGGGATGCGACTGCCCACGATCGCGATCGACTGCGTGGACGCCCCGAAGAGGTCTATGCGTTCCTCGAACCAGCACCCTGCGAGCCAGAGGGCGTGACCGATCTGCGCACCGGCGAGATCGAGGGGCCCGGTGATCCGCGCGCCGGTCAGTCTCAGACAGGCGACGGCGCCCGGTTCCCCGCTGTGCGCACCCAGGAGCAGCGCCGCGATCACTGCCGCCCGCACGGTGCGTTCGGGCCCCCACTGCGCACCGTCGGCCGGACGGTCGTCCCCCGGCCCGTCCGGGCGCAGGTCCACCTGGCGCCCCTCCGGACAGGCGTTCCACAACTCACGCTCCGGCGGCGTCAACTCGTCGTATGAGAGCACCCGATCAGCGTAGTGATCTCCACTCGTTCCGGGAGCACCGCGGGGCGCGGCACGTCCCCTCAGCGTGCCGCGCCCCCACCGGGACCCCTGCGCTACATCCCCGGCTCCAGCGCCGGCAGCGCGCCCGTCCGGGCCGCCTCCCCGTACCAGTACGCACTCGACTTCGGCGTCCGAACGAGCGTCGAGTAGTCGACGTACACCGCCCCGAACCGCTTCTCGTAGCCGTACGCCCACTCGAAGTTGTCCAACAGGGACCACAGGTAGTAGCCGCGGACATCGGCGCCGTCGGTGATCGCGCGGCGGAGCTCCGCGAGGTGGCCGTGCAGGTAGGCGATGCGTTCCGGGTCGTGGACGCGGCCGTCGGCGTCGGGCTTGTCGTCGTAGGCCGCGCCGTTCTCGGTGATGTACAGCGGCAGACCCGGAGCCTCCCGCGTGTAGCGCATGATCAGCTCGTGCAGGCCGGTCGGGTCGACCGTCCAGCCCATCTCCGTGCGGTCGCCCGGCGTCTGGTGGAAGGCGACGTCGTCCGCGGCCGGCCAGGGGCTGTGCTCGCTCGCCCCGTGGCCGTCGGCCCTCGGGCCGTCGGCATCGGGCTCCGCCGCCGAGACCAGCGACGGGCTGTAGTAGTTCAGGCCCAGCGCGTCCAACGGCTGGTTGATCGCCGCCAGGTCGCCGTCCAGGACATACGACCAGTCCGTCACCGGCTCCGTCGCCGCGAACAGCGACTCCGGGTACGCCCCGTGCAGGATCGGGCCGTGGAAGATCCCGTTGGCCAGGTCGTCGATCTTGCGGGCCGCAGCCAGGTCCGCCGGGTCCTGCGACAGCGGCCGCACCACCGCGGAGTTGAGGCTGAGCGCCACCGAGTTGCGGGCCGGCATCACCGAGCGCAGGGCCGACGCGCCGAGGCCGTGCGCCAGGTTCAGGTGGTGGGCCGCCCGCAGTGTGGCCACCGGCTCCGTGCGGCCGGGCGCGTGCACGCCCGAGCCGTAGCCGAGGAACGCGCTGCACCAGGGCTCGTTGAGCGTGATCCACTGCTCCACGCGGTCGCCGAGCGCCTCGCCGACGATCTGCGCGTACTCCGCGAACCGGTACGCCGTGTCGCGCTCCGGCCAGCCGCCCGCGTCCTCCAGCTCCTGCGGCAGGTCCCAGTGATAGAGGGTGACGGCGGGCTTGATGCCGTGGGCCAGCAGTTCGTCCACCAGACGGCGGTAGAAGTCCAGGCCCACCTGCACCGCCGGGCCGCGGCCCGTGGGCTGCACACGCGGCCAGGAGACCGAGAAGCGGTACGCGGTCAGGCCGAGCTCGGCCATCAGCGCCACGTCCTCGCGGTAGCGGTGGTAGTGGTCGACAGCGATGTCACCGTGCTCGCCGCCGGCCGTCCGGCCCGGCGTATGGCTGAAGGTGTCCCAGATGGACGGCGTACGGCCGCCCTCCCGCACCGCTCCCTCGATCTGGTACGCGGATGTCGCGGCGCCCCAGAGGAAGGCGGGGGGAAAGGACACGGAGGACATGGGCTCAGGCATGGAAGCGCTCCCATTGGGGGTCGTGGAGACCGACGGGTAGAGGGGGGAAGGGGCGGTGCAGGGGTGGTGCAGGGGCCGAGGCGGCGGTGACCCGGCCCCCGGAGTCGTACGGCCGGGGCGGAGCGGGCGCGCGTCAGCCCTTGACCGCGCCCTGCATGATGCCGCCCACGATCTGCTTGCCGAACAGCAGGAACGCGATCAGCAGCGGCAGCGTGCCGAGCAGGGCGCCCGCCATGATCACCGCCTGGTCGGGGACGTAGCCGGTGCCGAGGGAGTTGAGGGCGACCTGCACGGTCGGGTTCTCCTGGTTCAGGGCGATGATCGGCCACAGGAAGTCGTTCCAGGCGAACACGAAGGTCAGCAGGCCCAGGACGGCCATCGCGGGCCGGGCCGCCGGGAAGACCACGTGCCAGACGACCCGCAGACTGCTCGCGCCGTCCACCCGCGCCGCCTCGATCAGCTCGGTCGGCAGCGCCTGCACCAGGTACTGCCGCATGAAGAACGTACCGAAGGCCGTGCACAGCGTCGGCAGGATCACCGTCTGGAGCTGGTTCGACCAGCCGAGGTCCGCCATCCACAGATACAGTGGTACGACGGCCAGCTGCGGCGGGATCATCATCGTGCCGATCGTCAGCATCAGCAGAAGACCGGAGAACCGGAAGCGGAGCTTGGCGAAGGCGAAACCGGCGAGGGTGGCGAACAGCACCGTGCTGATGGTGATCGTGGCCGCGACGAACGTGGTGTTGAACATCGCGGTGCCGAGCCCGCCCTCCTCCCACGCCCGTTCCATGTTCTTGAACAGGTTCCCGCCGAACCACAGCGGCGGCGGAGTCTGAGCCAGTCGCCGGTCGGTGCGCGAGGCCGCGATCGCCGTCCACACCAGCGGGGCCAGCGACACCAGCGCGAAGACGCTCAGCACGACGTAGGTGACCGGGCCGGCGTGCAGCTGCTTGCCCGCGCCCATCACCCGCCGCCGCTCGCGCCGGGGCCTCTTGTCCCGCTTCGCCTGAGGGAGCGTCAGTTCAGTAGTGCTCATTGGGATTTCCTCAGCCGTCGGGAGACCAGCAGTTGGATCACGGCGACGATCAGCAGGAGCAGGAACATCGTCCAGGCGATCGCGGAAGCCTTGCCCAGGTTGCCGATGATCCAGCCCTGGTCGTACATGTACAGGCCGAGCGTCTGGTACTGGTGCTCTGAACCGCCCTTCGAACCGCTCACCCCGCCGAACAGCAGGGGCTCACCGAAGAGCTGGGTCGCGCCGATCGTCGAGACGACCACGGTGAACAGGATCGTCGGCCGCAGCTGCGGGATCGTGACGTGCAGGAACTGCTGCCAGCGGTTGGCGCCGTCGATCGCCGCGGACTCGTAGAGGTCGGCCGGGATGGCCTGCATCGCCGCCAGGTAGATCAGCGCGTTGTAGCCCGTCCACCGCCAGATCACGATCGACGACACCGCGAACTGCGAACCCCAGTCGGACTCACGCCAGTTGACCGGGTCGATGCCGACGAAGTCCAGCAGCCAGTTGATCATGCCGCCGTCCCAGGAGTACAGCAGCACGAACACCAGCGTCGCCGCCGCCACCGAGGTGGCGTACGGAGTGAGCATCACGACGCGCCACACGGTCGAACCGCGCAGCTTGTAGTTCAGCAGGTGCGCCAGGCCGATCGCCATCAGCAGCTGCGGCACCGTGGAGATCACACCGATGGTGAAGGTGTTCCACAGCGCGTTCCAGAAGAAGTCCGAGGACAGCAGGTTCTGGAAGTTGTCCAGGCCGGCCCAGGTCTGGCCGTCCAGGTTCGACAACTGCACGTTGTGCAGCGAGTACCAAGCCGTGTAGAGCAGCGGGACGAGTGAGAACGCCCCGAAGACGATGAAGAAGGGGGCGATGAAGGCGTACGGCGACGCCTTCATGTCCCAGCGGTACAGCCGGCTCCGCCAGGAATCGCTCCCCGGCGGAGGCGTACCGCGACCGTGCGCGCGGCCGGCCGCGCCCGGCTGCTCACCGGGCGCGGCGTCGGCGCTCGACGCGTGATGCGCGAGGGCCTGCTTGGGGCTGGTCACTGGCCGAGCACGTCCTTGATCTCCTTGGACGCGGCGTCCCAGCCCTCGTCGGGGGTCTTGCCCTTCTGCTCGACCTGGAGGATGCCGATGTCGGTCAGCGCGGTGTTGATCGGCTGGTCCTTGATGCCGAAGTACTGGGACGGGATGGTCTTCGCGGAGGCCGAGAAGATCTCCGTGATCGGCGCGTTCGAGAAGTACTCCGTGGTGGCGGCCGCCGGCTTCAGGGACGAGTACGCCGACGGGGTCGACGGGAAGCTGGCCTGCTTGGCGAACACCTTCGCCTGCTGCTCGGGCGCGGTCAGCCACTTCGCCAGCGCGATGGCCTCCTTCTGGTGCTTGCCCGACGTCGGCACGCCCAGGAAGGAACCGCCCCAGTTGGCCGCGGTCGGCGCCGCCGCCACGTCCCACTTGCCCTTGCCGGCGTCACCGGACTTCTCCAGGATGTAGCCGATCATCCAGGCCGGGCAGGCCACCGTGGCGAAGGTGCCGTTGGCGTAGCCCTGGTCCCACGGCTTGTCGAACTGCTTCAGCTTCGCCGACATGTTGCTGGTCGCCACGTCCATGGCGACGTCCCAGGCCTTCTTGACGCCCTCCGACTTGTCCCAGTCGACGGTGCCGTCGTCCTTGTAGTAGCGCTCGGGCGCCCCGCCGAGGGCCGCGTTGTAGACGGAGGAGGCCGAGTCCACGAACTTGGTGCCGCTCGGCGCCTTCTTCATGTACTGCTTGCCCAGGTCGACGTACTTGCCCCAGTCGCCCTTCCACTGCTCGGCGAGCTTGGTGCGGTCGGTCTCCAGGCCGGCCTTCTCGAACAGGTCCTTGCGGTAGCAGATCGCCATCGGGCCGATGTCGGTGCCGAGCCCGATCTGCTTGCCGTCCTTCGTGGTGGCCTGCTGGTTCTTCCAGTCCAGCCACTGCGACTTGTCGACCTCCTTGCCGAGGTCCACGAACTTGTCGGCCTGTGTCTCCACGGCCTCGGTGATGTTCATGACCTCGATGGCCTGGATGTCGTCGGCACCGGAGCCGGCCTGCAGGCGGGTGAGGACCTTGGGCCAGTAGACGTCGGTGCGGGTGGTGACGTTCTCCTTGATGGAGATGTCGGGGTGCAGCTTCATGTACTCGTCGTAGAGGCCGGCCTGCTTGTAGCCGAAGGTGCCGAACGTGCCGATGGTGAGGGTGGTCTTGCCACCGCCGCCGTTGCCACCGCCGTCGTTCGCGGAGCCGTCGTCCGAGTCCTCGGCGCAGCCGGCCAGCAGCCCCGTCGTCAGCGCGGCGACGGCCGCGAGGGCCATCAGCCTGCGGGACCCGCGGGTACTCGTGCGCATTGCGTCCTCCTGTTGCCTGACGTGCCGACCCCCCGGCCAACGGCATTGTTGGGCCCGTTGAAACGTCATGATGCATCGCTGCGGCTCGGGCGGGGAACGTGCGGGATGTGTATGTGTCAGGTACTGTGGGAGCGCTCCCACAAGTGATGTGTTGAAGGGTCGTCGGTCCGGGCGGGGGTGTCAAGGGCATCGGCGCGGAGAGATGCGTTCAGTTATCGGGCCGTTAACTGGACTCGGCCGAGTCCGTCCGGGGGCGATCGAGGACGGGCCCCTCGGGGACCGAAGCGGGGGTCCGGGGGCGGCTGCCCCCAGGTGGGGGCACTGCAGCGGACGGGGCTGTTAGATTCCAGGCCAGCGTAAGGAACGGCGGGGAAGGCGGAGCCCATGGCAACCCACGGAACGCGGGGCCGGAGCGGCGGCCGGCCCACCCTCGAAGAGGTGGCGGCGCGCGCGGGCGTCGGCCGCGGCACCGTCTCCCGGGTGATCAACGGTTCGCCCCGCGTCAGCGACGCGACCCGCGCCGCGGTGGAGGCGGCGGTCGCGGAGCTCGGCTACGTCCCCAACACGGCGGCCCGGGCCCTGGCGGCGAACCGCACGGACGCGATCGCGCTGGTCGTGCCCGAGCCGGAGACGCGTTTCTTCGCGGAGCCGTACTTCTCGGACATGGTCAAGGGCGTGGGCGCCGCGCTCGCCGACACCGAGATGCAGCTGCTGCTGATCTTCGCGGGCAGCGACCGGGAGCGACGTCGCCTGGCCCAGTACCTGGCGGCGCACCGGGTGGACGGCGTGCTCCTGGTCTCGGTCCATGCGGACGACCCGCTGCCGGACCTGCTGGCCCAGCTGGAGATCCCGGCGGTGATCAGCGGCCCCAGGTCGGCCACGGAGACGCTGACCTCGGTGGACTCCGACAACTACGGCGGCGCCCGCTCGGCCGTCGAGCATCTGCTGGCCCGCGGCCGCACCCGGATCGCCCACATCACCGGCCGCCTCGACGTCTACGGCGCCCAGCGCCGCGTCGACGGCTACCGCGACGCCCTGCGGGACGCCGGGCACGAGGTGGACGAGGCGCTGATCGAGCCGGGCGACTTCACGGAGGAGGGCGGCGCCCGGGCGACGCAGGCCCTGCTCGCGCGCCGCCCCGACCTGGACGCGGTCTTCGCGGCGTCGGACGTGACGGCGGCGGGCGTCCGCCACGCCCTGCGCGAGGCGGGCCGCCGTATCCCCGACGACGTGGCCCTCGTCGGCTACGACGACTCCGCCATCGCCCGCCACATGGACCCGCCCCTGACCAGCGTCCGCCAGCCCATCGAGGACATGGGCCGCCGGATGCTGGACCTCCTCCTCAGCGAGATCGCGGACCGCCGGCCGGCGGTGTCGCGGGGGCTGGAGCGGCCGCAGGTGGTGCTGGCTACGGAGCTGGTGAGCCGGGCGTCGTCGTGAGAGCTCCTTCAATGTTGGTGACGTACACTGTTCATGTACATCGCGGACATGGAGGTGGGCGAGATGAGCGTGACCCAGATCGATCTGGACGACGAGGCGCTCGCCGAGGCGATGCGACTCATGGGCTCCACGACCAAGAAGGACACGGTGAACGCCGCCCTGCGGGACTACGTCGCGCGCGTGAGGCGTCTCGAGGCCGCCGAGAGGCTGGCGGCACGTGGCGAGCGTGGCGAGTTCGATGCGGCGGCGGCGGCCCATGACGACGCCAAGCGGGCGCGTCGGGCGGCCTTCGAGTGATCACCTACCTCCTGGACACCTCGGCGCTGTGGCATCTGTTCCGCACGCCCGGCGCGCTGCGTGCCTGGGAAGGGCACATCGCCGCGGGCGCCTTCCACATCTGCGAGCCCACGCGCACCGAGTTCCTGTATTCCGCCACGGGCCCTGCCCACCGCGACGAACTGGCCGACGAGTTGGATGCCCTGTGCCATCTCTCGCCGGTTCCGAAGAGCGCGTGGCGCTGGGTCGACACGGCTCAGTACAAGCTCACCCAGTACGGGCAGCATCGCGCCGCGGGGGCTGTTGATCTGCTGGTGTGCGCCACTGCGGTCCACCATGGCCACGCCGTGCTTCACGTGGACAACGACTTCGCCACCGTCGCCGCGGTGTTGAAGGAAGTCGACCAGCGGGATGCCCGTGGCTGAGGCGTTTTCGGAGGCTGACCATGCGTTCCTTGACCTTCGTCATCGGTACGGGGCGCAGCGGCTCGACCGCGCTGTCGCGCATTCTCAACGCCCACCCGGACGTCCTGAGCCTCAACGAGTTCATGGCCTCCGTGGGCGACGCCGCCTTCCCCGAGGGCAAGGTGACCGGTGAGGAGTTCTGGCAGGCGCTCTTCCGGCCCGCCCCGCACTTCGAGCGGATGATCCGCAGCGGGCTGCCGCTGCCGGAGTTCCTCTACACGCGCCGCCCCGGCAGATACACGGGGCGGACCACCGGCATTCCCGCGCTCTCCCTGATGGTGCTGCCGCACCTCACCGACGACCCGGACGGGCTTCTCGACGAGCTCGCCACGGCGGTGGTCCGCTGGCCCGAGCGCACCGCCGCCGAGCACCACCGGGCGCTGTTCGACCTGCTCTGCGGGCGGTTCGGGCGCACCGCCGTCGTGGAGCGGTCCGGTTACTCGACCGGCTGGGCGCCAGGGCTGCGCGATACGTTCCCGGACGCGAGGTTCGTGCACCTGTTCAGAGACGGACCGGACTGCGCCCTGTCCATGAGCCGCCACCCCGGGTACCGCACGATCCTGCTGCTGCGCGAGATCAAGGAACGAGCCGGCATCGACAGCTTCGCCGACCTGACCGAGGATCATGTGCGCGCCCTCCCCGCGGACCTGGCACCGCTGCTCGCCGAACGCTTCGACCCTGCCCTCGTACGCGACCGGGACCTTCCCCTGCGCAGGTTCGGCGCCCTGTGGTCCGAACTCGTCACCGAGGGCACGGAGTTCCTCACCCGCCTGCCCACCGACCGGCGCACCACCCTCGCCTACGAGGACCTCCTCGACAACCCGGCCGAAGAACTCACCCGCCTGGCCGAGTTCATCGGCGTAGACCCCGCGCCACAGTGGCTGCGCACCGCATCCGAGACACTCGACCTCACCCGCCGCGGCTCGGCCCGAAGACTGCCGCCCTCCGAACTCACCGAACTGAGGCAGGCCTGCGCCGCGGGGACGCGAGCCTTGGACGGCCAACGGTTCCGCTGACGCCCCAAGGGGCGCGGGGAACTGCGCGACAAGCCCCCACACACCCGCAGAGGCCGACGAACAAGGACGGACCCCCACGTGATGCCACCTTTCACGGGGGGGGTCCGTCTCTGAACGCCGGGAAGCCGCCCAACTCCCCGGCCTGCGCAGCTAACCGGTGGCCGTCACTCCCCGGCCGGCAGCGCGTCGCGGAAGGGCCGTCGGCCAATGGGCCAGAGCCGCAGTCGCTGCGTACCAAGCCACCGCACCCGCCGCCACGGCGAACCAGCCACCCACCTTGGTCAGCCCGTCGTTGTCGGCGAAGGCGGCGATCGCCATGAGCAGCAGGGCAACGAAGAACAACCCGTACGCGCCCTGACCGAGCTGGTCACCACCGGCGAGGGTGAGGGACAGCGCCACCAGGGCGAACAGCAGCAGGAAGAGCCCCGCCGCGTTGTCGGAGACCGCCGCGTCCGAGGAGACGGCCCAGGTGAACCAGAAGGCGCCGAGCGCCACGAACGCGGTCCCGTTCGCGCCGTCACGGTCGCGGAGGGCCATCAGGCCGGCGACGAAGAGGGCTATGCCGCCCACGTACTGGGCGATTGATACGGCGTCAGCAGCCGAGACACCGTCGATCACGTCGGTGTACCCCAGCCCGAAGGCCAACAGGGTGATGCCCAGGGCGAGTCGGCCGACCACGGTGGTGATTCCGCTTCCCGCAGAGACGTCGTTGTCCACGGCGGGCTCCCTTCTTGCATGTGCAGTTGTGCGGTGAGCGTTATATGCCCTTCACAAGGGCACAAACACCTCTACGCGTGAGTAAATTCGCGAGTGAATTCGCGCACCGCGGGAAGGGGCACGGCGTCCCGAACGGCTCATCTCACCTGGGACGACGGCGAGTTACGGAATGACAACGACGGGACGCTTGGCGCGCTTGGCCAGCCGCCCGGCCACGGACCCGAAGATCCGTCCGACGATGCCGTGCGTGGAGCCGACGACGATCGCGTCCGCCTCGTACTCCCGTCCGACCTCTTCGAGCTCGTGGCAGATGTCGCCGCCGCGCTCGACGAGGATCCAGGGCACCTCGGCGAGGTAGTCGGCACAGGCGAGTTCGAGGCCGAGCACCTCGGTGCGGTGGTCCGGCACGTCCACGAAGACCGGCGGCTCGCAGCCCGCCCACACCGTGGTGGGCAGCCGGTTGGCGACGTGGACGATGATCAGGCCCGACCCGGAGCGATGGGCCATGCCGATGGCGTACGCGAGGGCGCGCTCACTGGAGGTGGAGCCGTCGAAGCCGACGACGACGCCGTGCTTGAAGGCGGGGTCGCAGGACTGGCGTGGCTCTTCCGCCGCCAGGGGATCGGCCGCCGTGGGGTCGGCGACCGGCCGCTTGCGGTCCGCGGGTTCGAAGAATTCGTGACCGGCCATGGCTGTCTCGGCGTATTGATCCTTTATGGGTGGGCCCGCGAGCGGGGCTCGCTGACGGATGCAGCAGTCTGCGGCGGAGCTGTGTCCGGGAATGGTCTTCCCAACCCCATACCCCAAGGGTACGGCGGCACGCCTCCTTAACCCAGATCCCCGCGCCCGGTCGGCGCGGGTTCCAGGGAGCATGCACGAGGGGACGCCCGTAACGCAATGGTTGCTGCGGTGTACAGGCGGTTTGCACAGGATTCACTCGCCCCCACGACCGCGCTCGTCACCGTGCCCCCAGTGACCGACCGCTCGAACGGGCGTTGATCCCCGTGATCCACCCCCGAGGGAGCCCAGGGAGCACGCACTCATGCCAGGACCCCGCACCCCGTACGAAGACAGCGCCATCGTGGTCCGGTGGGCCGTCTTCTCCTGCGTCCTGGTCCCCGTGGTCCTCCTCTGGTACGGCACCTCGCTGGCCGGCGCCACCGGCACGGCCCTCGGCCTCGCGGCCGTGACGGCGGTCTGTCGGCTGCTGCTGCGCGAATCGGAACGCGGCGCGGCGCGCATGAAGGACGACGAACGCACCGGCCCGTCGCCCTCGCGACGCGGACGCCACCACAGGACCGGAACCGGGGCCCACCGAGGCGGACGTCACACTGGGGGAAATACACCGGTCGGCTGACCGGTTTCCGCGCACGGGGACGTTGCTTTTCAGCCAACTTCCGGCGTCCATGCATTCCCCGTCCAGAACACCCTCCACCCCCCGTTCCACCTGCACGGAAAGGGCCTCAGGGGGTCTGCGCACCCTACGTGGATTGGCCACTGCGACAAGGCGCACTTCCCTGCACGGCCCGCGAGTGCAACGCTTCGTGATCGAATGCTTCACGCCAAGTTGCCAAGTCGACAATGTGCCGAGTGCCGAACCGGCCACTGCGGCACGACGCGACACAGTAGATTCGATCTTGACTGTCTACGGCGGGGGACTCGTGCAGGACCGAGGGGAAACGTGCAGGAGCGACACAACCGAGGAGCCGCGACCACCGAGGGGGGCTTAGCAGTATGAGCCACGACTCCACTGCCGCGCCGGAAGCCGCGGCCCGGAAGCTTTCCGGGCGACGTCGCAAGGAGATCGTCGCGGTGCTGCTGTTCAGCGGCGGCCCCATCTTCGAGAGTTCCATACCGCTGTCGGTGTTCGGGATTGACCGCCAGGACGCCGGCGTGCCGCGCTACCGCTTGCTGGTGTGCGGCGGCGAGGAAGGCCCACTGCGGACCACAGGGGGCCTGGAACTCTCGGCACCACATGGCCTGGAGGCGATATCGCGGGCGGGCACGGTCGTCGTGCCTGCCTGGCGCTCGATCACCTCGCCGCCGCCGGAGGAGGCGCTCGACGCACTGCGCCGGGCGCACGAGGAAGGCGCCCGCATAGTCGGGCTGTGCACCGGCGCCTTCGTCCTCGCCGCGGCCGGCCTGCTGGACGGCCGCCCGGCGACGACACACTGGATGTACGCACCGACGCTGGCCAAGCGCTATCCGTCGGTGCACGTGGATCCACGAGAACTCTTCGTGGACGACGGGGACGTACTGACGTCGGCGGGTACGGCGGCCGGAATCGATCTCTGTCTCCACATCGTGCGGACGGACCACGGCAACGAGGCGGCCGGGGCCCTGGCCCGCCGTCTGGTGGTCCCGCCGCGCCGGTCCGGCGGTCAGGAGCGCTACCTCGATCGGTCTTTACCGGAGGAGATCGGCGCCGACCCGCTGGCCGAGGTCGTCGCCTGGGCGCTGGAACACCTCCACGAGCAGTTCGACGTGGAGACGCTGGCTGCGCGCGCGTACATGTCGCGCCGGACCTTCGACCGCCGTTTCCGGTCCCTGACCGGGAGCGCCCCGCTGCAGTGGCTGATCACCCAGCGGGTGCTGCAGGCGCAGCGCCTGCTGGAGACGTCGGACTACTCGGTGGACGAGGTCGCGGGCCGCTGCGGCTTCCGCTCGCCGGTGGCGCTGCGCGGCCACTTCCGGCGCCAGCTCGGCTCGTCACCGGCCGCGTACCGGGCGGCGTACCGTGCGCGGCGCCCCCAGGGCGACCGGCCGGTGGACCCGGAGCCCACGGCCGGCCCGGGCCCGGCGCCGCAGGGCCCACCGCCCCCGGCGTACCCGGAGGGCGGCCCCGTCCCGCTCCAGACCCGCCGCACCCCGGCACCGGTGGGCACGTCCGGGCCCCTGTCGGTGGCGTCGGACAACGGCCGCGAGGCGTATGCGGCGAGCCGGGCGAGCCTGCCGGGGCAGCGCAGCGGGTCGTGACCTTGTAATGCCGGGCGGGCTGACCGACTCAGCCCGTCCGGCGTTTGAGGACGAGGCCCCCTCAGGGCCGAAGCGGGGGTCTGGGGGCGGCAGTCCCCAGTGCGGGTCGGCTGCAACGCCGGGCATCCCAAAAGCGGACGTCAGCTTTAGGGTGGTCGCATGAACGATCGCATGGTGTGGATCGACTGCGAGATGACCGGCCTCTCGCTGTCCGACGACGCGCTCATCGAGGTTGCCGCCCTCGTCACCGACTCCGAGCTGAACGTCCTCGGCGAGGGAGTGGACATCGTCATCCGCCCGCCGGAGCAGGCGCTGGAGACGATGCCGGAGGTGGTGCGTCAGATGCACACCGCGTCCGGGCTGCTCGCCGAGCTGGCCGGCGGCACGACGCTGGCGGACGCCGAGGAGCAGGTCCTGGCGTACGTACGCGAGCACGTGAAGGAACCCGGCAAGGCCCCGCTGTGCGGCAACTCCGTCGGCACGGACCGCGGCTTCCTGCTGCGCGACATGCCGACGCTGGAGGACTACCTCCACTACCGGATCGTCGACGTCTCCTCGGTCAAGGAGCTGGCCCGCCGCTGGTACCCGCGGGCCTACTTCAACAGCCCCGAGAAGAACGGCAACCACCGGGCCCTCGCCGACATCCGCGAGTCCATCGCCGAACTCCGCTACTACCGCGAGGCCATCTTCGTACCGCAGCCCGGCCCCGACTCCGACACCGCGAAGTCGATCGCGGCGAAGCACGTCCTGCCTGCTCAGTAGGTGTGAGAGAGGGTCACGCAGGGGCGCCGCAAAAGGCGTGCGCGAGCACCCCTTCGGACCCTGTACACTTTTTCTCGGCCGGTAGGGGACTCCACGGAAGTCCTACAACCGGTCATGGTGGGTGTAGCTCAGCTGGTAGAGCACCTGGTTGTGGTCCAGGATGCCGCGGGTTCGAGTCCCGTCACTCACCCTCACCGATCAGCCGGTGACTTCAGAAATGAAGTCACCGGCTGAATCATTTTCCGTATGCCCCGTCTATGCGCAGAGCCCATCCCCACCGACCGGCTCGATCTCCTCCCACTGCGCGTCGAGCACGCCGCGGAGATGGCCGTCGTCCTGTCGGACCCGGCGCTGCACCGCTTCATCGGTGGCGCCCCCTACTCCGCCGCCGGCCTGCGCGCCCGCTACGAGCGCCTCGTCGCCGGCTCCCCCGACCCGGGCGTCTCCTGGTGCAACTGGGCGCTGCGGCTGCGCGCCGAGTCGTGTCTCGTGGGCACGGTCCAGGCCACGGTCACCGGGGGACACGATGCGGAGATCGCCTGGGTGGTCGGCACGCCGTGGCAGGGGCGCGGTGTCGCGTCGGAGGCGGCGCGGGGGCTCGTCGGGCGGCTCGGGCGGCGGGGCGTCCGTACGGTCGCCGCGTATGTCCATCCCGATCACCTGGCCTCGGCGGCGGTTGCCGCGGCGGCCGGGCTGACCGTTACGGGGGAGGAGCGGGACGGGGAGCGGCTCTGGCGGCGTACATGAGAACGGACCCCCCGTGTTCGATGCCGACACGGGGGGTCCGTTCCTTGAAAGCCGCTACTCGACCGTCACCGACTTGGCGAGGTTCCTCGGCTTGTCGATGTCCCGGCCCAGGGCCAACGCCGTGTGGTAGGCGAGGAGCTGCAGCGGGATGCCCATCAGGATCGGGTCCAGCTCGTCCTCGTTCTTCGGGACCACGATCGTCTGGTCGGCCTTCTCCTGGTCCTGGTGGGCGACCGCGAGGATCTTGCCGCTGCGGGCCTTGATCTCCTCCATGGCGGCGCGGTTCTTCTCCAGGAGGTCGTCGTCGGGGACGATCGCGACCGTCGGGAGGGCGGGCTCGATCAGGGCCAGGGGGCCGTGCTTGAGCTCGGAGGCGGGGTAGGCCTCGGCGTGGATGTAGGAGACCTCCTTGAGCTTCAGGGAGGCCTCGCGGGCCACCGGGTAGCCCCGGACGCGGCCGATGAAGAGCATCGAGCGGGCGTCGGCGAACTGCTCGGCCAGCTTCTTGATCTCCTCCTCCTGCTCCATGATCTCGGAGATCTGGGCGGGGAGCTTGCGCAGGCCCTCGATGATCCGCTTGCCGTCGCGGACGGAGAGGTCGCGGGTGCGGCCCAGGTGCAGGGCGAGGAGCGCGAAGGCCACCGTCGTGTTGGTGAAGCACTTCGTCGAGACGACGCAGACCTCGGGGCCCGCGTGGACGTAGATGCCGCCGTCGGCCTCGCGGGCGATCGCCGAGCCCACCACGTTCACGATGCCCAGGACGCGGGCACCCTTGCGCTTCAGCTCCTGGACGGCCGCCAGGACGTCGTACGTCTCACCGGACTGGGAGACGGCGATGTAGAGGGTGTCGGGGTCGACGACCGCGTTGCGGTAGCGGAACTCCGAGGCCGGCTCGGCGTCCGCGGGGATGCGGGCCAGCTCCTCGATCATCTGGGCGCCGATCATGCCGGCGTGGTACGAGGTGCCGCAGCCGAGGATCTTCACGCGGCGGATCTGGCGGGCCTCGCGGGCGTCCAGGTTGAGGCCGCCGAGGTGCACGGTGGAGAAGCGGTCGTCGATACGGCCGCGCAGCACGCGGTCGACGGCGTCGGCCTGCTCGTGGATCTCCTTGTGCATGTAGGTGTCGTGGCCGCCCATGTCGTAGGACGCGGCCTCCCACTCGACGGTCGTGGGCTCCGCCGTCGTACGGGTGCCCTCCGTCGTGTAGGTGCGGAAGTCGTCGGCCTTCAGGGTGGCCATCTCGCCGTCGTCCAGCGTCACTATCTGCCGCGTGTGGGCGACCAGTGCGGCGATGTCGGAGGCGACGAACATCTCCTTCTCGCCGATGCCGAGGACGACCGGCGAGCCGTTGCGGGCGACGACGATGCGGTCGTTGAAGTCGGCGTGCATCACCGCGATGCCGTACGTGCCCTCGATGAGGCGCAGCGTCTCGCGGACCTTGTCCTCCAGCTTCTCGGCCTGCGAGCGGGCGATGAGGTGGACGAGGACCTCGGTGTCGGTCTCGGAGAGGAACTCGACGCCGTCCGCCTCCAGCTTGCGGCGCAGGTCGGAGGCGTTGTCGATGATGCCGTTGTGGACGACGGCGACCTTGCCCTCGGCGTCCAGGTGCGGGTGGGCGTTCACGTCGGAGGGGGCGCCGTGGGTGGCCCAGCGGGTGTGGGCGATGCCGGTGGTGCCCTTGAAGCGCGCCGGGACCTTGGCCTCCAGGTCACGGACCCGGCCCTTGGCCTTGACCGTCTTCAGGCCCGCCGCCTTCGGGGACGTGACGACGATGCCCGCCGAGTCGTAGCCGCGGTACTCCAGGCGCTGGAGGCCCTCCAGCAGCAGGGGCGCCACGTCACGCTTCCCGATGTATCCGACGATTCCGCACATATATATACGTATTCCTAGCCGTAGACGATCCGGCGCAGCTGGCGGAGCGTGAGCTCCGCCGGGGCCACCGCACGGTATTTCAGGTCCGCCTCGATCCGTTCGAAGATCGTCGCGTTCACCAGGCCCTGGGCCTGGAGCTCGCGGTGGCGGCGACGGACGTATTCCTCGGTCGTCTCGTCGAAGTAGGCGAGCACGTCCTGGATCACACGCAGCGCCTCGCCCCGGTTGAGGGGTGTGGTGCGGGTCAGGTGATCAACAAGGTCGTCGTGCACTCGGTAGATCCTGAGGTATGGGTGGCTGCTTCGCAAGAATTCTGCCCGATTTCGGGCAAGGCTGTGTCGGGGGGCTTTGGGACAGTTATGGAACGCCCATGGGTGTCCGTTGGGCGGTTGTTCCGCGGGGGGATGTGTGCATCGAGCACCTTGTGGCGCCATGGACATACCTCGCATGGGAGTACCCCAGCAGCTGGCCGACCGCATGAGCATGGCCGAGCAGCACGAGTACCTGCGCGCCGCGTTCTCGCGACGCACGATGATCAGAGGCGGCGCCGTCACCCTGGGCGCCGTCACGGGGGGCGCGTTCGTGCCGGGCGCCACCGCACAGGCCGCCGTGCCGACGCAGCGCACGGCCGCTGCCACCGAGACCGTCGACGGCGCCCTCGTCGCCCCGTTCGGCCGCCACCTCGCCTACGGCAACGACCCGCGCACCGAGATGACCGTCTCGTGGCAGGTCCCGGTCGCCGTGAAGAAGCCGTACGTCCGCATCGGCGCCCACCCCTGGGACCTCTCCCGCAAGATCGAGGCGGAGGTCCGCACCCTCCACACACCGGCCGGCGTCGGCACGAGCGGCGACCACACGCAGTACTACCTGCACGCCAAGCTCACCCATCTGCGCCCCGGCCGCACGTACTACTACGGCGTCGGCCACCAGGGCTTCGACCCCGCCGCCCCGCACCTGCTCGGCACCCTCGGCACGTTCACCACCGCCCCCGCCCACAAGACACCCTTCACCTTCACCGCCTTCGGCGACCAGGGCGTCAGCTACCACGCGCTCGCCAACGACAGCCTGATCCTCGGCCAGAACCCGGTCTTCCACCTGCACGCCGGCGACATCGCGTACGGCGACCCGGCGGGCCAGGGCAAGACGTCCGACACCGGCTTCGACGCGCGCACCTGGGACCAGTTCCTGTACCAGACCGAGTCGGTCGCCAAATCCGTCCCGTGGATGGTGAGTTACGGCAACCACGACATGGAGGCCTGGTACTCGCCCAACGGCTACGGCGGCGAGGCGGCCCGCTTCACGCTCCCCGACAACGGGCCGGACAGGAAGAACCTGCCCGGCGTCTACTCCTTCGTCTACGGCAACACCGCGGTCATCTCGCTCGACCCGAACGACGTGTCGTACGAGATACCCGCCAACCTCGGCATCTCCGGCGGCACCCAGACCAAGTGGTTCGAGGCGCAGCTGAAGAACTTCCGGGCCGCGAAGGACATCGACTTCGTCGTCGTGTTCTTCCACCACTGCGCGTACTGCACCTCCACGGCGCACGCCTCGGAAGGCGGCGTGCGACAGGAGTGGGTGCCGCTGTTCGAGAAGTACCAGGTCGACCTCGTCATCAACGGCCACAACCACCAGTACGAGCGCACCGACGTCATCAAGGGCGACCAGGTCGCCAAGAAGCTGCCGATCGGCGGCACGGCGTACCCGGAGATCGAGGGCGTCGTCTACGTCACCGCGGGCGCGGCGGGCCGCAGCCTGTACGCGTTCTCCGCGCCGGACTCCTACGAGGGGCACGAGCACGAGGTCGACTCCGTGGCCTCCTTCGTGAACCTCAAGGACGGCAAGCAGAACGAGACGGTCGCGTGGTCGCGGGTGCGTTACCTCAACTACTCGTTCCTGCGGGTGGACGTCCAGCCCGCGCCGCGTGGCCACTACGCCAGGCTGAAGGTGTCGGGCATCGCCGAGACGGGCGACCGGATCGACCACTTCACGGTGGCCCGCAAGGCCAAGTAGGCCCGCTACATCCGCTTGAGCACCGCCTGCTTGGCCATCGTGAACTCCTCGTCCGTCAGCACACCCGTGCGGTGGAGTTCGCCGAGTTCGCGCAGGCGGCGCAGGAGGGCGTCGTGGTCCTGGGCCACGTCGTCCTGCGGCGCGCTCGCGGCGACCGGAGCGGTGGGATGCGGGAGACGGGCCTGGACCGCCGCCGCGACCAGGGCCATCAGCGGGTCCTTCTTGAAGCCCCACAGCTCCACGGAGTTGGGGTCGTACTTGGGCGGGGCCTTGGTGGGCGCGTTCCTGACGGTGAAGCGCAGGTAGCCGTTCTCCAGGCCCGCCGCCGGATGCCACTCCACGGCCGTGATGTCGGTGAGCGGGAGGGAGCGGGCGCCGGCGGCGGCCTTGGCGTCCTCCGTCTTCCAGTTCCACTCCAGGCGGACGTGCTCGCCGTCGAAGCCGGCGGTGCCGTCCCCGGCGGAGAAGGACAGGGGGACGGAGGGGCCGGGCAGCAGGTACTGGTCGACCGGGTCGGCCGGCACCTCGTCCAGCAGCAGGGCGTTGCGCACCTCGTCCGTGAAGTACTCGGCGACGCCGTAGCGGTCGGACTCCACGATCAGTTGGTACGGGTCGTGCGGCTCGGTCAGGCGGCCGCCGGTGGCGTGCAGCAGCGGGTCGGCGCCGTCGCGCAGGCGCAGCCGCAGCCGCCCGGCCTTCTTGCCCTGTTCGAAGGAGACCCCCGCCAACGCGCCCAGGGGGACGACCAGTTCACCCAGCGTCTTGCGGAACAGGCTGACGTTCTTGTCCCGTCCGGGGGTCAGCCGCAGTGCGTCGCCGTCGAAGACCCACGTGCCGTCCTTCTGGATGATTTCCGCCATGGGGGGATTGTTTCATCGGTTCTGCGGGAGAGTGGTCTCTACCAATCCTGAAGGGAGCGCATGTGAGACGGCACCACAGAACGACTCCCCGTATGACCCGGATCCTCGGATCCCTGCTGCTCGTGGCGGCGGCCGGCGCCTTCACGGTGGGCGCGGCACCGGCGCCCGGCGAGCCGATACCCCTGGGCCGGGTGGTCCCCGCACCCGCGTCGGTGGCGCCCGGCGGACCCCCGTACCGCATCACCGACGGCACCCGCATCCTCGTCGACGACTCCCGCGAGGCCCGGCGCGTCGGCGAGTACCTCGCGGGCGTCCTGCGGCCCTCCACCGGATATCCGCTGCCGGTCACCTCGCACGGGCGGGGTGGCGTCCGACTGCGCCTCGCCAAGGGGCCGTTCGGCGCCGAGGGCTACCGCCTCGACAGCGGTCGCGGTGGCATCACCATCACGGCGGCCGAGCCCGCCGGTCTCTTCCACGGCGTCCAGACCCTGCGCCAACTCCTGCCGGCGGCCGTCGAGAAGGACTCCGTCCAGCCCGGCCCCTGGCTGGTCGCGGGCGGTACGATCACCGACAGCCCGCGCTACGGCTGGCGCGGCGCGATGCTCGACGTCTCCCGGCACTTCTTCACCGTCGGCCAGGTCAAGCGCTACATCGACCAACTCGCCCTCTACAAGATCAACAAACTGCACCTTCATCTCAGTGACGACCAGGGCTGGCGCATCGCCATCGACTCCTGGCCGCGCCTCGCGGCCCACGGCGGCTCGACCCAGGTCGGCGGCGGCCCCGGCGGCTTCTACACCAAGGCCGACTACCAGGAGATCGTCCGGTACGCGTCCGCGCGCTATCTGGAGGTCGTCCCGGAGATCGACATGCCGGGCCATACGAACGCCGCCCTGGCCTCGTACGCCGAGCTCAACTGCGACGGCATCGCACCCCCGCTCTACACCGGCACCGACGTCGGCTTCAGCTCGCTGTGCGTCGGCAAGGACATCACGTACGACTTCGTCGACGACGTGATCCGGGAGCTCGCCGCGCTCACGCCGGGCCGCTATCTGCACATCGGCGGCGACGAGGCGCACTCCACCAGCCACGAGGACTACGTCAAGTTCATGGACCGGGTGCAGCCCATCGTCGCCGAGTACGGCAAGACGGTGGTCGGCTGGCACCAGCTGACGGGCGCGAACCCCTCGCGGGGGGCCCTGGCGCAGTACTGGGGGCTGGACGCCACCAGCGCCGAGGAGAAGGCGCAGGTGGCGAAGGCGGCGCAGAGCGGGACGGGGGTGATTCTGTCGCCCGCCGACCGGATCTACCTCGACATGAAGTACACCGCCGACACTCCGCTGGGGCTGGACTGGGCGGGGCTGGTCGAGGTGAAGCGGTCGTACGACTGGGATCCGGGCAACTACCTTCCGGGGGCGCCTTCTTCGGCGATCCGGGGTGTCGAGGCGCCGCTGTGGACGGAGACGATCACGAAGTCGGCCGACATCGAGTACATGGCCTTCCCGAGGCTCGCGGGAGCGGCCGAGCTGGGATGGTCGCCGGCTGCCACGCATGACTGGGACGCCTACAAGGTGCGGCTTGCTGCGCAGGCTGCGCGGTGGGAGGCGTTGGGGATCAGCTACTACCGGTCGCCTCAGGTTCCTTGGCCTGCTGAGTAGGTCCGACTGCCGACGGGCACCCCGGAGGACCGTACTCCGGGGTGCCCGCCTGTCTGGTGGGGCTCTACAGCCCTGCGATGGGGTTCTTCAGGTGGCCCACCAGCTGGAGTGCGCCGGCCGGATCCGCCAGATCCACCATCTGCTTGTTGTTGCGCAGCTGGAGGCGGTTGAGGCAGGACAGGGCGAACTCCGGGGCGAACATGTCGTACCGCTCGAATTTCTCGGCGAGTTCGGGCACCGACGCCTGGTACTCGCGGGTGATGTCCGCGACCGTCCGCCAGAAGCCGTCCTCCTCCAGGATCCCCTCGGCGGCGAGGTTCGCGGCGAGGAAGCGGAAGAAGCAGTCGAAGACGTCCGTGAAGAGGGACAGGAGTTTCTTGTCCTCGGGGACGTCCACGCGCAGCCGTTCGACCGCCGGCGGCAGGACCGCGTCCGGGTCCATGACGGCGATCTCCTCGGCGATGTCCTTGTAGATCGCACGGACCACGACCCCGTCCTCGAGGACCAGGATGACGTTCTCGCCGTGCGGCATGAACACCAGGTCGTAGGCGTAGAAGCTGTGCAGCAGCGGGGTGAAGTACGCCCGCAGGTAGCGGCGCAGCCACTCGGTCGGCGCGAGACCCGACTGCTCGATCAGCGCGCCCGCGAAGGACGCGCCCTCGTGGTCGACGTGGACGAGCGAGGCCATGGTGGCGAGCGACTCGCCGTCCTGGAGGGACGGCACCGGGCTCTCGCGCCAGAGCGCGGCCAGCATCTTGCGGTACGGCGAGTAGCGGTCGGTGGCCTTTTCGTACTCCAGGTGCCGGTAGCCGACGGCGGCGCGCTCGCGGATGATCGACAGGCCGGTGGACTTCAGGACCGGGTCGCCCTCGATGAGCTGGGCCAGCCAGTCGTTGATGGCGGGGGTGGCCTCCATGTAGGCGGCCGACAGTCCGCGCATGAAGCCCATGTTGAGGACGGACAGGGCCGTCTTGACGTAGTGCTTTGCGGGGTCGGTCCGGTTGAAGAAGGTCCGGATGGACTGCTGGGCCAGGTACTCGTCGTCCCCTTCGCCCAGGCAGACGAGGTGCTGCCGGGCGACCTCGGCGGCGAAGGTGACGGTGAGCTTGTTCCACCACTGCCAGGGGTGGACGGGGATGAGGAGGTAGTCGGCGGGGTCCAGGTCCTGGTCGCGCAGGACGCCGTAGAAGCGCTCGACGGTCTCCTCGCCCAGCTCCTGCCGTACGAAGGACTCGTACTCGATGCCGACACCGGCCGTGAACGCGGCACGCGAGCGGTGGGCGGCGAGCCAGACCAGCCGGACCGGGCTCGCGGTCTCGGGGGCGTACGACAGGTACTCGTGGATGCCGAAGCCGAGCCGCCCGTTGTTGGCGACGAAGCAGGGGTGGCCCTCGGTCATGCCGGTCTCGATGGTCTGGAAGTCGCTCCTGACCAGCTCCGCGACCGGGATCTGCGGCTTGGTGAGCTTGTAGCAGGTGCCGGACAGGGTGGAGGAGATCTCCTCCAGGTAGACCGGCAGGATCTCCTCGCTCAGGCCGAGGGACTTCTGCAGCTCGATGAAGAAGTCCAGGGCGGCGAGCGGGAGGTCGGCGCCGTCGCGGGTGCGGGTGATCGAGTCGGCGTCGACCTGCCAGTGGTCGAGGGCGCGGATCACCGCCGTGAAGGTGTAGCGGGTCAGGCCGTCGTCGCTGCGGACGACGTACGCGCCGGCACCGGTGGCCTCGGGCGTGATGAGGCGCTCGTGCGCGAACTCGGCGAGTGCCTTGCGGATCAGGAGGCGGTTGGCCCGCGCCCAGCGGTGGGGGGACAGATGCGCTACGGCGTCGGACAGGGTCATACGGCTACTCCTATGGCGGCCGAGAACTGCTCACGCGTGCAGAAGCTCAGCAGCGCCTTCTTCTCCGGCTTCTGGATCTCGCGCTCGGGCACGAACCCGACGGCCTCGTTCAGGGCGTGTACGGCCTTGTTGGCCACGTCCGGCTCGACGACGACGCGCCGCACCGCGGGGTCCTCGAAGAGGTGCGCCATCACGGCGGTGATGACGGCCCGGGTGAAGCCGCGCACGGGCCTGTCGGTGGGCGGCGTGAGGAAGTGCATGCCGATGTCGCCCGGCTGCGGCTCGTACAGGCCGACCAGCTCGCGGTGGGCGGGGTCGTACTTCTCCATGAGGAAAGCGGGCACGCCGTCCTCGTCGAGGCCCAACAGCGCGTGGTGGTGCTCGTCGGCCGCGATCTCCATGTAGGCGCGCTCGACGTCCACCAGGCTCGCGTCCTGCATCATCCAGAAGGCGGCCTTGGGGTGGGTGACCCAGGCGTGCAGGAGCTCGGCGTCCTGCAGCGGGTCGAGGGGGCGGAACGTGAAGGTACCGGTGCTCATACGGTGAACTCCTGGAACGCGATCGTCTTCTCGACCGGGTAGTACTCGGTGCCGAGCAGCTCGCGGATGATGTACGCGTTGCGGTACGGGCCCATCCCCAGGTCGGGGCTGGTGATGCTGTGGGTGTGCACGCCGGCGTTCTGCAGGAAGACGCCGCGGCCGGTGACGTCGACGGCGTAGTTGCGGGCGACGTCGAAGTTGCCCCGGGAGTCGTAGACCAGGCGATCGCGCACGGGCCTCAGGAACTCCGGCTCGGCGTACTTGTAACCGGTGGCCAGGACGAGCCCCTGGGACTCGATGTCGAAGTCCTTCTCCTGCTCCTCCTGGCGGAAGGACAGGGTGTACGTGCCGTTCTCGTACCGGGCGCCGGCCAGCGAGGAGTTGGTGAGCAGCCGGGTCGGGACCGGGCCGCCGAGGTTCTTCTGGTAGAGCAGGTCGAAGATCTCGTTGATGAGGTCGCCGTCGATGCCCTTGAACAGGCCCTTCTGCTCGGCGGTGAGGCGGTAGCGGGTGGCCTCCGGGAGCTCGTGGAAGTAGTCGACGTACTCCGGCGACGTCATCTCCAGCGTGAGCTTGGTGTACTCCAGCGGGAAGAAGCGCGGGGAGCGGGTGACCCAGTTCAGCCGGTAGCCGTGGACGTCGATCTCGCTGAGCAGGTCGTAGTAGATCTCGGCGGCCGACTGGCCCGAGCCGACCAGCGTGATCGAGTCCTTCTTCTGCAGCTCCCGCTTGTGCTGCAGATAGCGGGAGTTGTGGATGAAGTCGCCGCCCAGGCCCTGGCACGCCTCGGGTATGTGGGGCGGGGTGCCCGTGCCGAGGACGAGATGACGGGCGCGGAAGACGCCACCGTCGGCGGTCTTCACGACGTAGACGTCGTCCTCGTACGTCACCTCCGTCACCGTCGTGCTGAAGCGGATGCTGCTCAGCTTGCTCGCGGCCCAGCGGCAGTAGTCGTCGTACTCGACCCGCAGCGGGTAGAAGTTCTCGCGGATGTAGAACGAGTACAGCCGGCCCTTCTCCTTCAGGTAGTTGAGGAAGGAGTACGGCGAGGTCGGGTCGGCGAGGGTGACCAGGTCCGACATGAACGGGGTCTGGAGGTGGGCGCCGTCCAGGAACATCCCGGCGTGCCACTCGAAGTCGGGCTTCGACTCCAGGAAGACGCCGTCGAGTTCGTCGATCGGCTCGGTCAGGCAGGCCAGGCCGAGGTTGAAGGGGCCGAGCCCGATGCCCACGAAGTCATGGGTTCTGGTCGGGTTGTCAGGACGCGCGGTCAAGGGACTCTCCCAGGTACTGCTCGGCGTGGCCGGCGATCAGATCGAGGACGGCGGCGATGTCTTCGGCCGTCGTCTCGGGGTTGAGCAGGGTGAACTTCAGGTAGTGGCGGCCCTGGACCTTCGTGCCCGCGACCACCGCGTCGCCGGAGGCGAACAGGGCCTTGCGGGCGTAGAGGTTGGCGCGGTCGATCTCGGCGGGGTCGGTGACGGCCGCCGGTATGTAGCGGAAGACCAGGGTGGACAGGGTCGGCTCGACGACGACGTCGAAGCGCGGGTCGGCGGCCAGCAGCTGCCAGCCCTCCACGGCCAGGTCGCATACCTCGTCGAAGAGCTGCCCGATGCCGTCGGCGCCCATCACCCGCAGGGTCATCCACAGCTTGAGCGCGTCGAACCGGCGGGTGGTCTGCAGGGACTTGTCGACCTGGTTGGGGATGCGTTCCTGCACCATGCGGCGCGGGTTGAGGTACTCCGCGTGGTAGGTGGCGTGGCGCAGCGTCGTAGCGTCGCGGACCAGCACGGCGGACGAACTCACCGGCTGGAAGAAGGACTTGTGGTAGTCGACGGTCACCGAGTCGGCGCGCTCGATGCCGTCGATGCGGTCCCGGTACTTGAGGCTGGCGAGCAGACCGCAGCCGTACGCCGCGTCCACGTGCATCCAGGTGCCGAACTGCTCGCACAGCTCGGCGATCTCGGGCAGCGGGTCGATGGAGCCGAAGTCGGTGGTGCCGGCGGTGGCGACGACGGTCATGGGGACGAGACCGTCGCGGCGGCAGCGCTCCAGTTCACGGGCGAGCGCGACGGTCTGCATGCGCTTGTCGTGATCGACGGGGACGGAGACCACGGCGTCCTGGCCGAGGCCCAGCAGTTTCGCGGACTTCTTGACGCTGAAGTGGCTGACCTCGGAGGCGAAGACACGCAGTTTGGCGAGGGAGTCGGTCTTCGACTCCTCCCGGGCCAGCAGCAGTGCCTGGAGGTTGGACTGGGTGCCGCCGGAGGTGAAGACACCGTCGGCGTTCTCGCCCAGGCCGATGCGGGCGGTCGTCCAGTCGATGAGCTTGCGCTCGATGAGGGTGCCGCCGGCCGACTGGTCCCAGGTGTCGAGGGAGGAGTTGACGGCGGAGAGGACGGCCTCGCCGAGCACGGCCGGGATGACCACCGGGCAGTTGAGGTGGGCGAGGTAGCGGGGGTGGTGGAAGTAGATCGCGTCCCGGAGGTAGACGTCCTCCAGCTCGTCGAGGACCGCGGCGGTGTCGAGCAGCGGCTTGTCGAGGTCGATCGCGTCGATGGCGGGGGCGAGGGCGTCGACCGTGACGCCGGTGAACGGACGGTCGGTGGCGGCGAGTTTGGCGGCCACCCGCTCGATTCCTTCGGTCACGGAGCGGCGGTACTGCTCCGCGGTCGTGTCATTGAGCAGGTGCGAGCGCATGTGGGGTGTCCTCCGATGGGGGAGCATTAACTTAGGTTAGCCTAACCTAAGTAACCGGGATAAGGGTAGCCTCGACCGTGACCGTGATCACTACGGTCCCGGTGGTGACTACTCGGCGGCGCGCAGCTGTTCTTCGGTCATCCCGTGCCGCCAGTAGCCCACGAAGGTCACGCGGCGCCGGTCGATCCCGCGTTCGCCGACGAAGTGCCTGCGCAGTGCCTTCACTTGACCCGACTCCCCGGCGATCCAGACGTACGGGCGTTCCGCGCCGGGGAGGCGTGTGGCACGGATCGCGTCCAGACCGTCCTCCCGCACGAGCCAGGTGATCTCGGCGTCCGCCTCGCTCATCAGGTCCTGAATGCCCCCGGCGTCGCGCACCTCCAGCCAGACCCGGGCGCGGATGCCTGCGGGCAGGGACTCGAGAATGGCGGACACGGCGGGTACGGCGGTCTCGTCGCCCCAGATCACCACCAGGCCGGTGTCCTCCGGAGGCCGGAACCTGATGGCACGGTTGTCGGCGATCGCGGGCCCGAGCAGCAGGACGCGGTCTCCGGGGCCGGCTTGGGAGGCCCAGCGGGAGGCGGGACCGGTCGGGGTGTGCAGGACGAAGTCGATGTCGATCTCGTCGGGGTTCCGGCGGAGCGAGCGGAGGGTGTACGACCGCATGACGGCCCGCACGTCGTCGGGGAGTTCGCGCCAGCCCTGCCACCAGCCGTCACCGAGTTCGAGGGGGACCCGGGGCTCGGTCTGGCCGGGGTGGGGGAGGAAGAGTGACAGGCTCTGGTCGCGCCCGTCTGAGTGGAAGGCATGCAGATCGGGCCCACTGAAGGTGACCCGGACCATGGACGGACCGAGTTGCCTCGTCCGTACAACCTGCAGCGAGAAGAAGCGGAACGGAGCGGCAACGGCCGTAGTCATGGGGGTAACTCCTGAATCGACGTCAGGTATGCCTGCTCAGGGGCGCGGGGAACTGCGCGACCAGCCGCAGCTGACCCGCAGTCGCCCCACCACCTCGAGCGGCTCTTTCTCAGGCGACCTTCTTGGCCTTCTCGATGGCCTCGGCGAGGCTCGTAAGAAGCGGCGTGCACTTGTCGTAAGACAGAATCGGCTCCGGCGACCGGGCGATGACCTGCCCCGCCTTCACCGCAGGCAGCTTCTTCCAGGTCGCCTCGGTGATGTCGGCCGGCTGAATCGTCGAGGAGCGGTCGTCCATCATGATGATGTCGGCCGGGTACTTGTCGACGTTCTCCCAGCTCAGCGACTCGAACCAGCCGCCACCCTGCTTCTTGGCGCTCTCCGGCGGCTCGACGAAGTTCACACCGAGCGCCTTGAAGTACTCCAGGTCGATGGAGAGGTTGGTGCCGGAGACGTAGAACAGGTCCTGGCTGGCGGAACCGGCCATCACCTTGATCTCGGGGCGGGCCTTGGCCGCCTTGCGCAGCCGCTCGGCCGCCGCCTCGAAGTCCTTCTTGGACTGGACGACCTTGTCGGCCTTCATGTCCGCGCCGAGGGACTCGGCCAGCTCCCACATCCGCTCCAGCGGCTTGGTCAGCTGGCGGTCGTAGACGGAGACGGCGACGCTCGGGGCGAGCTTGGCGATCTTGTCCTTGGACGCCTCGGGGACGTACCACAGGGTGCCGGCGCTGTCGAAGGTCGTGGAGATGAGGACCTCGGGGGCGAACGCCGCGTACTGCTCGACGTTGAACTGGTCCCAGACGTTGCCGAAGACCGTCAGCTTGCTGACGTCCATGTCGCCGGCCTGGACGTCGGCCTTGCCGTCCTGTGTCTTGGTGGGGCCGAAGACGCCCTTGATGTCGATGCCGTAGTCGTGGAGGGCGGCGGCGACACCGACGAAGGCGACGATCTTCGTCGGGACCTTGCCGAGCTTCACGGTGGTGCCGCGGTCGTCCTTGAACGTCCAGGGGCCGGACTTGGCAGCAGTCGTGGCCTCGCCGGTGCCCTCGCTTTTCGCGTCGTCGTCTCCGCAGGCCGCGAGCACGGCCCCGAGGCCGAGGGCGCCGCCCGCGGCGAGGATGCCGCGGCGGGTGAGGTGGGTGGCTCTGGCGTTGGGCATGAGTACGCTGCTTTCGAACAGGGCGGATCACCCGCCGGACAATTCGAAGATAGGTTAGCCTAACCTCAGCTGATGTCCAGGGGTGGGATCTCTCCCGCCCTCGCCCGGTCAGGGCCTGACGCGCCGAGCCACCGCCCTGACCAGGTCGGTCCTGGCTACGAGCAGCGCGAAGCCGTTCTTGCCGCCCGAGGCGGGCTTGGCGTACCAGGGCAGGGCGCGGCGGCGCCACTTCGCCGCGGTGAGGTTGGCGGGGAGCGCCGGGAGGGCCAGCGCCCAGTCGCCGAGCCGGAGTTCGCCGCGCCAGGTGCCGGCGGGGAGTCCGGTGACGGGGACGCGTACGGCAAAAGTGCTGCCGGTCATCGCAACGGGGAAGGCGGCGCTGTCTCCCCGGTCGTTGCGGAGGACCACCGTGAGCGTGCCCTCGGGGTGGGCCGCGAGGGTGCAGCGGCCGGTGAACTCCAGCTCGGCAGGGGCGTCGGAGGCCCACCGGACCGCGTCGTCCAGACCGAGACGGGGCAGTACGGCGTGCTTGCGCTCGCCGAGGTCGAGCGTGAAGTTGCCGTGCGGGTGGGTGGTGTAGAGCGTGACCGCCCGCGGACCCCCGATCGTGTCCACGATGTGCGTGGCGGCCTCGCCGGACACTTCGCCGGCCCGCTTGCTGCCGATGCGGACCTCCCGGGTGATGCCCTGGGCGCCGATGGCGAGGGAGATGTCCCACAGGCCGTCCGGAAGCGGGCCGCCGTCGGCGGCCGTGGTGATGTCGACGGCGGCTTCGAAGCCGGCCTGCTCGTAGGTGTAGTGGCCCTGGTCCTCGTCGGCGCCGAGTCCCGGCGTCGCGGTGTGCGTGACCGGCAGCCGGAACTCCGCCTTGCTGTCACGCTCGCGCAGGACGAGGCCGGTGGTGACGTCTTCGGTGGCGATCCGGTGGAGACAGCCGTGCCCGGCGAGGTGCAGCGTGGTGCCGCGCAGCTCGGCGCGGGTGACCCGGTGGCGTACTCCGAGCTGTGCCGTGACGTCGTAGCAGCTGTCGGGGACGGCACGGTCGGGATCGCGGAGGAAGGGGTAACGGGCGAGGGCGCGGCCGCCGTCGACGAGGACAGGGGTGGACACGCCGGTCCGGGCGAGTTCCCTCTCGAACCGCACGAGTGCGAGGAGCTCGTCGAGCATCTGATGCCGTACGAGATGCAGCCGCAGCCGGGCCATCGCCGACAGCCGGTCGTTCAGGCCCTCGTGCCACAGCGGTTCGATGGTCTCGGCGAGACGGGCGAGGGCCTTCTCCTGCTCGACACGGGGTTCGCGCATCAGGTGGTCGAGGAGCTGCCGCACCTCGACGGTGAGGTGCCGGTGCGCCAGGTGGTCGCGGCCGGGGCCGGGCGGCACGTTCTCCAGGAGCAGGTCGATCATGTACGGCAGAAAGCGCAGCCGGGGCTCCGTACCCTTGGTGCGCACGGTCGTGTTGCCCCCGTCGTCCCGCAGGGTGCAGAACAGACAGTCGTAGTCGGCGATCACGGAGATCCCCGACGCGTGCAGATAGGCCAGAGCCGTGAAGGGCTGGTCCTCACCGATGGGCAGGCCGGTCGGGAAACGCAGCCCGTGCCGCTCCAGCAACGCGCGGCGGAACAGCTTCAGCGGGTTGAGGGCCCAGTAGACGCGGGAGTTGAAGACATCGGTCTTCGGCTGATTGCGGCGGAACATCGACTGCGGCAGGCCGCGCCCGCCGACGCCCACCATCTTGCCCAGCACGATGTCGGTGCCGTTCTTCTCGGCCGCCGCCACCATCCGTTCCAGCGCCTCGGTCCCGAGGTAGTCGTCGGCGTCCAGGAAGAAGACGAACTCCCCCCGTGCGTGCCCGAGTCCGACGTTGCGGGGTGCGGACGGGCCGCCGGAGTTCTCCTGCTCGAAGATCTTGATCAACCCGGGATACACACGGGCCAGGCGTTCGAGTTCCTCGGCCGTCCCGTCGGTCGAGCCGTCGTTGACGACGATGATCTCCAGCTCGTCCCGGCCGATGCTCTGCTCGGCGGCAGACGTGATGCAACGCGTCAGATAAGGCATCGCATTGTAGGCGGCGACAATCACCGAAACGGCCGGGGCAGCCATCGTCACGCTCTCCAACGAATACGGGGCACGCCCCGTATGTGGATGGCATGGATATCGGCTGTGAAGGTGCCGCAGGGCGCCATTTTTCGGGAGGAAAGTGCCGCAGGGAATGTGAAGATAGCATGAGCCGACTGTGCCCATGGCATGACCGCCCTGTGTGAGGGCGGGCTCAGGTCTCCAGGTCAGCGCGGGTGCCGGGGGTGGAGGGGCGGGAACCGTGCGCCCCTCCGCCGCTTCCGTATGGCGACGTGGGCGGGGGTCAGCCCACCAGCCCCAGCTCCCGCGCGATCAGCATCCGCTGTACCTCGCTCGTGCCCTCGCCGATCTCCAGGATCTTGGAGTCCCGCCACATGCGGGCGACCGGATACTCGTTCATGAAGCCGTAGCCGCCGTGGATCTGGGTCGCGTCGCGGGCGTTGTCGACGGCGATCGTCGACGAGTAGAGCTTGGCCAGGGCCGCCTCCTTCTTGAAGGGTTCCCCGGCCACGAGACGCGATGCCGCGTCCCGCCAGGCAAGGCGGGCCGTGTGGGCCTTCATCTCCATGTCGGCGATCTTGAACTGGATGGCCTGGTTGGCGCCGATGGGGCGGCCGAAGGCGTGGCGTTCCTTGGCGTACTTGACCGACTCGTCGACACAGCCCTGGGCCAGGCCCGTCGCCAGCGCCGCGATGGCGATGCGGCCCTCGTCCAGGATGCGCAGGAACTGGGCGTAGCCGCGGCCCTCCTCGCCGAGGAGGTTGGCGGCCGGGACCCGGACGTCGGCGAAGGACAGCTCGCGGGTGTCGGAGGCGTTCCAGCCGACCTTGGAGTACGGGGCGGCGACGGTGAAGCCGGGGGTGCCGGACGGGACGATGATCGCGGAGATGCGCGGCCTGCCGTCGGGCCCCCGGCCGGTGACCGCCGTGACCGTGACCAGGCCCGTGATGTCCGTGCCCGAGTTGGTGATGAAGCACTTGGTGCCGTTGATCACCCATTCGTTCGTGTCGGGGTCCAGGCGGGCCGTCGTCCGGGTCGCGCCCGCGTCCGAGCCGCCGTCCGGCTCGGTGAGGCCGAAGGCGCCCAGGATCTCGCCGGAGCACAGCCGCGGCAGCCACTGCCGCTTCTGCTCCTCCGTGCCGAAGAGATGGATCGGCATGGCGCCGAGCGAGACGCCCGCCTCCAGGGTGATGGCGACCGAGGAGTCCACGCGGGCCAGTTCCTCCAGCGCCACGCCGAGAGCCAGGTAGTCGCCGCCCATGCCGCCGTGCTCCTCCGGGAACGGCAGGCCGAACAGGCCCATGCGGCCCATCTCCCGCACGATCTCGTACGGGAACTCGTGATGCTCGTAATACTCGCCGATCTTCGGCGCCACGACATCGTGGGCGAACTCCTCCACCGTGCGGCGGAGTTCCTCCAGTTCAGGGGAGAGACGGTGGTCCATGGCTGTTCAGCGCTCCTTGTGGGAGAGGGCTCGGACGGTGCGGGACGGGCTGGGTCGGCCCAGTTGTTCGGCCATCCACGCGCTCGTGGCGACGAGGCGGTCGAGGTCGACTCCGGTGTGGATGCCAAGGCCCCGCAGCATCCACACGAGGTCTTCGGTGGCGAGGTTGCCGGTGGCGGACTTGGCGTACGGGCAGCCGCCGAGGCCTCCGGCGGAGGCGTCGACGGTCGTGACGCCGTGTTCCAGGGCGGCGTAGGTGTTGGCGAGCGCCTGGCCGTAGGTGTCGTGGAAGTGGACGCCCAGCGTTTCCACGGCAACGCCCTGTTCCACGAGGGCCGTCAGCAGCTGCCGCACATGGCCCGGCGTCGCCACTCCGATCGTGTCGCCCAGGCTCAGCTCGTCGCAGCCCATGTCCAGCAGCGCCCGGCAGACCTTCACCACCTGCGCGGCCGGGACCGAGCCCTCCCACGGGTCGCCGAAGCACATCGACAGATAGCCGCGCACGTGCACGTCCGCGGCCTTCGCCCGGGCCACGACCGGCTCGAACATCGCGAGCGCCTCGTCGACCGTGCGGTTGAGGTTGGCCTTGGCGAAGGACTCGGTGGCGCTGGCGAACACGGCGACGCGCCGGGCGCCGAGGGCGAGCGCACGGTCCAGTCCGCGCTCGTTGGGGACGAGGACGGGAAGGTCCACGGGGAGGTCGGCGACCTGCGGGAACAGCTGCTCGGCGTCGGCGAGTTGGGGCACCCACTTGGGATGGACGAAGCTCGTCGCCTCGATCGTCGTCAGCCCCGCGCCGGCGAGGCGGCGGATGAACTCCGCCTTGACGTCGGTCGGGACCGTGCCCTTCTCGTTCTGCAGGCCGTCGCGTGCGCCGACCTCGTGGACGCGCACGCGGGCGGGCAGTCCCGGCGCCGGTACGACCATCGGCAGGCCGAGTTCCGGAGTGCTCATTGCGCCACCTCCTCGTGGGGTGTGATCACCGCGAGCACCTGGTCCATGGCGACCGTCGTGCCGGGCGAGACGTCGAGGCCGGTGACCGTGCCGGCGTGCGGGGCGGAGATGACGTGCTCCATCTTCATCGCCTCCACCACCAGCAGGCTCTGCCCCGCCGTCACCTCGTCCCCGACGGCGACCTTCACCACCGTGACCGTCCCCGGCATGGGCGCGGTGAGGGAGTCGGCACCCGAGTGGGCCGAGCGGGTCAGGGACGCGGCGACCGGGTCGTGGTCGCGGACGTGCCAGGCGTCGCCGTCGCGGCCGAGCCAGGTGCCGTCCGGCAGGGCGGCGAGGTGGAAGGTGTGGCGGACGCCGTCGAGGGTGACGGACACCTGGTCGTCCGTGACGGCGGCGGAGCCGCGCGGGACGTACTCCACCGGGTCCTGCACGCGCAGGTGGAAGCCGACGGGCTTCGCCGCACCGCCGAGCCGCCAGCCGCTCGGCACCGAGAACGGGTCCGTCCAGCCGCCGCCCTTCGGCCGCAGCGCCTCCAGCCGTACGGCCGCTGCGGCCTCGTAGACCTCGTCGGGTACGTCCGTGGAGACCAGGTCGTCCACCACCCGCTCGACCAGCCCCGTGTCCAACTCGCCCGCAACCACCGCCGGATGCGCGAGCAGCCGCCGCAGGAACCCGGCGTTCGTCTGCACCCCCAGCGTGACCGTCCCGGCGAGCGCCGCCCGCAGCTTCCGGATCGCCGTCTCCCGGTCCGGCCCGTACGCGATCACCTTGGACAGCATCGGGTCGTACAGCGAGCCGACCTCCGTGCCCTCGCTCAGCCCGGAGTCGGTGCGGATGCCGTCGCCCTGGGGTTCATGGAGCTCGAGGACCGTGCCGCCCGAGGGGAGGAACCCGCGCGCGGGGTCTTCGGCGCAGACGCGGGCCTCGATGGCGTGACCGGTCAGCCGGACGTCGTCCTGCCCGAAGGCGAGCGACTCACCCGCCGCCACCCGCAGCTGCCACTCCACCAGGTCCAGCCCCGTGATCAGCTCGGTGACCGGGTGCTCCACCTGGAGGCGGGTGTTCATCTCCATGAAGTAGTACGACGACGGGTCCCCGCCCGGCACGATGAACTCCACCGTGCCCGCGCCCCGGTAGCCGCACGAGCGGGCCGCCTGGACCGCCGCCTCGCCCATCGACGCGCGCGTGGCCTCGTCGAGGAGCACGCTCGGCGCCTCCTCGATGATCTTCTGGTGCCGCCGCTGCAGGGAGCACTCGCGCTCGCCGAGGTGAACGACATGGCCGTGGCCGTCGGCCAGGACCTGGATCTCGATGTGCCGAGGGCGGTCGACCCACCGCTCGACGAGGAGGGTGTCGTCACCGAAGGAGGCGCGGGCCTCGCGGCGGGCGGCGGCGATCTCGTCCGCCAGCCGCGCCGGGTCCCGCACCAGCCGCATGCCCTTGCCGCCACCGCCGGCGGAGGGCTTGAGGAGAACGGGGGTGCCGATCTCCCGGGCTGCCTCGGCGAGTTGGGCGTCGGTCAGGCCGCTGCCGCTCGACCCCGGCACGACCGGAACCCCGGCCGCCTTCACCGTCTCCTTCGCGCGGATCTTGTCGCCCATCAGGGAGATGGCGTCGGCGGTCGGCCCGATGAAGACGAGCCCGGCGTCGGCGCACGCGCGCGCGAATCCGGCGTTCTCGGCGAGGAAGCCGTAGCCGGGGTGGACGGCCTGCGCGCCGGTACGCGCGGCGGCCTCCAGGATCCGCTCCACGGACAGATAGCTCTCGGCCGCCGGCGCCGGACCGATCCGTACCGCGGTGTCGGCCTCCCGGACGTGCCGGGCGTCGGCGTCCGCGTCGGAGAAGACGGCCACGGAGCGGACGCCCATCGAGCGGAGCGTACGGATGACCCGTACGGCGATCTCGCCGCGGTTGGCCACGAGCACTGTGTCAAACATGGGTTCCGTCCCCCTCACATCCGGAAGACGCCGAACTGGGGCTCACCCAGTGGCGCGTTGGCACAGGCGGTCAGGGCGAGGCCCAGCACCTGCCGGGTCTCCAGCGGGTCGATGACCCCGTCGTCCCAGAGCCGGGCGGTGGCGTAGTAGGCGTTGCCCTGGCGCTCGTACTGCTCGCGGACGGGCGCCTTGAAGGCCTCCTCGTCCTCCGCCGGCCAGGACTCGCCGCGCGCCTCGATCTGGTCCCGCTTGACCGTCGCGAGGACGGAGGCCGCCTGTTCGCCGCCCATGACGGAGATCTTGGCGTTGGGCCACATCCACAGGAAGCGGGGGGAGTAGGCCCGGCCGCACATCGAGTAGTTGCCCGCGCCGTACGACCCGCCGACCACGACCGTCAGCTTCGGCACGCGCGTGCACGCCACCGCCGTCACCATCTTGGCGCCGTGCTTGGCGATGCCGCCCGCCTCGTAGTCCTTGCCGACCATGAAGCCGGAGATGTTCTGCAGGAAGACCAGCGGGATGCCGCGCTGGTCGCACAGCTCGATGAAGTGGGCGCCCTTCTGGGCCGACTCGGAGAACAGGATGCCGTTGTTGGCGACGATGCCGACCGGGTGGCCGTGGATGCGGGCGAAGCCGGTGACGAGGGTCTGGCCGAACTCGGCCTTGAACTCCGCGAAACGGGAGCCGTCGGCCACGCGCGCGATGATCTCGCGTACGTCGTAGGGGGTGCGGGAGTCGACGGGGACGGCGCCGTAGAGGCCGTAGGGATCGACCTTGGGTTCAGTGGCGGGCCGGACCTCCCACGGCAGGGGCCCGCGCGCGGGGAGCGTGGCGACGATGTTCCGGACGATCCGCAGCGCGTGCGCGTCGTCCTCCGCGAGATGGTCGGTGACACCCGACACGCGCGCGTGGACGTCACCGCCGCCGAGCTCCTCGGCCGTGACGACCTCACCGGTGGCGGCCTTCACCAGCGGGGGACCGCCGAGGAAGATCGTGCCCTGGTTGCGGACGATGACGGCCTCGTCGCTCATGGCGGGGACGTAGGCGCCACCGGCCGTGCACGAGCCGAGCACGGCGGCGATCTGCGGGATCCCGGCCCCCGACATGCGGGCCTGGTTGTAGAAGATCCGCCCGAAGTGCTCGCGGTCCGGGAACACCTCGTCCTGCATCGGCAGGAAGGCGCCGCCGGAGTCGACGAGGTAGAGACACGGCAGCCGGTTCTCCAGGGCCACCTCCTGCGCGCGCAGGTGCTTCTTCACGGTCATCGGGTAGTACGTGCCGCCCTTGACCGTGGCGTCATTGGCGACGATCACGCACTCGCGCCCGCTGACCCGCCCGATCCCCGCGATGACACCGGCCGCCGGGGCCTGGCCGTCGTACAGGCCGTCGGCGGCGAGGGGAGCCAGCTCCAGGAAGGGGGAGCCGGGGTCGAGGAGGGTGTCGACGCGGTCCCTGGGCAGCAGCTTGCCGCGCGCGGTGTGCCGGGCGCGCGCCTTCTCCCCGCCGCCCAGCCGGGCGGCGGCGAGCTTGCCGCGCAGCTCCTCCGCGAGCGCCCGATGGGCCTCCTCGTTGGCCCGCCAGGCTTCCGACGCGGGATCTGCCGCGCTGTGAAGCTCCGGTGCCTCGTGCATCCTGCTGTCCCCTCACCAGTGGTCCACCAGTTAATGAGCGTTAACACGTTTCCTTCAGGTTAACGATCGCTAACCTCCCTGTCTAGAATTGCTTCCATGGCCACCAGAACCGACGCCCCGACCCGCCGCGAACAGATCCTCAAGGAGGCCGCGCGGCTCTTCGCCGAGCGCGGTTTCCACGGCGTCGGTGTCGACGAGATAGGCGCCGCCGTGGGCATCAGCGGCCCCGGTCTCTACCGGCACTTCGCCGGCAAGGACGCGATGCTCGCCGAGCTGCTGGTCGGCATCAGCGGCCAGCTGCTGACGGGGGCGAAGCGGCGCCTCGCGGAGGCCGACGGGGTGCCGCCGGAGGCGGTCCTGGACTCGCTCATCGAGGGCCACATCGACTTCGCCCTCGACGACCGTCCCCTCATCACCCTGCACGACCGCGAGCTGGACCGCCTCCGCGACAGCGACCGCAAGCTCGTACGACAGCTCCAGCGGCAGTACGTCGAGCTGTGGGTGGAGGTGGTCCGCAAGGTGTACCCGGAGCTCACGGAGCCGACGGCCCGCTCGGCGGTGCACTCGGTGTTCGGGCTGCTGAACTCGACGCCGCATCTGGGGCGGCCGGGGTCGCTGCCGGGGCGGGGGGCGACGGCGGAGCTGCTGCACCGGATGGCGCGGGGGGCGTTCGGGGCGGCGGGGATCGGGTAGGGCGCCGACCGGATGACATGACGGAACGCACCGAGGGGGATGCATGGCCGGGGACACCCGTAGTGCCGCGCGGGCGATCATCGACGGCAACATGTACATGGTGCTGGCCACGGTGGGCCCCGACGGCGCCCCCTGGGCCGCGCCGGTCTTCTACTCCACCGCGGACGGCCGGGACCTCTACTGGGTCTCGTCCCCCGAGGTCACGCACTCCCGCAACCTCGCGCACGAGCCGCGGGTCGGCATCGTCATCCACGACTCCCGCGCTCCGGTCGGTACCGCGAGCCCGCGTGCGCTGTACCTGACCGCCACGGCGGCGGAGCTGGACGGGGACGACGCGCTGGAGGGCCTGAGGGTCATCCCGGGCCCCGCAGGCCGCGGTGGCCGCGCGCTCGCTCCGGAAGAGATCCGCGCGCCCTCGCCCTGGCGGGTGTACCGCGCCCGGGTCACCGCGTACTCGATGATCTGCCCGCGTGAGGCGGGGCAGCCCTGTGCCGAGCACGGGCTGGACTACGAGCACAGGAGTGACGTACGGCTCTGAGCGTGACGAGCGTTACGGACCTTGACCTCTGGACGCCTGTGGATACTCGCCGGTACGGTTGAGTGAGCAAGCGCTTAGACATGTACCGGTGGAGGTGGCGGCGTGCGCCGTACTGTGTTCAACGAGGACCATGAGGCGTTCCGGGAGACCATCCGCGCCTTCATCGAGGCCGAGGTCGTCCCGGTCTACGACGAGTGGTTCGCGGCCGGCCAGGCGCCGCGCGACTTCTACTACAAGCTCGCCGAGCTCGGCGTCTTCGGCATCCGTGTCGACGAGGAGTACGGCGGCGCCGGCATCGACTCGTACAAGTTCGAAGCCGTCATGTACGAGGAGACCGCCCGCGCGGGCGTCCAGTTCGGCGGCTCCGGCGTGCACGTGCTGCTCGGCCTGCCGTACATCAAGATGCTCGCCACCGACGAGCAGAAGAAGCGGTACCTGCCGAAGTTCGTCTCCGGTGAGGAGATGTGGGCCCTCGCGATGACCGAGCCGGGCACCGGCTCCGACCTCGCGGGCATGAAGACCACCGCCAAGCTCTCCGAGGACGGCACGCACTACATCCTCAACGGCGCCAAGACCTTCATCACCGGTGGCGTGCACGCCGACCGCGTGATCGTCTGCGCCCGCACCGCCGCCCCGACGGCCGAGGACCGCCGCCACGGCATCTCCCTGTTCGCCGTGGACACCAAGGCCGAGGGCTACTCCGTCGGCCGCAAGCTGGACAAGCTGGGCCTGAAGACCTCCGACACCGCCGAGCTGGCGTTCGTCGACGTGAAGGTCCCGGTCGAGGACCTCCTCGGCGAGGAGAACAAGGGCTTCTACTACCTCGGCCACAACCTGGCCTCCGAGCGCTGGGGCATCGCCTTCGGCGCCTACGCCCAGGCCAAGGCCGCCGTCCGGTTCGCCAAGCAGTACGTCCAGGAGCGCACCGTCTTCGGCAAGCCGGTCGCCCACTTCCAGAACACCAAGTTCGAGCTGGCCGCCTGCCAGGCCGAGGTCGACGCGGCCGAGGCCGTCGCCGACCGCACCCTGGAGGCCCTCGACGCGGGCGAGCTGACCCCCGCCGAGGCCGCGTCCGCCAAGCTGTTCTGCACCGAGGTCGCCCACCGCGTGATCGACCGCTGCCTCCAGCTGCACGGTGGCTACGGCTTCATGAACGAGTACCCGATCGCCCGCCTGTACGCGGACAACCGCGTCAACCGGATCTACGGCGGCACCAGCGAGATCATGAAGACGATCATCGCCAAGGACATGGGCCTGTAGGTCCGCCAACCCCAGGAGATGACTGGCGGGTACAACTGTCTGCCATGAGCCAGGCACTACAGGATCTCCTCGATCTGCTCGACCTCGAGCAGATCGAGGAGGACATCTTTCGCGGCCAGTCCCGGTCCGCCGTCGTCCCGCGCGTCTTCGGCGGGCAGGTCGCGGCCCAGGCGCTGGTCGCCGCCGGGCGTACGGTCCCGGACGACCGGCACGCCCACTCCCTCCATGCGTACTTCCTGCGCATGGGCGACCCGGGCGCGCCCATCGTCTACACCGTCGAGCGCATCCGCGACGGCCGCTCCTTCACCACCCGCCGCGTGGTGGCGGTCCAGCACGGCAGGCCGATCTTCTCCCTCTCGGCGTCCTTCCAGGCGTACGAGGAGGGCCTCGACCACCAGACCCCGATGCCGCCCGCGCCCGACCCGGCCACGCTGCCCACCTCCCAGGAGCGGCTGCGCGGCTACGACCACATCGCACCCGAGATCATCGAGAGGTTCCTCGAGGCTCGCCAGGCGGTCGACCTGCGCTACGTCGAGGAGCCGCCGTACGGCAAGTTCGGCGAGCCGCGCGAGCCGCACTCGCAGGTCTGGTTCCGCACCAACGGCAAACTCGCCGACGACCCGCTCCTCCATGTCGTCCTCGCCACCTACGTCTCCGACATGACGCTCCTCGACTCGGTCCTGCTCGCGCACGGCCGGGGCGGCTGGGCGGTCGGCGACGTGGTCGGGGCCTCGCTGGACCACGCGATGTGGTTCCACCGCCCGTTCCGCGCGGACGAGTGGCTCCTGTACGACCAGGAGTCGCCGTCGGCGTACGGGGGCCGGGGGCTCGGGCAGGCGCGGATCTACACGCAGGACGGGCGGCTGGCGGTGTCGGTGATCCAGGAAGGTGTGGTGCGGGTACCCCGGTGACCGGGGCCCGTCGGGTGCAGGCGAGGTGACCTCGCTGCTCACCGTGCCTCTTGCCGCTGCCGTGCCTCTTGGCGCTGCTCCGGCTGCTGCCGCTCCCGCGCCGACCGCGAGAGCCGTAGGCCGATGAATCCCAGGACCACCACGGCCACGGCCACCGCAATGACCTTGGAATAGAGCCCCACCAGGTCGCTGACCTCGTGCCAGCGGGCGCCGAGGGCGTAACCGGCGGCTATGAAGGCGGTGTTCCATATGAGGCTGCCCGCTGTGGTGAGGGCGAGGAACACGGGGAGCCGCATGCGTTCGACTCCGGCCGGTATCGAGATCAGGCTGCGGAAGACGGGCACGAAGCGGCCGAAGAACACGGCCTTGGTACCGTGCCGGACGAACCACGCCTCGGTCCGTTCCACGTCCGCGATCTTCACCAGGGGCAGCCGCGCCGCCACCGCGATCAGCCGGTCGCGGCCGAAGAGCGCGCCGAGCAGATACAGGGCCAGTGCGCCCGCCACCGAACCCGCCGTCGTCCAGGCGACGGCGGCCACGACGTCCATGCGGCCCTGGCTCGCCGTGAACCCGGCCAGCGGCAGGATCACCTCGCTGGGCAGCGGCGGGAACAAGTTCTCCAGGGCGATGGCCAGTCCGGCGCCCGGACCGCCCAGCTTCTCCATCAGATCGGCGGCCCAGCCGGCGACTCCGCCGACGGGTACCTCGGACGTGGCAGCAATGATCACGCCCGCCACTTTACCGAGTCTTGACCTAAAGGCGGCATGAGCGCCTAGGCCAGCCCTGCCTCCGCCAGCAGGAACGCCGTCATCGCGTCGTAGTACCGAGGGCTCACCACATGGTCGTCGAGCGGGACCACCACCTGCACGGTCCCCTCCGCCTCCGCGAGGAACAGCGCCGGGTCGTTGCAGTCCGCGTACCCGACGGAGTCGACCCCGTGCTGCCCTGCGTACCCCGCCCAGCCGTGGTCGGCCACGACCAGGTCCGGCAGGGGGCGTCCCTCGCGCTGGAGCCCCGTCAGGATGGCCTTCATCGGGTCGCCGGAGTGGGTGTGCCAGAGGGTGGCGCCGTGCTCCAGGACCGCGACGTCCGCGAACTGCATGACGTACCCCTCGTCCGTCTGCAGGCCGTCCGGGATGACGACGATCTCGCAGCCGGCCGTGCGCAGTGCGGCAGCGGTCGCGCGGTGGACGTCGAGCAGGCCGCCCGGGTGACCGGTGGCGAACAGGACGCGCTGCCGGCCCTCCGCCGCCTTGCGCAGCCGGCCCGCCATCCGCTCCAGCGCGGCCACCGTCAGCTCGGGGTCGATGGTGTCCTGCCCGTGGCGGTACTCCGGGTCGTCGTTCACGCCGACGCGCTCCGCCATCACCGCGAGCACGTCCTGCTCGTCGGTCCAGCGGTCACCGAGCTCCAGGCCGAGCCAGTAGTGGCGGTCGCCGTTCGCCAGCTTGCGGTAGTGGGAGAGGTTGTTCTCGCGGGGAGTGGCGACGTCGCCCGCGATACGGGTTCTGACGAGGTGGTCGACGAGCTCGGCGCGGCTGGGTGTCCCGGGTATCGGCATGGTCCCCATTGTGAGGCAGACAACTGAGGGAACGGCCGAGTCCGGGGCGCGTGCGACGCGCGTCACTGTGCGGTCGACCGCCCACTGCCGGGCAGTTCGGCATGGCGCAGGGCGAACCACAACTCCATGCGGACGTCCGGGTCGTCCAGGTCCGTGCCGAGGAGCGCCGCGCACCGGGCGATCCGCTGGCGGACGGTGTTGCGGTGCACGGACAGGGCGACGGCCGTGCGGTCCCAACTGCCGTGCAGGGAGAGCCAGGTGCGCAGGGTCTCGGTGAGGGGGGACGCCAAGGGCGCGAGCAGGGCGCGGGCGTGGGCCTCCGCCTCGTCGGGGGAGAGCAGGTCGGCGAGGGCCGGGCGGTGGGTGCCGTGCCGGAACAGGGGCGTGCGGGTGGCTCTCGCCCGGGACAGGGCCCGGGCCGCCTGGGCGTCGGCGGCCGGCCAGTCCGGTGCCGTCGCGGGGGCGCTGACGCCCAGGGTCCAGCCGGGCTGCGGGGACGGTTCGCGGTCCGCCGGGACGAGGACGCGTACGACGTCCCGCGTCAGGTCGACCAGCGGCGACCCGAGGGCCGCGCCCAGCGCCGAGGCCGCCACCGCGTCGCAGGGCTGGGCGTCGGGCCGGCCGTGCACCACGAGCCAGTCGCCGTCGCCCAGCAGCGGGGCCACCGCCTGCGGCTCGGCGCCCAGCAGCAGCCGTACGAGCGCCGAGGACCGGGCCGCTCCCGAGCCGCTCTGGTGCTCGCCGGTGAGCAGGGACAGCAGCACGGCGGCGACGGAGGCGATGGTGTGGTCCCCGGGCTCGCGCCGCGGGACGGCGACCCCGAGGACGAAGCCGTGCCCGGCGCCGAGGGCGTAGGCGGCGAGGTGGGTGCCGGAGGGGGTGGTGTCGGTGGCGGAGGTGGGGGCGGGGCGGTTGGCGGTGGCAGCGGCATGGGCGCGGACGGTACCGGCGGTCACAGTCGGGTGGGAGAGGCGGTCGGCGTCCGCCTGCCGATCTGCCGCAGCCGGGGCCGTGCCCGCTCCGTCCCTTGGGTGAGCCGCACTCGGCGCCGTGCCCGTCTCGGTCTGTGGCGCCGGTCCGCCTCGCGGGCGATCCGCACCCGACGTCGTAGCCGCCGCCTCGGCCTCCGGCACCGTCCCACCCCGCGGGCGACCCGTACCTGTCGGCCGCACCACCTCCGCCAGCCCCCGCAACGCCCCGCGTCCCTCCCCCGCGGGCGCCCGCCCCGCCTCCCCGATCACCGCGCCCTCCGGCCCGTACAGCACCGCCCACCCCCCGACCCGCTGCGCCAGCTGCCGCAGTACGGCCCGGACCGGGTCGGGGCGCGAGGCGGCTGCCGCCAGGCTCTGCTGGGCCTCCGTCACGCGGCGCAGTTCGGCGAGGCGGGCCTGGGCCATCAGCTGCCAGACCGCGCGGGCCACGCCGGAGAAGGTGGTCTGCGGCGGGACCTCCAGGAGCGGGAGCTCGTACGCCTCGCACGCCGCCACCAGGGCGCGCGGCACCGTGTCGTGGACGGGAGCGAGCCCGAAGCCGAGGGCCGCGCCGCCCGCCGCCACGATCCGGGAGACGTAGTCGTCGAAGTAGGTGCCCGAGCCCGTGGCCTCGGGGATGTGCACCCCGGCCGTCAGCAGCAGCTCCCCGCCCAGCAGATACGGGTACGGGTCGGCCATCTCCGAGGTGTGCGCCCAGTGGATCACGATGCCGGGGTCGGACGGGCCGGCGATCTGGCGCAGGGCCAGGTCCTCCCGGGCCAGCAGCGCGGAGAGCGGGACCGGTGGGGTGGGGGGAACTGTCGGTTCCGGCATGTGTGCACTCCCTCCATGCAGCTGCCCGCAGATGGATGAAACGTACACTTCGCAGTCGCTTTCCAGCCACCTAGTGTCGACCCACGTCACCCGCCGGCGAGACCGAGCGAAGGAGGGCCTTGTGGCCATCGACTACACCGTGATCGTCGTCTACCTGGCCGGAATGCTGGCCATGGGCTGGTGGGGCATGCGCCGCGCCAAGTCCAAGAGCGAGTTCCTGGTCGCCGGGCGCCGGCTCGGCCCCGCGATGTACTCCGGCACCATGGCGGCGATCGTCCTCGGCGGCGCCTCCACCATCGGCGGTGTCGGGCTCGGCTATCAGTACGGGCTCTCCGGCGCCTGGATGGTGGTCACCATCGGGCTCGGACTGCTCGCCCTGTCCGTCTTCTTCTCCGCCCGCATCGCCCGCCTCAAGGTCTACACCGTCTCCGAGATGCTCGACCTGCGCTACGGCGGCCGGGCCGGCGTCATCTCCGGTGTCGTCATGTGGGCGTACACCCTCATGCTCGCGGTCACGTCGACCATCGCGTACGCCACGATCTTCGACGTCCTCTTCGACATGAACCGCACCCTCGCGATCGTCCTCGGCGGCTCGATCGTCGTCGCCTACTCGACGCTCGGCGGCATGTGGTCCATCACCCTCACCGACATGGTGCAGTTCGTGGTGAAGACGGTGGGTGTGCTCCTGCTGCTCCTGCCCATCGCCGTCGTCAAGGCCGGCGGGTTCAGCGAGATGAAGGCCGAGCTGCCGACCGAGTACTTCGACCCGCTGGGCATCGGCGGCGAGACGATCTTCACGTACGTCCTCATCTACACCTTCGGCATGCTCATCGGCCAGGACATCTGGCAGCGCGTGTTCACCGCGCGCAGCGACAGGACCGCCAAGTGGGGCGGCACGGTCGCCGGCACCTACTGTCTGGCCTACGCCGTCGCCGGTGCCGTCATCGGTACGGCCGCCCGGGTGCTCTACCCGAAGCTCGGCAGTGCGGACGACGCCTTCGCGACCATCGTCAAGGACGAACTCCCCGTCGGCGTGCGGGGGTTGGTGCTGGCCGCCGCCCTCGCCGCGGTGATGTCCACCTCCTCCGGCGCGCTCATCGCCTGCGCGACCGTCGCCAACAACGACATCTGGTCGCGGCTGCGGGGAGCCGTACGAGCGGACGCGGAAGCGCACGACGAGGTCAAGGGCAACCGCGCCTTCATCCTCCTCATGGGCCTCGCCGTCATCGGTACGGCCATCGCGCTGAACAACGTCGTCGAGGCGCTGACCGTCGCCTACAACCTGCTCGTCGGCGGACTGCTCGTGCCGATCCTGGGCGGGCTGCTGTGGCGGCGCGGAACCGTGCAGGGCGCGCTCGCCTCGGTCGTCGTCGGCGGTGTGGCGGTGATCACCCTGATGGCGACCCACGGCATTCTCGCCAACGAGCCCGTCTACTACGGCCTGCTGTCTTCCCTCGCCGCGTACATCGCCGTCTCCTTGATGACGAGGCCGACCGACGCGGCCGTTCTCGCCGCCTGGCGTGAGCGCCTCGCCGGGCGGGCTCCCGAACTCGTGTCCGAACCAGTGCCGGCTCCCCAGTAGAGTCGTAGGAGCAAAACCCGCATACGCGACGAAGCGTAGGAAAGAAGGCATTTCACGATGACTGGCAACGAGACGCCCCGCGGCCCCGTCGACTCCTCCCGCATCCCGCGGTACGCCGGACCCGCGACCTTCGCCCGGCTCCCGCGCCTGGACGAGGTCGGCCGCGCCGATGTCGCCGTGGTCGGCGTGCCGTTCGACTCGGGCGTCTCGTACCGGCCGGGCGCCCGCTTCGGCGGCAACGCCATCCGCGAGGCGTCCCGGCTGCTGCGCCCGTACAACCCGGCGCAGGACGCGTCCCCGTTCGCGCTGGCGCAGGTGGCGGACGGCGGCGACATCGCGGTGAACCCGTTCAACATCAACGAGGCCGTGGAGACCGTCGAGGCGGCCGCGGACGAACTGCTGGGCACGGGCGCCCGCCTGATGACCCTCGGCGGCGACCACACCATCGCGCTCCCGCTGCTGCGCTCGGTCGCCAAGCAGCACGGCCCGGTCGCCCTGCTCCACTTCGACGCCCACCTCGACACCTGGGACACCTACTTCGGCGCCGAGTACACGCACGGCACGCCCTTCCGGCGCGCGGTGGAGGAGGGCATCCTCGACACCTCCGCCCTCTCCCACGTCGGCATCCGCGGCCCGCTGTACGGCAAGCAGGACCTGACCGACGACGAGAAGATGGGCTTCGGCATCGTCACCTCGGCGGACGTCTACCGCCGCGGCGCCGACGAGGTCGCCGACCAGCTGCGCCAGCGCATCGGCGACCGGCCCCTCTACATCTCCATCGACATCGACTGCCTCGACCCGGCCCACGCGCCCGGCACCGGCACCCCCGAGGCGGGCGGCATGACCTCGCGCGAGCTGCTGGAGATCCTGCGGGGCCTGGCGTCCTGCAACCTGGTCTCGGCCGACGTCGTCGAGGTGGCGCCCGCGTACGATCACGCCGAGATCACGTCGGTGGCCGCGTCCCACACGGCGTACGAACTGACCACGATCATGTCCCGCCAGATCGCGGCGGCCCGGAAGGACTCGGAAGCCAAGTGACTCACGACCACGACCTGGTGCTCCGCCCGACTCAGGCGCAGATCGCTGCCGCCCTGAATCCCCCCGCCGGCCGCACCGGCGGAGACCTGGTCGTGGAGACGCTGGCCGGGCTCGGCGCGACGACGGTGTTCGGGCTGCCCGGCCAGCACGCGCTGGGCATGTTCGACGCGCTGCGGCGGTCCGACCTGCGGTACATCGGTCTGCGGGTGGAGAACAACGCCGGGTTCGCCGCGGACGCGTACGGCCGGATCACGGGCGAGGCGGCGCCGCTGCTGCTGTCGACCGGGCCGGGGGCGCTGACCTCGCTGGCCGCGCTCCAGGAGGCGGCCGCGGCCTCGGCGCCGGTGCTGGCGATCAGCAGTCAGATCCCGTCGGCCGGGCTGGGCGGCGGCCGGCACGGCTATCTCCACGAACTCCCGGACCAGTCGGCCTCGTTCAGGGGCGTGGTGAAGTCGGTCCACACCGTCCGCGCCCAGTCCCAGATCCCCTCCGCGATCGAGGCGGCCTGGAAGTCGGCGCTGACGGCCCCGCACGGCCCGGTGTGGGTGGAGATCCCGCAGGACGTCCTCCTGGCCGAGACGTCGATCCCGGTGGTGACGGGCGGCGACGCCTTCCCCGAGGAGCTGCCGCCGCGCCCCGAACTGACCGCGGTGGCGGCTCACTTGCTGTCCGGCGCCGCTCGCCCGGCGATCATCGCGGGTGGGGGAGTGGTACGGGCGGACGCGTCCGGCAAGCTGAAGCAGCTGGCGGAGCGGCTCCAGGCACCGGTCGTCACGACCCCCGGCGGCAAGGGCGCGTTTCCCTGGACGCACCCGCTGTCGCTGCAGTCCTGGATCGAGGACCGGTACACGACGGACTTCCTGGAGGACGCGGACGTCGTGCTCGTGGTCGGCTCGGGCCTCGGCGAACTCTCCTCCAACTACCACACGTTCAAGCCCCGGGGCCGGGTCATCCAGATCGAGGCGGACCTCGGCAAGCTGGAGTCCAACCATCCGGCGCTCGGCATCCACGCGGATGCGCGCCTCGCCCTGCAGGCGCTGCTGGAGACGGTGCCGGAGCGGGAGGACGCGACGGCGCCGGAGCGCGTACGGGAGGTCCTCGCGAAGGTCGCCGACCGCATCGCGTCCCAGGAACTGACCCTGGAACAGGAGGTGCTGGCGTCCGTACGGCGGGCCCTCCCCGCCGACTCCCCGTCCTTCTGGGACATGACCATCCTGGCCTACTGGGCCTGGTCGGCCTTCGACGCCAAGGGCCCCAACCTCCTGCACTCCGCCCAGGGCGCCGGCGGCCTCGGCTACGGCTACCCGGCGGCCCTCGGCGCGGCGGCCGCGGACCCGACGCGCCCGGTGCTCGCCGTGTCCGGCGACGGAGGCGCCCTGTACTCGATCGCCGAGCTCGCGACGGCCCGCCAGTACGACCTGAACGTCACCTGGCTCATCGTCGACGACGGTGGCTACGGCATCCTGCGCGAGTACATGACGGACGCCTTCGGCGAGGCGACGGCGACCGAGCTGACGCGGCCGGACTATGTGGCGCTGGCCGAGTCGTTCGGGGTCTCCGGGGTCCGTACGACCCCGGAGACGCTGGAGGCAGACCTGGCGAAGGCGCTTCAGACGCCCGGCCCGTCGGTGGTCGTCCTCCCCGCTGTACTGCGGATGTTCGCGCCGACGCACCTCACGATGTGAAGCCTCAGCGGTCTGTGGGCGATGCCTGAGCGGGCTGGGCGCGCAGGTCGTCGCTGTGGTCGTGGTCGCGGTCGTTGCAGGCGTCGTCCAGTGCGGGGCCGGTCCATGGGGCGGCGACCGGGACGAGGGAGAGTGCCTCCCTGCAGAGGTAGGCGGTGGACAAGCCCCGGTAGCCGGCGATGTTGATACGGCCCCGGTTGCCGTTGTCGGCGTGGGCCGGGGTGGCGAGGACGAGGGCGGCCATGGTGAGCGCGGCGAGCGCGCTGATCTTCTTCATAGCCGGGTCAACGGCATCAGATGGACTTAGGTCACATATAGCCTGAAATCAGGGTGTACCGGACAGTGCGGCAGCGGGCACGCCCTGCGCGAGGGGCTCAATGAGCCCCTCGCGCAGCGCCCGGCCGTCTACCAGATCGCCTCGACCCACTCCGGGTGGTCGATGAACGGGTTCCGGTTGTGCTGGTACGTGTCGTAGATGACCTGGTTGCGGCGCTCCTCGAAGGCGTCCGGCGGGTCCTCGTCGTTCCAGGCCTTCAGTACGGACAGGCGGCCCATGTAGGGGTTGCCGCCGTTGCTGACGCTGTCGTTGGGCTCCAGGTCGGCCCAGGCGTCGTCGCCCTCGTAGCGCACGGCCATGTAGAGGATCATGCGGGCCACGTCGCCCTTGACGGCGTCGCGCGGCTCGAAGGAGTTGGAGTCGGTGAGGCTGCCGCCGGAGTTGGTGAAGCTGCTGCCGCCGTTGTCGAAGTCCTTGTTGCCGCGGATGGAGTTGACCGTCACGTCCTCGGGGCGGATGTGGTGCAGGTCGGTGCCGGGGCCGGTCGAGGTCGTCAAGTCGCCGTGGGAGATCGCCCAGACGTGCTCACGGTTCCAGTCACCGACGTCACCGCCGTTGAGGGACTTGCTGCGGGAGATGCCCGAGTACAGCAGCTTCACGTTGTTGCTGTTGTTCGGGTCCTGGTCGGTGACCTTCAGCGCCTCCCAGAGCGCCGAGTACGACAGCTTCGTCTGGCTGCTGATGATCGTGTGCAGCGACGACTTGAGGCTGGTGCCGGTCTTGCCGATCGCGTTCTTGTAGTACGTCGAGTCGTACGCGGTCGTGGTGGCGGCGGCCGGGGTCGCGGTCACCGCGGGGGCGGTGAGGCCGACCAGGACGGCGGCGGTCGTCAGGGCCACTGACTTCCAGCTGCGTATGCGTGTCGCCAGCATGTGGGGTGTCCCATCTACGCGGGTTGAATGGAGGCGGCAGATGGGAGAGTGGCATGGACATGCTGTCGTGTCGAGGCCTTGTACGTGTCCATTGGGTGACGGGAAACGGCAAATCAGGCTTGTCTACGCGAGTTGATGCCGACGTCGCGGCCAGGGGGCGGCCCACGAGGCGAGGGCATGCTGCGATGCGCCGTCCATCGCCGCGCGCGTACGGTGGACGTATGACCTCCCCTACAGGAGGGACAGGGCGATGCCCGAGCACAGGGTCGGCACACAGGAAGAGTTCGACGCGGCCCGAGCGGAGCTGCTCGCGCAGGAGAAGGAACTCACCCGTCGCGGCGACGAGCTCGCCCGCAAGCGGCGGGAGCTTCCCTGGGTGCCGGTCGAGAAGGACTACGGCTTCGACACCGAGGACGGACCCAAGTCGCTCGCCGGCCTCTTCGACGGGCGCTCGCAGCTGCTCGTCTACCACTTCATGTTCGGCCCGCCGTACGAGGCGGGCTGCCCGGTCTGCTCCTCGATCGCGGACACCCTCAGCCCCAACGCGGTCCATCTCAAGGCCCGTGACGTGACGCTGATCTGCTCCTCACGTGCGCCGCTCGACAAACTCCTCGGCTACCGGCGGCGGATGGGCTGGAGTTTCGACTGGGTCTCCAGCGGCGGCAGCGACTTCCACCGCGACCTCGGGTTCGTCTACACCGCCGAGGAACTGAAGCCGTTCCTGGAGGGCGGCTACCCGGCGACCGTACGGCAGATGGCGCAGGCGTGCGGCACGGATGTCGCCAGTTACGTCACCGAGGGGCCGGGACTGAGTGCCTACGCCCTCTCGGACGGCACCGTCTACCGGACGTACGTCACGACCGCGCGGGGCCTTGAGCCTGCCATGGCCTACTACGGCCTCCTGGACCGGGCGCCGATGGGGCGCCACGAGGAGGGCGAGGAGGCGCACTGGTTGCGGCGCCATGACGAGTACGAGAGGGGTTGAGAACGGAGTTCGCGGTCAGGACGGGCGGTTGCGGCACAGGCAGAACGGATGCCCGGCCGGGTCGGTGTAGACCTTCCGGAAGGTGGCGCCCAGCTCGAAGTCGAGGTGGAACTGCTGCGGATGCTCCTGGCCCGGCCGGCTGGGCGGCTGGTAGTTCTCCACCCGCTGGAACGACAGCTCGACACCGTCGTTGCGCAGGTTGACCCAGTGCTCTCGGCCGGCTTCCAGGGGCCGGGGCAGTCGAGGATGACATCGGTGAACGTCAGCATCTGATCACCGCAAAACTCAGAGCCGTGACTTCTTGATGGTTGCGACGAACGCCGACCAGTTGGCGGCGGAGAAGATCAGTGCAGGGCCGTGCGGGTTCTTGGAGTCGCGGACGGGGACCCCGGAGGGGTGGTTGTCGAGGACTTCGAGGCAGCTGTCGGCATTGGGGCTGCTGTAGGACGACTTGCGCCAGCCGCTCAGCGTGGCCGCGCTCGGGATGGCTCGGTCAGTCATGGTGTCCGTACTCCTTCGCAGTGGCCCTGAGCAGGGCCAATGACTCCTTCAGCGGCAAGGCGTCGCTCAATGCGAGATCGTAGCGACTCTGCAACTGGCCGACCACGGACGGGGAATCGTGCAGTTTCCCCATCTCATGGCCCTCGGTGTATGCCAGAGGCGGCTGGTCCTCGAACCACATCAGCGTGAGCATGCTGTGCGTGAGTGGGTGAGGGCCCACACTGAACGGCATCACATGCACGCGGATCCGTCCAGACTCGGTGAGACGAGCGACGTGCATGATCTGCTCGGCCATGACATCCCCACTGGCCACCGGTCGTCGTAGCACCGCCTCGTCGAGCAGCGCCCACACCACTGGCGTCACCGGGTCTTCGAGAATCTTCGCGCGATCAAGGCGTGTGACAAGGCGTCTGTCACACTCCTCTTCACTCACCGGAGGGAACGCCGCGCCCAGAACCGCGCGTGCGTACCTTTTGGTCTGAAGGATGCCCGGAAAGTACGTCGGGGCGAACTCGCGGATCATCACCGCCTGCTGTTCGAGTACGAGCACCGCCTCGAAGTAGTCGGCGACCGCCACGTCGTCCTGCGGTAGAAAAGTGCTCAGCACATTCCCTGTGTTCAGGACCTTGTCCAGCCGCCGCGCATCCTCCTTCGACGGCATCCTGCGCCCGGCCTCGATGTGCGCGATGTGCGAACGCGTCATGATCGCCCGGTTGGCCAGCTCCTCCTGCGTCAGCCCCGCCGCCTCGCGCTGCTGCCTGAGCCAGTCACCGTACGTGTTGCTCATGGCCAACTCCCTTGTGACAAACGCCTGGTCACACGCAACCCTCTGGCGAGGCTAGCCCGGCCCGTCTCACTCTGTGAGTAGATCGCTACAAAGCGAAACCCCCGCGACCGCGCGACCGGTCCGGGGGCGTGGTCATCAACAAACGCTAGGAGTCGACGACATGAGCCACCGTATCGCCCTGCTCTTCTCGCCGCTGGCACGTCTACTGCGCCGCCCGGCCCGGAAGCGGAGCCGTGTTGGTGTCGAGGAGACCGCACCTTCGGCCACCGTCCCCGGAGTCGGCGCCGGGTCCACCGTCATCCCCGCCTCGTGCATGTGGATCGTCCGATGAAGGACGTACGCCTGCTTCCCTGGACCGGGGAAGGCGGCAAGCCGTGCTACCTCGACACCGACGGAACCGGTTATCTCGCGCACGTGGCCGACACGGTCGAGCGCGTACAGCTCGGGATGGCCGGCCACCTCCTCGACCACGTGCACGACATCCTCGCCGACCGCCGGGCGACGCCCGCTCAGCTCCGGTTCCTGCTCGCGCGGATGAGTGAGGCGCTCACCGACGTCCGTCGCATCGCGGAGAGCAGGGGCGCACGTCTGCCCGTACCGGCGGACAGGCACCGGACCGGCGGTCCCTGACCGCGAACCGCACCCGTGCGCCTTTCGGAGCAAGATCGGGACGGAAAATACGCCGTCAGCGGTCATCATGCGTACAACCTTCCATGCCGTCTCGTTGTCAACAGGACATGACTCAGGGGACAACGAGCGAGAAGCCGACAGGCGTTTCCAGGCGCGCGAGAGCGGTCGTCGCGGCGGGTATGGGCGCTGCGGTCGTCATGACGACCGTCGCCGCGGCCACGCCCGCCGTCGCGGCCACCACACCGACCGTCAGTTGTACGTCCGCCAAGGCCGGTCTCGCGGACAAGCTGAAGCGGGACATCACCGCCGCGCTCGCCAATCGCAAGGGCACGATCGCGGTCGGTCTCTACGACCGTTCCACGAACACGACCTGCTCTCTGCGCCCCTCCAGTGCCTTCGACTCCGCCAGCGTCGTGAAGGTCACCGTGCTGGCCACGCTGCTGTGGGACGCGAGGAACCACAACCGGTACCTCACCGACCGCGAGGCGTCCCTCGCCAAGGCCATGATCACCAAGTCGGACAACGCCTCGACGAGCACGCTCTGGAAGCAGCTCGGCATGACGAAGATCAAGGGCTTCCTCGCCGCCGCCGGCATGACCCAGACCAAGCCCGGCACGAACGGCTACTGGGGCCTGACCCAGATCACCGTCACCGACGAGCAGAAGCTGCTCAAGCTCATAACCGCCAGGAACACGGTCCTCAGCGACAACGCGCGCGCCTACATCCTGAAGCTGATGGGCCAGGTCATCTCCTCGCAGCGCTGGGGCACGCCGTACGGAGCGCCGTCCGGTGTCTCCGTGGCCGTCAAGAACGGCTGGCTCCAGCGCGCCACCCACGGCTGGCGGGTGCACAGCGTCGGCGCCTTCAAGGGCGGCGGCCACGACTACATGGTCACGGTGCTCACTCATGGCAACAGCACCATGAACTACGGCATCACGACCATTCAGGGCGTCGCCAAGGTCATCCACCGGGACCTGGCGGCAAGCTGACGCTTCACGCGGCGGCCTCCCGTCCGTCACCGTGCCGTCCTACGGTGACGCCCATGCGCCTGAGAACCGTCCTCGCGACCGTCACCGCGTCCCTGGCGGCGGCCACCTGTCTGTCCGCCGCCGGGACCGCCAACGCCGTGCAGAGCCACACCTGTTCGCCCTCCGTCTCCATCGACCGCTTCTCCGACGCGCTCGACAAGACGGCGTACGAGGGCACCTTCGTCGGCAACTTCTCCGCGCTCGCCGTGGATCGCGACGGCTCCCTCGCCGCCGTCTCCGACCGCTCGGCCCTCTTCGGCCTCGACCGGGAGACGCTCGCGCCGCGGGCCGTCGTCCCGCTCGCCGACGAGAACGGCGCCGCCCTCGACTCCGAGGGCCTCGTCGTCGACCGGGACGGCACCCGGCTGATCACCTCCGAGACCGAGCCGTCCGTACGCCGCTACTCCCGCGACGGCAGGATCCTCGACCGGCTGCCCGTCCCGGACGCCCTCCGCGTCGCCCCGGCCGGCCGTGCCGTCTCCAACGGCACCTTCGAGGGGCTGACCCTGCTGCCCGGCCGCCGCACCCTGCTCGCGTCGATGGAGTACGCGCTGAACGGTGACAGCGCCGGCATCGTCCGCTTCCAGACCTGGCAGCGGACCCGGACGGCGGGCGGCCCCTTCGCGCTGGGCCGCCAGTACGCCTACCGCGCCGACACCGGGCTCGGCGTTCCCGAGGTCCAGGCGACCCCCGACGGCCGCCTCCTCGTCCTGGAGCGCGGCTTCACCTCCGGCGTCGGCAACACGGTCCGCCTGTATCTGGCCGACCCGCGCCGCGCGACCGACACGAGCGGCATCGAGAAGCTGACGGGGCAGGACGGCGTACGCCTGATCAAGAAGACGCTCCTCGCGGACATCGCCGCGTGCCCCTCCCTGGGCGCCACCGCCAAGCAGCCCCAGCCCAACCCGCTCCTCGACAACATCGAGGGCATGGCGATCACGGGCCGTACGGGCGATCACCTGCGGGTGCTGCTGGTCAGCGACGACAACCAGAACGCCGTTCAGACCACCCGGTTCTACTCCCTGCGTGTCCGTATCTGATCGGTCGCCGATCGTTACAGCGGGATGAAATCCGCCCCGTCTCGCGTTGGTGCCTTCCGGTAGATCAGGACGAAAAACGGAGGGCACCGGCGTGAGAACGCAACGGGGATGGGCACGGCGACTGTGGGAATACGCCTGGCGCTATCCCAAGGACGTGATCCTCGCCCTCGGCTCCTCGCTCGCCGGCATGGCCGTCATGGCGGTCGTCCCGCTGATCACCAAGGTGATCATCGACGACGTGATCAGCGACCACCGCCGCAGCATGGCCGTCTGGGCGGGCCTGCTGATCGCCGCCGCGCTCGCCGTCTACGTCCTCACCTACATCCGCCGCTACTACGGCGGCCGACTCGCCCTCGACGTCCAGCACGACCTGCGGACCGAGATGTTCGGGACGATCACCCGGCTCGACGGGCGACGCCAGGACGAGCTGTCCACGGGGCAGGTCGTCGGGCGGGCCACCAGCGACCTCCAGCTGATCCAGGGCCTGCTCTTCATGCTGCCGATGACCATCGGCAACTTCGCGCTCTTCCTGATCTCCCTGGTCGTGATGGCCTGGCTGTCCGTCCCGCTCACCCTGGTGGCGCTGGCCGTGGCGCCGGCCCTGTGGTGGATCGCCAAGCGCAGCCGGACCAGGCTGCACCCCGCCACCTGGTACGCCCAGGCCCAGGCCGCCGCCGTCGCGGGCGTGGTCGACGGGGCCGTCAGCGGCGTACGCGTGGTGAAGGGCTTCGGGCAGGAGGACCAGGAGACCGGGAAGCTCAGGGAGGTCAGCCGGAGGCTCTTCGCGGGGCGCCTGCGCACCATTCGGTTCAACTCCAAGTACACCCCGGCGCTCCAGGCCGTCCCGGCGCTCGGACAGGTCGCCATGCTCGCCCTCGGCGGCTGGCTGGCGGTCCGGGGGCACATCACCCTCGGTACGTTCGTCGCCTTCTCCACCTACCTCGCCCAGCTGGTCGGCCCGGTCCGGATGCTCGCCATGGTTCTCACGGTCGGGCAGCAGACCCGGGCGGGCACCGAGCGCGTGCTGGAGCTGATCGACACCGAGCCGTCCATGAAGGACGGCACCAAGACCCTTCCCGCCGACGCGCCCGCCACCGTCGAGTTCGACGACGTCTCCTTCGGCTACGACAATGAGCGCCCCGTGCTCAACGGGCTCTCCTTCGAGATCCGGCCCGGCGAGACCCTCGCCGTCGTCGGCTCCTCGGGTTCCGGTAAGTCGACGGTCTCCCTGCTCCTGCCGCGCTTCTACGACGTGACGCGCGGCGCCGTCCTCATCGGCGGCCACGACGTGCGCGAGCTGACCCTCGACTCGCTGCGGGCCGCCATCGGACTGGTGCCCGAAGATTCGTTCCTCTTCTCCGACACCGTGCGCAACAACATCGCGTACGGCCGTCCCGACGCGACCGACGAGCAGATCGTGGCCGCCGCGCGTGCCGCCCAGGCGGACCGTTTCATCAGGGAGCTTCCCGACGGCTACGACACCAAGGTCGGCGAGCACGGCCTCACCCTCTCCGGCGGCCAGCGCCAGCGCGTCGCGCTCGCCCGCGCGATCCTCACCGACCCCCGCCTCCTCGTCCTCGACGACGCGACGTCGGCGGTGGACGCCCGTGTCGAGCACGAGATCCACGAGGCGCTCAAGCACGTCATGGAGGGCCGGACCACCCTGCTGATCGCCCACCGGCGCTCCACCCTGGGCCTCGCCGACCGCATCGCCGTCCTCGACGCCGGCCGCCTCGCCGACATCGGCACCCACGAGGAGCTGCAGGAGCGCTCCGCCCTCTACCGCCGCCTCCTCACCGACCCCGACGAACTCGGTGGCGTCTCACCCGGCCACGCCCAGCCGGCCTGTCCGCAGGAGGACACCTCCGTACGGGACGAACTCGACGCCGAGTTCGACGCCGAGCGCGGGGTGACGCCGCGGCTGTGGACCGGCGACCGCGAGCGCAAGGATCTGGCGCTCTCCGAGTCCCCGGCCACCCCGGAACTCCTCGCCCAGGTCGAGGCCCTGCCCCCGGCGACCGACACCCCCGACATCGACGAGGCCCGCGCGGTGCGGCCGGAGGAGTCGTACGGGCTGAGGCGGCTGCTGCGCGGCTTCGGGCTTCCGCTGCTGATCAGCCTCGGGCTGGTCGCCGTGGACGCCGGCATGGGTCTGCTGCTGCCGGTCCTGATCCGGCACGGCATCGACTCGGGTGTCACGGAGATGGCCCTCGGCGCGATCTGGGCGGCCTCGCTGCTCGCCCTGCTCACCGTGACCGTCCAGTGGGCGGCGCAGATCGGTGAGACGCGGATGACCGGGCGTACCGGCGAGCGCGTCCTGTACTCCCTGCGCCTGAAGATCTTCGCCCAGCTCCAGCGGCTCGGACTCGACTACTACGAGCGGGAGCTCACCGGCCGGATCATGACGAGGATGACGACGGACGTCGACGCGCTGTCGACCTTCCTCCAGACCGGCCTGGTCACGGCCTTCGTCTCGGTCGTCACCTTCTTCGGCATCATGGTCGCCCTGCTGGTGCTCGACGTCCAGCTGGCGCTCGTCGTCTTCGCGACGCTGCCGCCGCTGATCGTCGCGACGTACTTCTTCCGCCGGGCGAGCGTGAAGGCGTACGAACTCGCCCGTGAGCGGGTGTCGCTGGTGAACGCCGATCTCCAGGAGTCGGTGTCCGGGCTGCGGATCGTGCAGGCCTTCCGGCGCGAGCGGGACGGCGGCGCGCGGTTCGCCGAGCGCAGCGACAGCTACCGGCGGGCCCGCATCCGCGGCCAGTGGCTGATCTCCGTCTACTTCCCCTTCGTGCAGTTCCTGTCGTCGGCGGCCGTGGCGGCGGTGCTGATCGTGGGCGGGGGCCGGATCGACGACGCGACGCTGACGACGGGCGCGCTGGTGGCGTACCTGCTCTACATCGACCTGTTCTTCGCGCCCGTGCAGCAGCTCTCCCAGGTCTTCGACGGCTACCAGCAGGCCACGGTCTCGCTCGGCCGCATCCAGGAGCTGCTCCAGGAGCCGACGTCGACGAAGGCCGCCGAGGAGCCGCTGGAGGTGCTGTCGCTGCGGGGCGAGATCGCCTTCGAGGACGTGCACTTCGCGTACGGCGACGAGGAGGAGGCGCTGAGCGGGATCGACCTGCGCATCCCCGCCGGGCAGACGGTCGCGTTCGTCGGCGAGACGGGCGCGGGCAAGTCGACCCTGGTCAAGCTGGTGGCCCGCTTCTACGACCCGACGGGCGGCCGGGTGACGGCCGACGGCACCGACCTGAGGTCGCTGGACATCACGTCGTACCGTCACCGCCTGGGTGTCGTCCCGCAGGAGGCGTACCTCTTCCAGGGCACCGTCCGCGACGCCATCGCCTACGGCCGCCCGGACGCGACGGACGCCGAGGTCGAGGCCGCGGCCCGCGCGGTCGGCGCCCACGAGATGATCGCCACCCTCGACGGCGGCTACCTCCACGAGGTCGCCGAGCGCGGCCGCAACCTCTCCGCCGGGCAGCGCCAGCTGATCGCCCTGGCCCGCGCCGAGCTGGTCGACCCCGACGTCCTGCTCCTCGACGAGGCCACGGCGGCCCTGGACCTGGCGACGGAAGCGCAGGTCAACCAGGCGACCGACCGCCTCGCAGGCCGCCGCACCACCCTCGTCGTCGCCCACCGCCTGACGACGGCCGCCCGCGCGGACCGGGTGGTCGTCATGGACCACGGCCAGGTCGCCGAGGACGGCACGCACGAGGAGCTGCTGGCCCGGGGCGGGCGGTATGCGGAGCTGTGGCGGACGTTCCTCGGGCAGTCCGAGCCGGAGGAGCCGGTCGGGGTGTCCCGGTAGGCCCCGGGAGGGTGTCCTGTCGACGGTCGTGCAACCATTCGGCATACGTCGTGCGTCCGTACACCAGTACGCTCATTGCCGGTGTACGGGGAGGACAACACAGTGGACAAAGGTGCGATATGCCGACGGCTGGCGGCCGGCCTGGCCTTGCTGACCGCGTCCGGGCTGCTCGCGGTCGCGGCCCCGGGGCAGGCGCAGGCCGCCGCCCCCACCCATTGCGAAGGGCGCAAGGTCAAGACGTACCCGTTCTCCACCGGCACCCTGTACGTCTACAAGAAGGGCGGCTACGTCTGCGCCATCACCAAGGCCAAGGACCCCGGCCGCAAGCAGTGGATGATGGTCAGCGTGCAGGCGCGCCGCGCCAACCCCGTCGTCGACGAGTGGTACTACCGGTACCAGGCGGGCCCCGTGAAGGTGCACGCCGGGCAGCGCTGCGTATGGGTGAAGGCCAAGGTGGGAAGAGGTTCGGTGAGCAAGGGCTGGATTCTGTGCTGACCGGCCAGGCGGGCCCACGGTAACCTCGCGACCTGCGACTTCTCCATCTCCCCTGGTGCGTCAGGGAGTTGCTCCGATAGCTTCCGCACGCACATCTGACTCACAGGGGAGGGTGCATGCGCAAAGCGCTCAGATGGCTGCTGGCGCTCACCGTGCTGATCGGCACGCTGGGCACGGCGGGAACGGCGGGCACGGCAGGAGCGGCCACCGCCGCCGGGCCGCAGGCCGCCACCGACATCAAGGAAGACCTGCTCTCCATACCGGGGATGAGCCTCATCGAGGAGAAGCCGTACACCGGCTACCGCTTCTTCGTGCTCGACTACACCCAGCCGGTCGACCACCGGAACCCGGCCAAGGGCACGTTCCAGCAGCGGATCACCGTGCTGCACAAGGACGTCAGCCGGCCGACGGTCTTCTACACCAGCGGCTACAACGTCTCCACGACACCGAGCCGCCGCGAGCCGACCCAGATCGTGGACGGCAACCAGATCTCCATGGAGTACCGCTTCTTCACGCCCTCCCGGCCCGACCCGGCCGACTGGACCAAGCTGGACATCTGGCAGGCGGCCAGCGACCAGCACCGCATCTTCAAGGCGCTGAAGGCGATCTACCCCGAGAACTGGCTCTCCACGGGCGGCTCGAAGGGCGGCATGACCGCCACCTACTACGAGCGCTTCTACCCGAGGGACATGGACGGTGTCGTCGCCTACGTCGCCCCCAACGACGTGGTGAACCACGAGGACTCCGCCTACGACCGCTTCTTCGCGGGCGTCGGCACCAAGGAGTGCCGCGACCGGCTGAACGCCGTACAGCGGGAGGCGCTGGTGCGCCGGGAGCCCCTGGAGAAGAAGTACGAGGCGTACGCCGCCGAGAACGACTACACCTTCCACACCATCGGCAGCCTGGACCGGGCGTACGAGGCGGTCGTCCTGGACTACGTCTGGGGCTTCTGGCAGTACAACCTGCTGGAGAACTGCGGTGACGGCACGCTGATCCCGCCGGACGCGAAGACCGCGACGGACGACCAGATCTGGACGTCCATCGAGACGATCTCCGGCTTCGCCAACTACACGGACCAGGGCCTGGAGCCGTACACGCCGTACTACTACCAGGCCGCCACACAGCTCGGCGCGCCCACGATCCGCTTCCCGCACATCGAGAAGCAGTACATCCGCTACGGCTACCAGCCCCCGCGCAACTTCGTCCCGCGTGACATCCCGACGAAGTTCCAGCCGTGGGCCATGCGCGACGTGGACACCTGGGTGAAGCACAACGCCCGCCACATGCTCTACGTCTACGGACAGAACGACCCGTGGGGCGCCGAGCCGTTCCGCCTGGGCAAGGGCACGCAGGACTCGTACGTCTTCACCGCCCCCGGCGCCAACCACGGCGCCCGCGTGGCCGGACTCGTCGACGACGAGAAGGCCCTCGCCACGGCCCGCATCCTCGACTGGGCGGGCGTCCCGGCCACCGCCGTGGCCCGGGCGAAGCCGCTGGCGAAGTACGACGCGAAGCTGGACGTGCGCGACGTGGAGCGGGAGCCCACGCTGCGTCCGTAAGTCCCCTGCCGCGCCCGGCCGTTGTGCGCCGTCACACCGGCCGGGCGCAGCCCACCGGCTTCTCGCCGCCCAGTTGGACGTACAGGGCCGTCGACAGCGGGCACTCGGCTCGCCCGTCGACGGCCTTCGCCACCTTGTACTGCGGCTCGCGCCTGCCCGTGCCGTCGCACGCCGTCTCGCGGACCTGGCCGTCGCCGGAGCTGTAGACGCAGTCGCCGACGATGGTGCGGGGGCCGCCTCCGCCGCCGGGGTCGCCCGGGTGGGGCGGGGTGAGGTTGCGCATGCAGGCGTATCCCTGCGGGATCGCGCCGTCGCCGTCCTCGTCGGACGTACGGCTCTGTTCGCTGATGTGCAGGACGAAGTCCGTGGTCCCGGGACACAGCGGCCCGTCGCCCACCGTGCCGTCGTGCCGCGCCACGACCCGCGCCGCCGCCCGCTCACCGCCGCAGGGCACCTCGGTGAAACTCGTCGTACCGAAGGAACTGCACTCGTCGACGCCGAGGAAGACCGCGCCGTAGCCGACGGGTTGGGTCGGCGTCACCTCCCGTGCGCTCCGGCTTCCGCTCTCGCTCTCGCCGAGCCGGCCGTCCTCCTCGGCCGTCCCCGACGGACTCTGGCACCCCGTCAACAGTGCGCTGAGCAGGACCAGCAACGCACAGACCACCCCCGCGGCACTTCTCCCACGCATCGCACTCCCCCCGGGTTACCCCGGTCCAGCGTGACCCGCGGCGGCGGGCGCACGCCAGACATGTGGGGTCCTTTGCGCCGGTTGGGGAGGAGTGCGACAGGTATATGGCGTACGCGCGCTACGCGCATGGTGCTACACCCTTGTACTACCTGCTCCTGTACTACCTGCTCCCGTACGACAGCCCGTGCCCGACCGGAAACAGCACCCGCGTCGGATCGTCCGCCCGCTGCACCGGCACCGGCAGCTTCCCGCGCGGCGCCACCCGCCCCGCGATCACCCGGGCGGCCGCGCGCAGTTCGACGTCGGTCCAGGAGTAGGACGCCAGGCAGGCAGGGACGGCGGGGAGCTGGGCCACGTCGTAGGGGTTGCGGATGGCCACCGCCACCACCGGCCGCCCCGTCCCGAGGAGCTCCCCGACCAGCGTCCTCTGGGCACTGCCCGCGGTGACGTTGTACGTCCCGACCACCACCGCGTCCGCCTCCCGTGCCGCCGCGACGGCCCGGGCGATGGTCGCGGAGGAGGGTGCCGTACCGGTCGACAGGGCGCTCGCCGTGAAGCCCAGCTCGGTGAGGGCGGCGGCGAGCACGCCGGTCGGCGGTCCCGTGGTGCCGGACGGGGAGGCCGGGTCGGCGCCGACGACCAGCACCTTGGGATGGGTACGGCGGGACAGCGGAAGCACCGGCCCCTCGTTGACCAGCAGGGTCGTCGTACGGTCGGCGATGCGGTCGGCGGTGGCGAGGTGAGACGCGGTGCCGACGTTCTTCTCGACCCCGTCCTGGCTGACGTACGGCTCGTCGAACAGCCGCAGCTTCGCCTTCAGCCGCAGGATCCGCAGGATCGACTCGTCCAGCCGCGCCTCGGTCAGCTCGCCGCTCCGGACGGCCCTGAGGACCGCGTTCCAGGCGATGTCCAGGGACGGCGGATTGAGGAGCTGGTCCACGCCGGCCTTGAGGGCGAGGACGGGGACGCGGTCGTCGCCGTACTTGGTGCGTACGCCCTCCATGCCGAGCGAGTCGGTGACGACGACCCCGTCGTAGCCCAGTTCCTCGCGCAGGATGCCGCTGAGGATCGGGTGGGAGAGGGTGGCCGGGTCGCCGGAGTCGTCGAGCGCCGGGACCATGATGTGCGCGGTCATGATGGAGTCGATGCCGGCCCGGACGGCGGCCCGGAAGGGCGGCGCGTCCAGTGCGTCCCACTGCTCGCGGGTGTGCGTGATGACCGGGAAGCCGTAGTGGCTGTCGACGGCGGTGTCGCCGTGGCCCGGGAAGTGCTTGGCGGTGGCCGCGATCTGCCGCGCGCGCTGGTATCCGGCCGCCTCGGCGGCGACCATGCCGGCCACGGCGTCCGGTTCGGCGCCGAAGGAGCGTACGCCGATGACCGGGTTGGCCGGGTTGACGTTCACGTCGGCCACGGGGGAGTAGTTCTGGCGGATGCCGAGCGCCCTGAGTTCCTGTCCGGCGATGCGGCCGAGCGTGCGGGCGTCGGCGCGGGAGCCGCCGGCCCCGATGGCCATGGCGCCCGGGAAGAGGGTGGCGGGCTTGCCGACGCGGCAGACGATGCCGTGCTCCTGGTCGGTGGAGATGAGCACGGGCAGACCGCGGGGCTGGGTGAGGGACGCCCGCTGGATGCCGTTGGACAGGTCGGCGATCTGGTGCGGACTGCGGGTGTTGTGGGCCCAGGTGAAGTAGATGATGCCGCCCACGCGGTACTTGGCGATCAGCTCGGCGGCCGTGCGGACGCCGATCTCCTTGAGATTGGCGTCGATGTCGGCCTGGTCGGGGGCGGTGGCGGAGTGGCCGTAGACCCGCATGACGAAGAGCTGGCCGACCTTCTCCTCCAGGGTCATACGGGAGATGAGGGAGCGGAGTTTCTTGTCGCCGGGGGTGCCGGCGCTTGCAGTGGTGCCGATGGCCAGAGCTGCGGTGACGCCTGCGGTGGCGGCGAGGACGGTACGTCTGGAGGGCACGTGCGCTCCTTCCGGAGTGATCCGCTGGAGATCGGCTGAAGGAAACTTCCGTGAGGGACTCAATATCCGGGAAGTTTCTGCCGGTCAAGGGAGCGCGCACACGGCAGGGGCTTTCGCGGAGGGGCCGCCATCGGCGCAGTTGGAGGGGGGCGCGCCGATGACGGCGTGCTGCCGGCCGCGGCACGGCGGAGAGGGTGGTCAGCGATCGCAGCCAGCAGCGAGGGCCGACACCGCACCACGGTGACTCTCCGGCAGCTTGCGGGTTGGACGAGCGGGGGTGGGGCGGGGTTCCCGGGGACGGCCGGAATCGGCGAAGTCGGGGCGCCGGTGGCCGACGTGACGGATGGTGGGCGATGAGCGCGGCTTCCGGCACGTGTCCGGTGCGGTTTTCCGGCGTGTGTCCGGTGCGGGTCCATCCCGTGGACGCCCCGGCACCCCGGCCGCCGCCCGGGCGATCATGAGGCCATGCCCGCAGTCGACATCCCCGGTTCCAAGTCCATCACCGCCCGCGCCCTCTTCCTGGCGGCCGCGGCCGACGGTGTCACCACCCTCGTACGGCCACTGCGCTCCGACGACACGGAGGGCTTCGCCGAGGGGCTGACCCGGCTCGGCTACCGGGTGGGCCGGACTCCGGACACCTGGCAGGTCGACGGCCGCCCGCAGGGCCCCGCGGTCGCGGAGGCGGACGTCTACTGCCGCGACGGCGCGACGACGGCCCGCTTCCTGCCGACGCTGGCCGCGACCGGCCACGGGACCTACCGCTTCGACGCCTCGCCCCAGATGCGCCGCCGCCCCCTGGGGCCGCTGAGCTCGGCCCTGCGCGACCTGGGCGTGGACCTGCGGCACGAGGAGAAGGCGGGCCACCATCCGCTGACGGTCGTCGCGGCCGGCGTCGAGGGCGGCGAGGTCACGCTGGACGCGGGCCAGTCCTCGCAGTACCTCACCGCCCTGCTGCTGCTCGGCCCGCTGACCCGCAAGGGCCTGCGGATCACGGTGACCGACCTGGTCTCGGTGCCGTACGTCGAGATCACGATCGCGATGATGCGGGCGTTCGGGGCGGAGGTACGGCGCGAGGGGAACGCCTTCGTCGTCCCGCCGGGCGGCTACCGGGCGACGACCTACGAGATCGAGCCCGACGCGTCGACCGCGAGCTACTTCTTCGCCGCGGCCGCCCTCACGGGCGGCGAGGTGACGGTCCCGGGCCTGGGCGAGGGCGCCCTCCAGGGCGACCTGGGCTTTGTCGACGTCCTGCGGCGGATGGGCGCGGAAGTCGAGAGCGGCGCGGACGGCACGACGGTCCGCGGCACCGGCGAACTGCGCGGCCTCACGGTCACCATGCGGGACATCTCCGACACCATGCCGACGCTCGCGGCCATCGCGCCGTTCGCCTCCGGGCCGGTGCGGATCGAGGACGTGGCGAACACCCGGGTCAAGGAGTGCGACCGGCTGGAGGCATGTGCGGAGAACCTGCGGCGGCTGGGGGTGGAGGTGGCGACGGGCCCGGACTGGATCGAGATCCACCCGGGTGCGCCCGCCGCGAGCGGGGCGCAGATCAAGTCCTACGGTGACCACCGCATCGTGATGTCGTTCGCGGTGACCGGCCTGCGGGTGCCCGGCATTTCGTTCGACGACCCGGGGTGCGTACGGAAGACTTTCCCCGGTTTCCACGAGGAGTTCGGGGCGCTGCGGGCGCGGTTGTGACGAGTGACGGGGGTCGACGGGTGAGTTTCAAGCCGGAGGGGCCGGTTCTCCAGGGCGCGCTGGTGCGTCTGGAACCGCTGGAACACCGGCACGCCGCCGATCTGGCGGTGGCGGCGGAGGAGGACCGCGGGACCTACGCGTTCACATGGGTGCCGAGGGCCCATGAGGTCGGCGCCTACATCGACTTGCAGCTCGCCCGGGCGGCGGAGGGCGAGGTTGCCCCGTATGCGCAGGTGGCGACGGCCTCCGGGCGTGCGGTCGGCACCACGGCCTACTGCGAACCCAGGTCGTGGCTGTCGGAGGACGAGGTGTCCGCCGTCGAGGTCGGCCACACCTGGCTCGCGAAGTCGGCGCAGGGCACGGGCATCAACGCCGAGGCCAAGTTGCTGTTGTTTCGGCACGCCTTCGAGGTCTGGGGCGTGTCCCGGGTGGACTTGAAGACGGACGCCCGCAACCAGCGTTCCCGCGCGGCCATCGAGAGTGTGGGCGCCCGCTTCGAGGGCGTGTTGCGGAACTGGTCCCGGTCGAAGGTGGTCGGTGAGGAGGGGCGGCTGCGCGACTCCGCGATCTTCTCCATCACGGCGGGGGAGTGGCCGGAGTGCCGGGGGCGTCTGGAGCAACGGGTGGCCCACTTCCTACCGAAGCCACCGCCCACTCCCTGACCACCGCCGCGAGGGGCTCGCATACGGCGGCGGTGACCGGCTCTGCTTTGGACGCCGGTCCGCGTCTTTCAGCCCGTCCGGCGTTTGAGGACGAGGCCCTTCGGGGCCGAAGCGGGGGTCCAGGGGGCGGCAGCCCCCTTGCGGGGTTGAAGGGGCGGAGCCCCTTCGAGGATGGGACGGGTAGGGGCGGCGGGGGCGAAAGAGACAAAGGACCGGTGCAGAACCACCGCCCCAAGGACCACTGGCAGCACTGGCTCGCCGACCGCCTCACCGACCTCCGCCACCAGGTCACCTACCCACAGCTGCCCGACCCCGACGACCCCGTGGGGCCGGGGACGGGCGCCGGTTACGGCCTCTGGCCCGCCGTACTGGACTGGTGCCTGGACGCCGCCGCGAAGCTCACTCCCCGTCCGGCGTAGCCGCGCCGCCCCGCAGCTCCGGCGTGCTCGTGCCGACGTAGGCCACCGCCAGCACGCACAGCAGCCCGCCCGTGACGAGGGCGGTCGCACCGGACGACCAGCCCGCGACGAGGCCGCCGCGCAGATTGCCGAGGTGCGGGCCGCCCTGGCCGACGATCTGCTCGGCGGCCGTCACCCGGCCGAGCAGGGCGTCCGGCGTACGGGTCTGGACGACAGTCCCGCGCGAGACGACCGCCAGCGCATCGGCGGCACCCGCCACCACCAGCAGCCCGAGCCCCACCCACGGGTCGGTCATCAGGCCGAACAGCGCCAGCGCCGCGCCCCACGTCGCCGACCCGCACAGCATCACCAGACCGGGTCGGCCCAGGCGGGTGACCGAACCCGACAGGGCCGTCGCCGCTACACCGCCCACCGCGAGGGCCGACAGGAACAGGCCGAGGGTGCGCGGGTCGCCGCCGAAGCGCTCGGCGTTGACCAGAGGAAAGAGGCTGACCGGCATGGCGAGGACCGTGGCGGCGAGGTCGGTGATGAGCACGCCGCGCACCACCCGGTGGCCGGCCAGGAAACGCACCCCGTCCAGAACGCCGTGCAGTCCGGCCCGCGACGGCTCGCCCTCGGGCGGCAGCCCGGGCAGGCCGAAGGCGCCGTAGAAGGCGAGACCGAAACTCAGGGCGTCCAGCAGATAGCAGACGCCGATACCGAACCAGCCGAGGAGCACCCCGCCCAGCGCGGGGCCGACGAGCATCATCGCCTGGGCGGTGGCGTGGTTGAGGGCCAGTCCGGCCGCCACCTGCTCCTTCGGCAGCAGCCGCGGCACGAACACCCCCGCCGCCGGGCCGCCGACCGCGCCGAAGCAGGAGCCGGCCGCCACCAGGGCGAGGATCCCGGCCACCGGCACACCTCCGGTGAAGCCCTGCACCGCGAGGAGCAGCGCGCAGACCGCCTGTCCGACGGTGGCGAGCAGGAAGATCCGCCGCCGGTCACCCCGGTCCACCCAGGCCCCGGCGAACAGGCCCACGCCCACGATGGGCACCACCTGCGCGAGACCGACCGCACCGCTCCAGACCGTGCTGTGGGTCAGGTCCCAGACCTGGTACATGACGGTCACCAGCGTCATGAAGCCGCCGAGCAGGGACACCGTCCGCCCGATCAGCAGCCGCCGGAAGGCGGGCGAGGTACGCAGTGGCCGTACGTCGATCAGCGTACGGGCGAGACTCATGACGGCATGGCGGGGCGCGGGGCGGAATCGGGCACGAGGCGGGACGCTATCCGGCGCCCGTCGTGCCGGGCCACCGAATTACCTGCGGCAGCGCATGACCCGCGGCAGCGCATGACCTCCGGCAGCCGCCACGGGCAGCGGCCTCCGCAAGCCGGCGCCTACGCCGACTCGTTCAGCAGCCGCCCCAGATGCTCCCGGCCCGCGCCGAGCAGGTCGGGCAGCGCGGCGGCAGCCTCGTACCAGCGCTTCTCGTACTCCCAGCACAGCCAGCCGTCCCAGCCGTGCCGGGAGAGCACCTCGACGCACTCGGCCAGCGGCAGCACCCCGGCGCCGAGCGGCAACGGGGTCGTGTCGTCGGCGGAGGCGATGTCCTTGACCTGGACATAGCCGAGGTACGGGGCGAGGGCGGCGTAGCTCTCCGAGGGCTGTTCGCCGCCCAGCCAGGTGTGCATGACGTCCCACAGCGACCCGACGTGGCGGTGGCCGACCAGGCCGAGGACACGGATCGCCTCGGCGCCGGTGCGGTGCGAGTCGTGGGTCTCCAGCAGGATCCGTACGCCGAGGTCGGCGGCGTACTCCGCGGCCGTGCCCAGGCGCCGCGCGGCGATCGCGTCCGCGGACTGCCGGCTCTGCTCGGGGTCGGCGCCGGGGAAGACGCGGACAAAGCCGGCGCCGAGGTCGTGGGCGAGGTCGAGGAGGGTGCGGATCTCCTCGATCACAGGGCCGTCGTCGCCGGGCGCGGCGGCCCGGGCGTACCCGGCGACCCCCAGGAGCTCGATGCCGGCGGCCTTGAACTCGGCTGCCACGTCGGCCCGTTGGCCGGCATCCAGGCCCGGATGCACCGGTTCCTCCGGGTGCGCGCGCAACTCGACACCGTGATACCCGTGCGCGGTCGCGAGCCGCAGCACGTCGGGGAGGGGGAGACCGGGGACGCCGAGGGTGGAGAACGCCAGTTTCATGCCTTCCACCTTGCCAGGTAAGGCGGAGCACGCCCATCCGGCCGGGCACGGACGCCCGGCGATCAGGACGTCGTCACTCCGCTGTGCCCTGCAGATCCAGGCGCCAGTCCTGCCCGGTCAGGTCCTTGCCGAAGGAGCGGTGGGGCTTCTCGGCGACGAGGACGAAACCATGGCGCCGGTAGATACGGCGGGCGGCGGCCAGGACGTCGTTGGTCCACAGGACGAGGTCGCGGTAGCCGACGCCGCGCGCGAAGTCGACGACCGCGCCGACCAGCCGGTCGCCGATGCCGAGGCCGCGGGCGTCCGGCTCGACGAGGAGGAGGCGCAGCCGGGCCGTGCCCGGTGCCTCGTCCCGTACGCACATCACGCAGCCCGCCGGACGTCCGTCCAGCTCGGCGATCCACACCCGCTCCAGGTGCGGATCATGGTCCTCGGCGAAGTCCGCGACGATCCTCGCCACCAGCCCCTCGTAGTCGGCGTTCCAGCCGTACTCGGCGGCGTACAGGGCGGCGTTGCGCTGCACGATCCAGCCGAGGTCGCCGGGGCCGGGCTCGCGCAGCAGCACGTCCTCGCGGCGGGGAGGGCGGCCGTGGGACAGGATCGTGCGCACGGTCGCCATGGCCTCGGCGAGGCGCGGCCGTTCGGCCGCCGGCACCGTCGACAGCAGGGAGCCGACCGTGTCGTTCGACCGTTCCTCCAGCAGCTTGCCGGTCTCCCGGCCGTGCGCGGTGAGCGTGACGCGCCGGCGGCGCGGGTCGTGCCGGGAGGTGGTGCGCTCGATGAGGCCGTCCTGCTCGAACTTGTTCAGGATCCGGCTCAGATACCCCGCGTCCAGGGAGAGTTCGGCCCGCAGGTCGGCCGCGTCGGTCCGCGGGGAGTGCGCGAGCTCGTACAGGACGCGGGCCTCGGTGAGGGTGTACGGGGCGTAGAGGTGGCGGCTGTAGTCGAGGGCGCCGATGACGTTCGTGTAGAAGCGGTTGAAGGCGCGGATGTCCTGGACGGTCATGAGTGTCGACCCCCGGATGCTTGACTCAGTCAGAGATGTCGTAGGTCGAGCCTAGAACGCCCGCGCCCCCGCGGCTACCCTTCGGCGGCCGGCCGGTAGACGCACACCTGCACGCCGGTCTTCCCGGCGACCGTGGACACGAGCTCGAACGGCCGCTTCCCGCCGTCCGCCGGGAAGATCGACTTGCCGCCGCCCAGCAGCACCGGCATGACGACGAGTTGCAGTTCGTCGACCAGCCCTTCCTGGATGAGCGTGCGGACGAGGGTGGCGCTGCCCATCATCGCCAGGTCGCCGCCCTCGCTCTCGCGCAGCTCACGGATCCGGGCGACGGCCTCGCCGCCGGGGATGCGGGTGGTGTTGTTCCAGGTCAGCTCGGCGTCGGTGAGCGTGTCTGTCACGACGTACTTCTTGAGGGAGTTCAGCCGGTCGGCGAACGGATCGCCGGCGCGCTCGGGCCAGGCCCCCGCCATGGTCAGGTAGGTCCGGCGCCCGTACAGCAGCGCCTCGGCCTTCTCCAGCCCTTCGCCGAACGCCGGGCCGAGCACCTCCTCGTCGAAGTACGGGTGCGACCAGCCCCCGTGCGCGAAGCCGCCGTCGGTGTCCTCCTCGGGGCCGCCGGGGGCCTGGACGACGCCGTCGAGGCTGATGAACTCGGTGATGACGATGCGCATGAGAGGGCTCCTGTTGCTCGCTCGGGTGAGGTCGGCATGAGAGACCGGGACGCGTCCGGAAACTCATCGGTGGGGGAGTCCTATGTGCGGAATCACGGATTCGGTAGAGGACGCGCCTACGGCAAAGACTTGTCGCCCAAGATCACGCACCTGGCAGACTGCCCCGATGACCGCCACCGATCCCAGGGAAGACCTCCGCCGCTGCCTACAGGACGCCCGCGACGCCCTCCTCTGGAAGCTCGACGGCCTCTCGGAATACGACGTCCGCCGCCCGATGACCCCCACCGGCACCAACCTGCTCGGCCTGGTCAAGCATCTGACCGGGGCGGAGGCGTTCTACTTCGGTGACACCTTCGGCCGCCCCTGCCCGGCGCCTCCGCTCTGGATCACCGGTGACGCCGCCGAGCCGAACGCCGACCTGTGGGCGACCGCCGACGAGACGCGTGAGCGCCTGGTCGCCGACTATCGCAGGGTCTGCGCCCACGCGGACGCGACGATCGAGGCGCTGCCCCTGGACGCGGTCGGCCGAATACCCGGGGATCCTCCGATCGAGATCACGCTCCACCGCGTCCTCGCCCACATGATCGGCGAAACCCACCGGCACGCCGGCCACGCGGACATCGTGCGCGAACTCATCGACGGGGCTGCGGGGTTGCGCGCGGGGGACGGCAACATGGCGCCGGGCGACGCGGAGTGGTGGGCGGCGCACCGGGAGCGGGTGGAGGCGGCGGCGCGGGCCGCCGGGGACGGCGAGCGCGGCGACCAGGGCCTCACCTGAAACACCCGGGTGTCTTCAACTCCGGAAGCCAGGAAACGAAGCGCGCCGCGCATCTTGTCAAACATTGAACGGACTCCTACAGTCCGGCGATAAGGGAGCGTGGGACCGCTCCCACCCCCACGTCGTCCGAGCAATGGAACCGCGATGTCATCTGCACTTCTCAGGCCGGGACGCCTGATGGTTGTCACCCTCACGGCGCTGTCACTGCTTCTCCTGGGACAGCCGCGAGCCCACGCGGCGTCCTGGGGAGCCCCGCAGGCCGTCAACTCGTGGAACACCATCAGCGGACGGTGGACCGCCAACAACGAGCTGGAGACCTACACCCCCGCCTGCGTCTGGTACGAGGGCAACACCCTCGTCATCAAGACCTACAAGTCGGGCAGCACGTACTACTCGGGCCGCGTGGAGTCCAAGGCGCTCTACGGCTACGGCACCTACAGCTTCACCGCGAACATGCCCAACGGCCAGGGCCTCCTGCCCGCGGTATGGGCGGCCTACCTGAATCCGTGGCTGCCCGAGTTCGACGCCGCCGAAATCGTCGGCCAGAACCCGAACACCGTCTACCAGACCTCCCACGACATGAACAACGCCCAGACCCAGTTCTCGAAGACGAACTCTGCGGGCTGGACCAACACGTACCACAGGTACTCGTTCACCTGGTGGCCCGATCACATCGACTTCGCCGTGGACGGCACCATCACCGGCACCAAGTGGTACACCACTCCACCGGGTGTCGGGATGCGCTTCATCGTGAACACCGCCGTCGGCGGCGACTGGCCGGGCAACCCCAACGACTCGACATGGGCCACGGGAGACGGCGCGAGGTACCTGAAGGTCTCCTCGATCACGTACACCCCGTACTACCCGTAAGGCCACGGAAGGCGTCGCGGCGCTTCACCGCATCACGTGCTCCACGAACCGCCGCGCCGTCTCCGCCAGCACCTCCCGCCCGTCCCGGGCCCACAACCCGTCGTTGAACAACTCGACTTCGACGGCCCCCGCGTACCCGGCCGCCTCCACGTACCCGAGCCATTCCCGCATGTCGATCGCCCCGTCCCCGATCTGGCCGCGCCCGGTGAGCACGCCCTGGGGCAAGGGGGTCGTCCAGTCGGCGAGCTGGAAGGTGTGGATACGGCCCGAAGCGCCCGCCCGGGCGATCTGCTCCGGCGCCGTGTCGTCCCACCAGATGTGGTACGTGTCCACGGTGACGCCGACCTGCCGGGCGGGGAAGCGCTCCGCGAGGTCCAGGGCCTGGGCCAGCGTCGACACCACGCAGCGGTCGGCGGCGTACATCGGGTGCAGCGGCTCGATGGCCAGCTTCACACCGCGCTCCTCGGCGTACGGGCCCAGCTCGCCCAGCGCCTCGGCGATCCGCTCCCGCGCGCCGTGCAGGTCCTTGGAGCCGACGGGCAGACCGCCGGACACCAGTACCAGGACGTCCGTTCCCAGCGTCGCCGCCTCGTCGACCGCCCTCCGGTTGTCGTCCAGCGCCGCGGCCCGCTCCTGCGGGTCGATCGCCGTGAAGAAGCCGCCCCGGCACAGTGTGGTGACCGTCAGTCCGGCGTCACGGACCAGCTTGGCCGTCGCCTCCAGGCCGTACGACTGGACGGGCTCGCGCCACAGGCCGACGTTCCCGATGCCCAACCGGGCGCAGCCGTCGACCAGTTCGGGCAGCGACAGCTGCTTCACCGTCATCTGGTTGATGGAGAAGCGTTCGAGTCCGGTGCTCACTGGGCCACTCCGTACAGGGCGAGCAGGTTCTTCATCCGCTCCTGAGCCAGCTTCGGGTCGGGGAACAGGCCCAGTCCGTCGGCGAGTTCGTAGGCACGGGCGAAGTGCGGGAGGGAGCGGGCCGACTGCAGGCCGCCGACCATGGTGAAGTGCGACTGGTGACCGGCCAGCCAGGCCAGGAAGACCACACCCGTCTTGTAGAAGCGGGTGGGTGCCTGGAAGAGGTGGCGGGACAACTCGACGGTCGGGTCGAGCAGTTCGCGGAACCCGGCGACATTCCCGGTGTCGAGCACCCGGACGGCCTCCGCCGCCAGCGGCCCCAGCGGGTCGAAGATGCCGAGCAGCGCGTGGCTGAAGCCCTGCTCGTCGCCCGCGATCAGCTCGGGGTAGTTGAAGTCGTCGCCGGTGTAGCAGCGCACGCCCTGCGGGAGGCGGCGGCGGATGTCGATCTCGCGCTGAGCCTCCAGCAGCGAGACCTTGATGCCGTCCACCTTGTCGGGGTGCGCGGCGATGACCTCCAGGAAGGTGTCCGTGGCCGTGTCGAGGTCGCTCGACCCCCAGTAGCCCTCCAGCGCCGGGTCGAACATCGGGCCGAGCCAGTGCAGGATCACCGGCTCGGCGGCCTGGCGCAGGAGGTGGCCGTAGACCTCCAGGTAGTCCTCGGGACCCTTGGCGGCGGCCGCGAGCGCCCGGGACGCCATCAGGATGGCCTGCGCTCCGGACTCCTCCACGAGGGCGAGCTGCTCCTCGTAGGCCGCCCGGACCTCGTCCAGGGTCGCCGGGCCGGTCAGCTGGTCGGTGCCGACGCCGCAGGCGATCAGACCGCCGACCGACTTGGCCTCGGCGGCGCTGCGCCGGATCAGCTCCGCCGCGCCCGCCCAGTCGAGCCCCATCCCGCGCTGGGCGGTGTCCATCGCCTCGGCGACACCCAGCCCGTGCGACCACAGGTGGCGGCGGAAGGCGAGGGTGGCGTCCCAGTCGACGGCGGCGGGCGAGTCGGGGGTGGTGTCGGCGAACGGGTCGGCGACGACGTGCGCCGCCGAGAGGACCGTACGGGACGCGAAGGGCGCGCCCGGGTTGAGGGCGAGGGGCTCCTGGCGGGGCTCGTACGCCCTCGACCCGCCCTTGAAGTCAGGGAGTCGGATGGTCACAGCGAGATCTCCGGTACGTCGATACGGCGGCCCTCGGCCGAGGACTTCAGGCCCAGCTCGGCGAGCTGGACGCCGCGAGCGCCGGCGAGGAGGTCCCAGTGGTAGGGGGCGTCGGCGTAGACGTGCTTGAGGAACAGCTCCCACTGGGCCTTGAAGCCGTTGTCGAACTCGGCGTTGTCCGGGACCTCCTGCCACTGGTCGCGGAAGACCTCGGTGGCGGGGATGTCGGGGTTCCAGACCGGCTTGGGGGTGGCGCTGCGGTGCTGGACGCGGCAGTTGCGCAGACCCGCGACCGCCGAGCCCTCCGTGCCGTCGACCTGGAACTCCACCAGCTCGTCGCGGTTGACGCGCACGGCCCACGACGAGTTGATCTGGGCGATCGCGCCGCCGTCCAGCTCGAAGATGCCGTAGGCGGCGTCGTCGGCCGTGGCGTCGTAGGGCTTGCCGTTCTCGTCCCAACGCTGCGGGATGTGGGTGGTGGCGATGGCCTGGACGGACTTCACGCGGCCGAACAGCTCGTGCAGCACGTACTCCCAGTGCGGGAACATGTCGACAACGATGCCACCCCCGTCCTCGGCGCGGTAATTCCAGGACGGGCGCTGCGCGGTCTGCCAGTCGCCCTCGAAGACCCAGTAGCCGAACTCGCCGCGGATGGACAGGATGCGGCCGAAGAAGCCCCCGTCGATGAGCCGCTTCAGCTTCAGCAGGCCGGGGAGGAAGAGCTTGTCCTGGACGACGCCGTGCTTGATGCCGGCTTCGCCCGCCAGACGAGCCAGCTCCAGGGCGCCTTCCAGGCCGGTCGCGGTCGGCTTCTCCGTGTAGATGTGCTTGCCCGCCGCGATCGCCTTCTTGATCGCCTCCTCGCGGGCCGAGGTCACCTGGGCGTCGAAGTAGATGTCGACGGTCGGGTCGGCGAGCACCGCGTCGAGGTCGGTCGAGATGTTCTGCGGGTCCAGGCCGTGCTGCTCGGCGAGCGCCTTCAGGGCGTGCTCGCGGCGGCCGACCAGGATCGGCTCCGGCCACAGCACGGTGCCGTCGCCCAGGTCGAGGCCGCCCTGTTCACGGAGGGCCAGGATGGAGCGGACCAGGTGCTGGCGGTAGCCCATGCGCCCCGTCACACCGTTCATGGCGATACGCACCGTCTTGCGTGTCACGTCGTTCCCTTCGTACGCGGGGTCTGCGCCGCGTATCGCCCTGTCGTGCACTGGTGAGCGTCGCAGCAAGCGCTTTCTATGAGATAAGAAGCTAGCCTCTGAGCAGCGGTCTGGACAAGACCGTGACGAGGTTGAGTTGTTCGAGGGGACGAACAACGGGGGTTTCTCGCCGTAAGGTCTGCTCGACACATTCGGAACCACGGGCCGCGGACGGCCTGTCTACGAGCACGTATGCGGTGGTACGACGAGATGCGCGACCGGAGGACGACGAGATGACGGTGACCCTGGCGGACGTGGCGGCCCGCGCCCAGGTCTCCCCCGCGACGGTGTCGCGCGTGCTGAACGGGAACTACCCCGTGGCCGCCACCACCCGGGAGCGGGTGCTGCGGGCGGTGGACGAGCTGGACTACGTACTCAACGGCCCCGCGAGTTCGCTGGCCGCGGCGACGTCCGATCTGGTCGGCATCCTGGTCAACGACATCGCCGACCCCTTCTTCGGGATCATGGCGAGCGCGATCCAGTCCGAGATCGGCGGGCCGGGCGGCCGCGCGGGCGGCGAGCGGCTCGCGGTGGTCTGCAACACGGGCGGCACCCCGGAGCGCGAGCTGACGTACCTGACCCTGCTGCAGCGGCAGCGCGCGGCGGCGGTCGTGCTGACCGGCGGCGCCGTCGAGGACGAGCCGCACGCGGCGGCGGTCGCGGCGAAGCTGCGGAAGCTGGCGGACGCCGGGACGCGGGTCGTGCTGTGCGGGCGGCCGCCTGCGCCGGACACCGGCGCCATCGCGCTGACCTTCGACAACCGCGGCGGCGGGCGCGAACTGACCGAGCACCTGATCGGCCTGGGCCACCGGCGGCTCGGCTACATCGCGGGCCCCGAAGAGCGCACGACGACCCGGCACCGGCTGGAGGGCCACCGGGCCGCGCTGCAGGCGCACGGCATACAGGAGGACCCGCGCTGGACGGTCCACGGGCGCTACGACCGGCAGTCCGGTTACGAGGCGACGCTGGAGCTGCTGCGCCGGGACCCGTCGCTGACGGCCGTGGTCGCCGCGAACGACTCCGTCGCGCTGGGGGCGTGCGCGGCGCTGCGGGATTCCGGGCTGCGGATCCCGGACGACGTGTCGGTGGCGGGCTTCGACGACCTTCCGTTCAGCATTGATGCGGTGCCCTCTTTGACGACGGTGCGGTTGCCGTTGGCGGAGGCGGGGGCACGGGCCGGGCGGATCGCCATGGGGCGGGAGGAGCCGCCGCCCGGGGGGATCGCGACGATTCGGGGGGAGCTGATGGTCCGGGGGTCGTCCGGGGGGCCCAGGGAGAGCGCGCCATCGGCTTGAGTGCCTGTTCGAGCGGCATCCTCGGACACCGAGCCGGCGCAGGGCTCCCCGGGGCTATGTCGCCCGAGGCGCCCCTGTCTCGCTGATCATTTGCCCGCCGCCCGTTTGGTGAGCACCGCCAGCTCCGCCGGAATCACCATCGCCACGACCCGGGACACCGCGTCCGGCGGCAGCCCCGTCCTCCCGGCCACCGCCTGCGCCACCGACGCGGCCTCCTCGGCCAGCACCCCGGCCATGAGGCCGCCCGTCGCGAAGCCGCCCACCGTGGCCACGCCCGTGAGCGGGGCGTCGTGCGGTGTCGCGACGGCCTCGGCCTCGCCGGACAGCGCGGCCACCGTCGTACCGACCATCTGCCGGGCGCCCGCCTCGTCCGTGCCCAGCAGTCCGGCGATCTCCCCGACCCGGTCGTCGCCGAGCTCGTCCAGTACATCGTCCTGCAGGGACGTGAGGGGGTTCTCGTCTACCTCTGACATGTCTGAAACGCTACGTCTGCCCTGATTGCTCGGCACGCCGAGATACGCCGAGATGCGCCGGGAAAAAAATCCGCGGAGACCGTGCAACCCTTCCCCCACCTCGCGGGTCGTACTTGGCATCAGGACTCTTGGAGGGGGATCTGGGGGGATCGCGGGGGTTCTGACGGGAGGGGAACGCGAGGGGCTCGGTCGACGGACCGGGCCCCTCGAAACGTTCAGCGGGTCAAGGGTCGGCAGGGCGGGCGTCAGCGGGTCAGAAGAAGACCCCGCAGCGCAGCAGCACATTCGCGTACGGCCGTGCCTCCCCGGTCCGCACCACCAGCCGCGCCCCGGCCGACAGCTCCTTCAGCCGCTCGTGCGTGACCAGCTCCAGCTCGGGAAACTCACCCTCCAGCAGCGCGGCCACCGCCGGATTGGCGTCCCGCATCTCCTTCGCCGCCGTCGCGCCCTCGACCACCAGCTCGGCCAGCAGACCGTCCAGCACCACGGCGAAGGACGGCACCCCGGCCCGGAAGGCCAGGTCCACGACCCGGGGACCGTCCGGTATCGGCATGCCCGCGTCGCACACCAGCACGCCGTCGCCGTGGCCCAGTTCCGCCAGGGCGCCGGAGAGGTGACGGTTCAGGATTCCGGCCTTCTTCACGGCGCCTCGACCTCCGCCGCGGTGGGGAAGGACTCCTGCGCGCCCTCCTTCGTGACCGCAGCCGCCCCGACCCGGGCCGCGTACGCCGCCGCCTCCGTCAGGGACGAACCCGTGCCGAGCTTCCAGGCCAGCGCCGCCGTGAACGCGTCGCCCGCGCCCGTCGTGTCCACCGCGTCCACCTTCACGGACGGAACCCGCGTCACCCCCGCCGAGGAGGCCACCAGCGCCCCCTCCGAGCCCAGGGTCACCACCACCGAGCGGGGCCCCTTGGCCAGCAGGATCCGCGCCCAGTCCTCCGGCGTCTCGCCCACCGCGGAGTCGCCGAGGATCACCTTCGCCTCGTGCTCGTTCACGATCAGCGGGTCGCAGGCCGCCAGCACCTCGGTCGGCAGCGGGCGGGGCGGGGAGGGATTGAGGACGAAACGGCTGCCCTCCGCCAGATTCCGTACGACCTCCACGACCGTCTCCAGCGGGATCTCCAGCTGGGCGGAGACCACCCGCGACGCCTGGAAGAGGCTCGCGGCGGCCCGTACGTCCTGCGGAGTGAGCCTGCCGTTGGCCCCCGGCGACACCACGATGCTGTTGTCCCCGGACGGGTCCACCGTGATCAGCGCGACGCCGGTCGGCGCGCCGCCGACCAGGACGCCCACCGTGTCGACGCCGGCCGCCCGCTGCGAGTCGAGCAGCAGCCGGCCGTACGCGTCGTCGCCGACGCGGGCCAGCAGGACCGTACGGGACCCGAGCCGGGCGGCCGCGACCGCCTGGTTCGCGCCCTTGCCGCCCGGGTGGACGGCCAGATCGGAGCCGAGCACGGTCTCGCCGGCGCCCGGCCGGCGCTCGACACCGATCACCAGGTCGGCGTTGGCCGACCCTACGACCAGCAGGTCGTAGTCGTACATGAGATTGCTCCCCTGATAGTCCCCGTGCCGGCGTGCGGCGGGCGGCCCCATGCTCCTGCAACGGCCGCCCGCCTGTTCGCCGTTCCGCCGATGTCAGCCGCCGAAGCCGGCCACGTTCTCCTTCGTGACCACCTTCACCGGCACCTTGACGGTCTCCTCGACCTTCTTGCCCTCGGCCGCCCGCACCGCGTTGTCCACCGCGATCCGCCCGAGCTGCCTGGGCTGTTGCGCGACGGACGCGTACAGAGTCCCCGCCTCGACCGCCTTCAGGCCGTCCGGGGTGCCGTCGAATCCGACGACCTGGACCGACTTGCCGGCCTTCGAGCCGAGCGCCTTGATCGCGCCGAGCGCCATCTCGTCGTTCTCGGCGAAGACGCCGTCGATGTCGGGGTGGGCCTGGAGGAGGTTGGTCATGACGTCGAGGCCCTTGGTGCGGTCGAAGTCGGCCGGCTGCTTGGCGACGACCTTGATGCCCGGGTAGGCCTTCAGGCCCTCCGCGAAGCCCGCGCCGCGCTCACGGCTGGCGGACGTGCCGGCCTGGCCCTGCAGGATCACGATGGTGCCCTTGCCGCCCAGCTTCTCGGCGAGCGCCCGGGCGCCCAGCTTGCCGCCCTCGATGTTGTCGGAGGCCACCAGCGCCGCCGTGTCGGCCTCGTTGACGCCTCGGTCGACGCCGACGACCGGGATGCCGGCCTTGTTGGCCGCGCGGACCGACGGGCCCGCCGCGTCCGAGTCCACCGGGTTCACGATGATCGAACCGACGCCCTCGGAGGTGAAGTTCTGCAGCTGGTTGGCCTGCTGCGACGCGTCGTTCTGCGCGTCCGTGACGGTCAGGTCGACGCCGAGCTTCTTCGCCTCGGCCTCGGCGCCCGCCCGGATCTGCACGAAGAACGGGTTGTTGAGGGTCGACAGCGACAGGCCGACCTTCCGCGTCGTCGCCGAGGACGAGCCGCTGTGCAGCAGGGACGTGGCACCGACGATCGCCGCCGCGACGACGGCCGCGAGGACGTACGTCGCCGCCTGCCTGCCCCGGTTGCCGGGCGCACCGGCACCCGCCGGCGCGGGGGTCGCCCCAGCCTTGCGCCGCACCGTGTCCAGCAGTACCGCCAGCGCGATGACGACGCCGATGACGACCTGCTGCCAGAAGGCCGACACCGACAGGAGGTTGAGGCCGTTCCTGAGCACCGCGAGGATCAGCGCGCCGATCAGCGTGCCGGAGGCCTTTCCGGTGCCGCCCGCGAGGGAGGCGCCGCCGATGACGACCGCCGCGATGGCGTCGAGCTCGTAGCCCTGCGCGGCCTGCGGCTGCGCGGAGGACAGCCGGGCGGCGAGCACGATGCCCGCGGCGGCGGCGAACAGACCGGAGAACGCGTAGATGGCGAGCTTCTGCTTCCTCACCCGCAGACCGGAGAGGCGGGCCGCCTCCTCGTTGCCGCCGATCGCGTACATCGAGCGGCCGATGTACGTCCGCCCCAGCACGAACGCCGTGATGAGCCCCATACCGACCATGACCAGCACGGGCACCGGCAGCCAGCCGCCGAGGGTGTCGCCGAGGTGCGAGACCGAGTCGGGGAGGGCGATGGGGGAGCCCTGGGAGATCACCAGGGACAGACCGCGCGCGACCGACAGCATGGCCAGCGTCGCGATGAACGGCGGGAGTTTGCCGTACGAGATCAAAAAGCCGTTGACCAGGCCGCACGCTATGCCGGTCGCGACGGCCAGGAGTACGGCGAGGACGACCGGGACGCCTTCCGACGTGGCGCTCCAGGCGAGGACGGTGGCCGACAGGGCGGCGACCGAGCCGACCGACAGGTCGATGCCCGCCGAGACGATGACGAAGGTGACGCCGAAGGCGAGGATGGCGGTCACGGCCGCCTGGACGCCGACGTTGAGGAGGTTGTCGGTCGTCAGGAAGTCGCCGGACAGCGCCGACATCGCGACGACGAGGACGATGAGCGCGGTGAGCGCGCCGTTGTCGAGCAGGATGCGGCGCAGGCCGCCCGAGGCGTCAGGCGCGCCCGTCGTGCTCTTGAGCGTGTCAGTGGCCACGGGAGGCCTCCGTTCCGGTCGTGGTTCCGGTCGTGGTTCCGGTCTTGTGTGGGGTGGGAGCGCTGACGGCGAGCGCCATCACGGCGTCCTGGGTGGCCTCGTCGGCCGCGAGTTCGCCCGCGATCCGGCCCTGCGCCATCACCAGGACGCGGTCGCTCATGCCGAGGACCTCCGGCAGATCGCTGGAGATCATGAGCACGGCGGCGCCCTGGGCGGTGAGTTCATTGATGAGCTGGTAGATCTCGACCTTGGCGCCGACGTCGATGCCGCGCGTCGGCTCGTCGAGGATGAGCACCTTGGTGTCGGCGAGCAGCCACTTGCCGATGACGACCTTCTGCTGGTTGCCGCCGGAGAGCGTGCGCACGTGCTGTCCGAGGCCCGCCATCCGCACGCCCAGCTGCCCGGCGATCCGCGCGGCGGCCTCGCGCTGCCCCTTGAGGTCGACGAGCCCCGCGCGCGTGGCCGAGCGCAGCGTCACCAGGCCCAGGTTCTCCTCGACGGAGGCGTCCAGCACCAGGCCCTGGCCCTTGCGGTCCTCGGGGATGAGGCCGATGCCCGCGGTCATCGCCGCGTTGACGTCGTACTTGGCGACCGAGCTGCCGTCGACCTTCACGGTGCCCTTGTCGTACGGATCGGCCCCGAAGACCGCCCGCACGACCTCGGTCCGCCCGGCGCCGACCAGCCCCGCGATGCCGACCACCTCACCGGCGTGCACCTGGAAGCTCACGTCGTGGAAGACGCCGTCCCTGGTCAGGCCCTCGACGGACAGCAACGCGGCGCCCCTGTCGGCCCGTTCGCGCGGGTACTGCTGCTCGATGGAGCGCCCCACCATCAGCCGTACGAGCTCGTCCTCGGGCGTGGACGCCGGGACCTGCCCGACGCTCCTGCCGTCGCGGATCACGGTCACCCGGTCTCCCAGGGCGGCGATCTCCTCCAGGTGATGCGTGATGAAGACGATCCCGACGCCGTCCTCGCGCAGCTTGCGCACGATCGCGAACAGCCTGTCGACCTCCTCGGAGGTCAGCACGGCCGTCGGCTCGTCCATGATCAGCACACGGGCGTCCAGGCTGAGCGCCTTGGCGATCTCGACCATCTGCAGGCGGGCGATGCCGAGTTCGCGGACACGCGCGCGTGGAGAGACGTCGACGCCGACCCGCTGCAGCAGGACTTCGGCGTCGGCCTCCATCCTCTTGCGGTCGATCATCCCGAAGCGGCGCGGCTGGCGGCCCAGGAAGATGTTCTCCGCGACCGTCAGATCGGGAACCAGGTTGAACTCCTGGTAGATGGTGGCGATCCCGAGGCGCTCGGAGTCCTGCGCACCGTGGATGCGCGTCTCCTTGCCGCCGACCAGGATCCGCCCGGCGTCGGGCGTGTAGGCACCGGAGAGCATCTTGATGAGCGTGCTCTTGCCCGCGCCGTTCTCACCGAGCAGCACATGCACCTCGCCCCGGCGCAGATCGAAGTCGACGCCGTCCAGCGCGACCACGCCCGGGAAGGTCTTGCGTATGCCCTCGATGCGCAGCAACTCGTCCTGGTTGCTCACGACTGGCTCCTGTTCGTTACGGGGTGCTCGCCGCAGGAGCGGCGTACGACGAGATGGGCGGGGAGGGTGACGGACTCGCCGGGCCGTCCCTCGATGCGGTCGACCAGGGCCCGTACGGCGGCCCGGCCCAGTTCGCCGGTCGGCTGGGCGATCGCGGTGATCGGCGGGTCGGTGTGCACGAACCACCGGATGTCGTCGAACGCGGCCAGCGCGATGTCGTCCGGCACGCGCAGCCCACGCGCGCGTACGGCGTCCAGCGCGCCGAGCGCCATCAGGTTGTCGGCCGCGAAGACGACCTCGGGCGGCTCGGGCAGGTCCAGGAACCCGTCGGTGACCCGCCGCCCGCTGTCGGCCTGGAAGTCGCCCTGTCCTATGTAGGCGTCGGGGAGTTCGAGGCCGTACGCGCCGAGCGCCTCCCGGAAGGCCTCGACACGCTCCCGTCCGGTCGTGGTGGCCGCGGGGCCCGCGATGATGGCGAGCCTGCGATGCCCCAGCCCGTGCAGATGCGCGACGAGATCCCGTACGGCGGCCCGCCCGTCCGACCGCACCACCGGCACGTCCACGCCCGGGATCCACCGGTCCACGAAGACCATCGGCGTCCCCGCGCGCGCGGCGTCCAGCATCAGCGGCGAGCCGCCGTCGGTGGGGGAGACCAGCAGGCCGTCGATACGGCGGTCCAGCAGGTTCCGTACGTGGTGGTCCTGGAGGTCGGGCCGTTCGTCGGCGTTGCCGATGATGACGCTGTAGCCGAGCGCGCGGGCCTCCTCCTCGACGGAGCGGGCCAGTTCGGTGAAGTACGGGTTCAGCACGTCGCTGATGACCAGGCCGAGGGTGTGGGTCTGGTCGGTGCGCAGGGAGCGGGCGACGGCGTTCGGGCGGTAGCCCAGGGTCTCGACGGCGGCCAGCACGCGCGCGCGTGCCTCGGAGCTGACCGACGGATGGTCGTTCAGGACGCGCGAGACCGTGGCGACGGAGACACCCGCCTCGGCAGCGACGTCCTTGATGCTCGCCATCGCCGCTCCACCTCCTTGTGGGTCGTTCGATCGGTCGTGTGATCGATACGCGTGGAATCGATTACACCGACGTGTACGGAGGATTGGAATCGATTACACGGGAGTTAATCAAGCCCTCAACCACATCCCGAGACCGGATCGTGATGAGCCGTGCGGCCCGAGCCGCCCAGGTGCCCGGCCGCACTACCTGCCGTGCTTCCGCGCGCCGTTTCCCGTCCGTGCCGCCCGGAGAGCGTTCAGTCACGGCCCCATCCGCACAGCAATGAAGCGAGGCTCCCATGCCCTACCTGCGGCACCGGCTGACCATCGTCACCCTGTCCGTCGTGGCGGTCTTCACCACCGTCCTGCTCGGCAGCGGCCCGGCTTCGGCCCAGGACGTGCAGGGCAGGCTCTGCGCGGACGGAAGCGCGAGCCTCGACGTCGAAGGTGCCCACCTCTCGGTCGGGCGCGGCGCGCAGGACGACTGCGTCAGTTTCGGCGTCGGCTGAGCCGTTGAACGCTCCGGCCCGGCTGTCGGTGCCGGGCGGTACCGTCGGATCATGTCCAATCAGGCGGGGGTCTCCCAGGCGGGCGAGCGGCGACTGGCCACGCTGGAAGGCGTGCTCGAGCGGATCACGTACGCCAACGAGGAGAACGGCTACACGGTCGCCCGCGTCGACACCGGCCGGGGCGGCGGAGACCTCCTCACGGTCGTCGGCGCGCTGCTCGGCGCCCAGGTCGGCGAGTCGCTGCGGATGGAGGGGCGCTGGGGCTCCCACCCGCAGTACGGCAAGCAGTTCACCGTCGAGAACTACACGACCGTCCTGCCGGCCACCGTCCAGGGCATCCGCCGCTATCTCGGCTCGGGCCTGGTCAAGGGCATCGGCCCGGTCTTCGCCGACCGCATCACCCAGCACTTCGGCCTCGACACCCTGAAGATCATCGAGGAGGAGCCCAAGCGGCTCATCGAGGTCCCCGGCCTCGGTCCCAAGCGCACCAAGAAGATCGCCGACGCCTGGGAGGAGCAGAAGGCGATCAAGGAGGTCATGCTCTTCCTCCAGACGGTAGAGGTGTCCACCTCCATCGCCGTGCGCATCTACAAGAAGTACGGCGACGCCTCGATCTCCGTCGTGAAGAACCAGCCGTACCGGCTGGCGGCCGACGTCTGGGGCATCGGCTTCCTCACCGCCGACAAGATCGCCCAGTCCGTCGGCATCCCGCACGACAGCCCGGAGCGCGTCAAGGCGGGCCTGCAGTACGCGCTGTCGCAGGCCACCGACCAGGGCAACTGCTACCTCCCCGAGGAGAAGCTGATCGCGGACGCGGTGAAGCTCCTCCAGGTCGACACCGGGCTCGTCATCGAGTGCCTGGCGGAGCTGGCCCGGGTCCCGGAGGACGGCGGCGACCCCGGTGTCGTACGGGAGAAGGTCCCCGGCCCCGGCGGCGGCTCCGAGGATCCCGTCACCGCCGTCTACCTCGTCCCCTTCCACCGCGCCGAACTCTCCCTCTCCGCCCAGCTGTTGCGCCTGCTGCGCACGGACGAGGACCGGATGCCGGGCTTCCGGGACGTGGCCTGGGACAAGGCGCTGGGCTGGCTGAAGGGGCGCACGGGCGCGGACCTGGCCCCCGAGCAGGAGGCCGCCGTCAAGCTGGCCCTGACGCAGAAGGTCGCGGTCCTGACCGGCGGCCCCGGCTGCGGCAAGTCCTTCACCGTGCGCTCGATCGTGGAGCTGGCCCGCGCCAAGAAGGCCAGGGTCGTGCTGGCCGCCCCCACCGGCCGCGCCGCCAAGCGCCTCGCCGAGCTCACCGGAGCCGAGGCCTCCACCGTCCACCGGCTGCTGGAGCTCAAGCCCGGCGGCGACGCGGCGTACGACAAGGACCGCCCCCTGCAGGCCGACCTGGTGGTGGTCGACGAGGCCTCCATGCTGGACCTGCTGCTCGCCAACAAGCTGGTCAAGGCCGTACCGCCGGGCGCCCATCTGCTCTTCGTGGGAGACGTCGACCAGCTGCCCAGCGTCGGCGCGGGAGAGGTCCTCAGGGACCTGCTCGCCGACGGCAGCCCCCTCCCCGCCGTGCGCCTCACACGCGTGTTCCGGCAGGCCCAGCAGTCCGGCGTGGTGACGAACGCCCACCGGATCAACGCCGGGCAGCACCCCGTCACCGACGGCATGAAGGACTTCTTCCTCTTCGTCGAGGACGACACGGAGGCGGCCGGACGGCTCACGGTGGATGTGGCGGCCCGTCGCATTCCGGCCAAGTTCGGGCTCGACCCGCGCCGGGACGTCCAGGTCCTCGCCCCCATGCACCGCGGCCCGGCCGGCGCGGGCACGCTGAACGGCCTGCTCCAGCAGGCCGTCACCCCCGGACGCCCCGATCTTCCGGAGAAGCGGTTCGGCGGCCGGGTCTTCCGAGTCGGCGACAAGGTCACCCAGATTCGCAACAATTACGAGAAGGGGAAGAACGGTGTCTTCAACGGCACCGTGGGCGTGGTCACCTCGCTCGACCCGGTCGACCAGCGCCTCACGGTGCTGACGGACGAGGACGAGGAGGTCCCGTACGAATTCGACGAACTGGACGAACTGGCGCATGCGTACGCGGTGACCATTCACCGCTCACAGGGAAGTGAATATCCCGCCGTGGTGATCCCCGTCACCACCGGAGCATGGATGATGCTCCAGCGGAACCTGCTGTACACGGCCGTGACCCGCGCCAAGCAACTGGTCGTCCTCGTGGGATCGCGCAAGGCGATCGGCCAGGCCGTGCGCACGGTGTCGGCGGGGCGGCGCTGCACGGCGCTCGACTTCCGGCTCGCGGGCTTCTGAACTGCTTCCGGCCCGCTGCCGGGTCACTCTCCTGACCTGGCGATTCGTGAGACATCGAAAAAAATGATCGATCAAACGAGTCGTGAAGGTCACAGAGCACTTCCAGATGGGGAAAACAGCGGGCAGGATGACAGGTTGGCGGCACTGAGTGCCGCCAATAGGCCCAATGGTCGACCCCGAGTGCACTCTCCTGAGCCGAATGGGGGAGGGTAGAGACAGTCAGGGCAACCTCGAAGATGAGGCACAACGTCGGTGAGGGAAGACGTGAGCGACAACTCTGTAGTACTGCGGTACGGCGACGGCGAGTACACCTACCCGGTGATTGACAGCACCGTCGGCGACAAGGGCTTCGACATCGGCAAACTCCGCGCCCAGACCGGTCTGGTGACGCTGGACAGCGGGTACGGCAACACCGCCGCCTATAAATCCGCCGTCACCTACCTCGACGGCGAGGCGGGCATCCTCCGGTACCGCGGCTACCCGATCGAGCAGCTGGCCGAGCGCTCCACCTTCCTGGAGGTCGCCTACCTGCTGATCAACGGCGAGCTGCCGACCGTCGACGAGCTCTCGACGTTCAAGAACGACATCACGCAGCACACCCTGCTGCACGAGGACGTCAAGAACTTCTACAAGGGCTTCCCGCGTGACGCCCACCCGATGGCCATGCTGTCGTCGGTCGTCTCGGCGCTGTCCACCTTCTACCAGGACAGCCACAACCCGTTCGACGAGACGCAGCGCAACCTCTCCACGATCCGTCTGCTCGCCAAGCTCCCGACGATCGCGGCGTACGCGTACAAGAAGTCGATCGGCCACCCGTTCGTCTACCCGCGCAACGACCTCGGTTACGTCGAGAACTTCCTGCGTATGACCTTCTCGGTGCCGGCGCAGGAGTACGAGCTCGACCCGATCGTCGTCTCCGCCCTGGACAAGCTGCTGATCCTGCACGCGGACCACGAGCAGAACTGTTCGACGTCGACGGTCCGCCTGGTCGGCTCGTCCCAGGCCAACATGTTCGCGTCGATCTCGGCCGGCATCAACGCGCTGTGGGGCCCGCTGCACGGCGGTGCCAACCAGTCCGTGCTGGAGATGCTGGAGGGCATCCGCGACGCCGGCGGCGACGTCGACTCCTTCATCCGCAAGGTGAAGAACAAGGAGGACGGCGTCCGTCTGATGGGCTTCGGCCACCGGGTCTACAAGAACTTCGACCCGCGCGCCAAGATCATCAAGGCCGCCGCGCACGACGTCCTCTCGGCCCTCGGCAAGTCCGACGAGCTGCTGGACATCGCCCTGAAGCTGGAGGAGCACGCGCTCTCCGACGACTACTTCGTCTCGCGCAGCCTCTACCCGAACGTCGACTTCTACACCGGCCTGATCTACCGCGCCATGGGCTTCCCGACCGAGATGTTCACGGTCCTCTTCGCCCTCGGCCGCCTGCCGGGCTGGATCGCCCAGTGGCACGAGATGATCAAGGAGCCGGGTTCGCGCATCGGCCGCCCGCGCCAGATCTACACGGGTGTGGTGGAGCGCGACTTCGTGCCGGTGGAAGAGCGCTGACACCAGTCGGTTGGGGGCTGCTAGGTTCGGGGCGACTGTTCCGACCTGAGGGGCGCGGGGCCGTATCGATATGCGGCTCCGCCGCGCGGGCGCGACCAGCCCCCACCGGCCGGTAGCCGGGAGAGGACCTGGAGTCCCACGAGCCCCCCGGTTCCATCCGCGAAGCGAAAGGCGCCCTGGCGCCGGTCCCCCCACGGGCCGACGTCCAGGGCGCCTTCCCATGTCCCGGTGCGGATTCCCCCCACGGGATCCGGCCGGGCGTCTGAGAGAGCAGCGCCTGAATCGCTGTCTTTCGGTACTGCGTTGAGCAGAACGAGCAAAACTCGACGTACTCATCTATGCGGTTCTCTGTGCGATCTGCCGGGACAGCGCACGCTCGGGAGGGCCGCTCAAAGCTTCCCTACGCACGTGCCCCGGCAACGCAACTCTGAGGAAGTCCCCCAAGACATCCCCAGATGCCAGTAAGCGCCCCCCAAGACGCTGCCTGACATCGTCAACTTAGACCTTCGAACCCCTTCGATGGTTACGTTCACATCACTGTGATCTGCGTCTCTTGCATATGTCCGTTAGATGCGCAAGAGCCCCGATATGGCGATCGAGACCCAAGCGTAAGGACGATGCGCGAGTCTTGTGAAGAGCTTATGTGAGCCGGGCGTCGGACTCCAGAGGGGCCCAGTGGGGTTCTTACTGGGAATTCACCGGAACGTCCGTAGTCGCAGGCTGTTCGTCACCACGAACACCGACGAGAACGCCATCGCCGCCCCCGCGATCATCGGGTTCAGCAACCCCGCCGCGGCCAGCGGCAACGCGGCGACGTTGTACCCGAAGGCCCAGACGAGGTTTCCCTTGATCGTGCCCAGCGTCCTGCGGGAGAGCCGGATCGCGTCGGCCGCCACCCGCAGATCCCCGCGCACCAGCGTCAGATCGCCCGCCTCGATCGCCGCGTCCGTTCCCGTCCCCATGGCGAGACCCAGATCGGCGGTGGCGAGCGCGGCCGCGTCGTTGACGCCGTCGCCGACCATGGCTACGGACCGCCCCTCGCGCTGCAGCCGCCGTACCGCCTCGACCTTGTCCTCGGGCAGGACCTCCGCGATCACCTGATCGACGCCGACCGCCTGCGCCACCGCCTCGGCGACCGCCCGGTTGTCCCCGGTCAGCAGCACCGGAGTGAGCCCCAGCGCCCGCAGCTCGCGCACCGCCTCGGCGCTGGTCTCCTTCACCGCGTCCGCGACGGCGACGACACCGCGAGCCGCTCCGTCCCAGCCGACCACGACGGCCGTACGACCGCCCCTCTCGGCCTCTTCCCCGGCGCGGGCGAGCTCGGTGGGCAGCGCCTCGAAAAGGCGCCCCACGGCCACCTCATGGCCCTCCACGCGCCCGCGTACGCCGCGCCCGGGCACGTTCTCGAACTGTGTGACCTCCGGCAGCCGGCCGAGCCGCTCCTGCGCGCCCGCGGCGATCGCCCGGGCGACGGGATGCTCCGATGCGTGCTCGACGGCGCCCGCGAGCCGCAGCACCTGCTCCTCGGTGGTGCCTTCCGCGGCGTACACCTGCTGCAGGGTCATGCGGCCGGTGGTGACCGTGCCGGTCTTGTCCAGGACGACGGTGTCGACCCGGCGCGTGGACTCCAGCACCTCGGGACCCTTGATGAGGATGCCGAGCTGTGCCCCGCGTCCCGTGCCGACCATCAGGGCCGTGGGCGTGGCAAGGCCCAGGGCGCACGGGCAGGCGATGATCAGTACTGCGACGGCCGCGGTGAACGCGGCGACGGTGTCGTCGGTGGTGCCGAGCCAGGCCCCGAAGGTGGCGACCGCGAGGACGATGACCGCGGGTACGAAGACCGCGGAGATGCGGTCGGCGAGCCGCTGCACCTCGGCCTTGCCGTTCTGCGCCTCCTCCACCAGCTGCGCCATCCGCGCGAGCCGGGTGTCGGCGCCGACCCGGGTCGCCTCGACGACGAGCCGCCCGCCCGCGTTGACCGTCGCACCGGTGACCACATCGCCGACCGTCACGTCCACCGGCACCGACTCACCGGTCAGCATGGAGGCGTCCACCGCGGAGGTGCCCTCGACGACGGTGCCGTCGGTGGCGATCTTCTCGCCGGGCCGGACGACGAACCGGTCGCCGACGCTCAGCCGGTCGATGGGAATCCGCATCTCGCGCCCGTCCCGCAGCACGGACACGTCCTTCGCGCCGAGCTCCATCAGGGCGCGCAGTGCGGCTCCCGCGCGTCGCTTGGCACGAGCCTCCAGATAGCGGCCGAGGAGGATGAAGGTGACGACCCCGGAGGCCACTTCGAGGTAGATCTGCGAGGCGCCGTCCACGCGCGCGACGGTGAACTCGAAGTCGTCGCGCATGCCGGTCATGCCGGCGTCCCCGAAGAACAGCGCCCACAGGGACCACGCGTAGGCCGCCAGCGTGCCCAGGGAGACCAGCGTGTCCATGGTCGCCGCGCCGTGCCGGGCGTTGGTGAACGCGGCCCGGTGGAAGGGCAGCCCGCCCCAGACGACGACCGGCGAGGCGAGGGTGAGGGCGAGCCACTGCCAGTTGTCGAACTGCAGCGCCGGGATCATCGACAGCAGGACGACGGGTACGGCGAGCAGGGCGGAGACGATGAACCGGTGGCGGTAGGAGGCCAGTTCGGGATCTTCCGGAGTCTCCTGCGGCTCTCGCGGCTCGTGCGGGGCGGGCTGCGGAGGCGTCGGTTCCTCGGCCGTGTACCCCGTCTTCTGCACCGTGGCGATCAGGTCGGCGACCTGGATGCCCGCGGGATAACTGACCTTCGCCTTCTCCGTCGCGTAGTTCACCGTGGCGGTGACGCCGTCCATCCGGTTGAGCTTCTTCTCGACGCGGGCGGCGCAGGAGGCGCAGGTCATGCCGCCGATGAGCAGCTCGACCGAGGAGGTGCCGGCGGGCGTGCCGGAGGCGTGGGCGGTCGCGCCGGGGGTGCCGGCGGGCCCGCCGGGCGTGTCGGCCGCTCCGGTTATCGGCGGTTGGTCGGTGGTGCGGGGCATGGCAGGCTCAGATCTTGGCGACCAGCTCGAAGCCCGCCTCGTCGACGGCCGCGCGCACCGCCTCTTCGTCCAGCGGGGCCACGGAGACGACGGTGACCTCGCCGGTCGAGGCGACGGCCTTCACCGAGCTGACGCCGGGGAGTTCGGAGATCTCGCCGGATACGGCACCCTCGCAGTGCCCGCAGCTCATGCCGCTCACCTTGTAGACGGCGGTGACGGAACCCGGGGTGTCGGTCTGGGCGCTCATGTCGTTCTCCTCGTCGGGGCATGTGGGGCCGAGGGGGTCCACGGGGCCTCCCTTATCCCACGCTATACCCCTGCGGGGTATTTCCCAAAGAGGGGTCCGCGGTGGCCGGACGAGTGCACGGCGGGGCGGCCTCTCGCTTCAGGGTGAGCCCGGGTGTCCGAGCCGGTCGCCCACGAGGGGGTCGAGGTAGCGGACCAGGGCGTTCTTCAGTTCCCGGATGTAGGCCTCACGCTCGGCGCCCTCGTGGGCCAGGATCAGCTCCAGCCCCGCCTTGTACAGACCCAGGCACATGTGTGCGATCCGGGTGAGGTCGGCCGGCGGGGTGTCCGGCAGGAGCGAGGAGAGCAGCCCCCCGATCCGGGCGAGCAGGGTCGCGTGCAGGGCGTCGTGCTCCTCGGTGATGCGGCCGGGGATGTCGGGGCCGTGCATCAGGGCGAAGAACACCGGGTGCTCGCAGTTGAAGGCGATGAACCGGTCGACGGCCGAGCCGACCGCCTCCTCCAGGGGAGTCGCGGGGTCGACCGGCGCGAGCGCCTCGCCGTACGTCTCACGCATCTCGTGCATGAGCCGGTCGCCCAGCTCGATCGCGATCGCTTCCTTGTTCGGGAAGAACTGGTACAGCGTGCCCGGTGAGACGCCCGCCTCGCGGGCGATGGCGTTGGTGCTGGCGGCCGTGTAGCCGGTGGTGGTGAAGACGGTGGCCGCGGCCTGAAGCAGCTGGGCGATACGGCGCTCGCCGCGGGCCTGGCGGCGGCGCGGCTGTTCCTTCTCCTGGTTGTCGGGCACGCGTTATCCCCAGCTCTCCGAACATGATTGACAAACGCGAGTGGTCGCTCGCATTCTAGAAAAACGCGAGCGACGTCTCGTGTTTGCCAGCTTACGGTTTCCACGGTGAAGGGGACACCGCACCATGACCGAAGTCAACAGCCCACCCGATGTCGGCGGCTGGACCCGTTTCGTCACCGCCCGTCCCAGGCTGTCGCTGCTCGCGGCCCTGGTGCTGACCGTCCTCGCCGTGCTGGCGGGCAGCGGGGTCGCGGACCGGCTGGGAGCCGGCGGCTGGGAGGACCCCGACGCCGAATCCACGTACGCGACCAAGGCACTGGAGCGCGAGTTCCCGGACTCCCAGCCCAACCTGCTGCTGCTGGTCGACTCGGGCCGTGCCTCGGTGGACGACCCGGCGGTCGCCGCGGAGGCGCGCCGCATCACCGCACGCCTGGCCGGCGAGCAGGGCGTCACGGGCGTCAGCTCCTACTGGCAGGCCGACCCTTCCACGGCCCCCGGCCTTCGCGCGAAGGACGGCCACGAGGCACTGATCGCCGCCCGCATCACCGGCGACGAGAAGGAGATGGGCGAGACCCTGGACCGCCTCGCGCCCGCGTTCCGGGGCACGCACGGCCCGGTGGACGTCGGCATCGGCGGCCCGGTCGCCGTGCGGCACGAGATGCAGACCGTCATCCAGGAGGACCTCACCCGCGCCGAGGTGATCGCCCTGCCGGTGACCCTGGTGCTGCTGGTGATGGTCTTCGGCAGCGCGGTCGCCGCCCTGCTGCCCCTCGGCATCGGCATCGTCGCCATCCTCGGCACGAACGCGGTGCTGCGCGGCCTGACCGAGTTCACCGACGTGTCGGTCTTCGCGATGAACCTCACCACGGCCCTCGGCCTCGGCCTCGCCATCGACTACGCCCTGTTCATCGTCCGCCGCTTCCGCGAGGAACTCACCACCGGCGCCGACCCCTTGGCCGCGGTCGGTACGACTTTGCGCACGGCCGGCCGCACCGTCCTCTTCTCCGCCCTGACGGTCGCCGTGTCCCTCGCGGCGATGCTGCTCTTCCCGCAGTACTTCCTGCGCTCCTTCGCCTACGCCGGGATCGCCGTGGTGCTGCTGGCCGCGGCGGCCGCGCTGATCCTGCTCCCGGCGGCACTGGTGCTGCTCGGCCACCGGGTCAACTCCCTGGACCTGCGCCGCCTGCTGCGGCGCGGGCGCCCGAAGCCGTCCGAGGAGGCAGCGGAGGCCACCGACGGCACGGGCACCACCGACGGCACGGTGGCCACCCAGGGCAGGGCCTGGACCCGCACGGCGAACCTCGTCATGCGCCGCGCCCCGTTCTTCGCCCTGGGCACCACCGCCGTTTTGGTCCTGCTCGGACTGCCTTTCCTGGGCGTGAAGTTCGGCACCGCCGACGACCGCCAGCTGCCGTCGAGCGCCGAGTCCCATGTCGTGCAGCAGCACATCCGCGACGGCTTCCCGGGCAGCCCCGGCGGCGGCCTGGAAGTGTTCGCCGAGGGACGGGCCACGCAGGCGCAGTACGCCGACTACAAGGAGCGGATCGCCGCGCTCCCCGAGGTGCTCCGGGTCGACGGACCACTGGTGAAGGGCGACGCGGCGTACTTCACGGTGCTGCCCAAGGGCGAGGCCGTGGACGACCCGGCCCAGCGCCTGGTCGGCGAACTGCGCGCCACCCAGGCGCCGTTCGACACCGAGGTGACCGGCGCGGCGGCCGTCCTGGTCGACTCCAAGGACGCGATAGCCGAACGCCTGCCCCTGGCGGCCGCCTTCATCGCGATCGTCACCCTGCTGCTGGTGTTCCTGCTGACGGGCAGCGTGCTCATACCGATCCAGGCGGTCGTGCTCAACGCACTGAGCCTGACGGCGATGTTCGGCGCGGTGGTCTGGGTCTTCCAGGACGGCCACCTGTCCGGCCTGCTCGGCTTCACCAGCCCCGGCTCGATCGAGACGACCCTCCCGGTGCTGATGTTCTGCGTCGCCTTCGGCCTGTCGATGGACTACGGCGTGTTCCTGCTCTCCCGCATCAAGGAGGAGTACGACGCGACAGGCGACCACGACCAGGCGGTCCGCCACGGGCTGCAACGCACCGGAGGCCTGATCACCGCGGCCGCCGTGATCCTCGCGGTGGTGATGGTCGCGATAGGCACCTCCCGGGTGACCAACACCAAGATGCTCGGCCTCGGTATCGCCCTGGCGGTACTGATGGACGCGATGATCGTCCGCAGCCTCCTGGTCCCGGCGGTCATGCGCCTCACGGGGCGGGCCACCTGGTGGGCGCCTGGGCCGCTGAGGCGGTTCCATGAGCGGTTCGGGTTGAGCGAGTCCGACGGCACATCGGCGCCGGTCGCGGTCGAGGAGCGGGACAAGGTGGGGGTGGGCGGCTAGCGTTCAGCTGGACATGATGATCTCCGCGGACGGCAGCGTCGACACGGCCAACGGCCACGGCCCACCAACCTGCGCTGTGCCGACGACACCGGCCGTGAGGGAGCTGGAGGGGCGCGCCGGTGTCGAGAGGGCGAACGCGCGGAGGCGCGAAGCGCCGAGCACGATCGCCCTCTCGACACCGGCATGTGGCGCCCCGCAGGCGACCGAACCATTCAAAGGGCGAGGGTGAGCGATGCGCGCGGTGGTGTTCGAGCGGTTCGGGGAACCGGCCGAGGTACGTGAGGTGGCCGACCCGGACCCCGCCCCCCACGGAGTGACCGTGCGCGTCGAGGCAACGGGGCTGTGCCGCAGTGACTGGCACGGCTGGCAGGGCCACGACCCGGACATCGCGCTGCCGCATGTGCCCGGCCATGAACTCGCCGGTGTCGTCGAGGCGGTGGGCGACCGGGTGACCGGCTGGCGCCCCGGCGACCGGGTCACGGTGCCCTTCGTGTGCGCCTGTGGCAGCTGCGCGGCGTGTGCGGCGGGCGACCAGCAGGTGTGCGAGCGCCAGACCCAGCCCGGCTTCACGCACTGGGGCTCCTTCGCGCAGTACGTGGCGCTGGACCACGCCGACGTGAACCTCGTCGCCGTGCCGGAGGGCATGTCCTTCGCGACGGCGGCCTCGCTCGGCTGCCGGTTCGCCACGGCGTTCCGGGCGGTCGTGCAGCAGGGCCGGGTGGCGGCGGGGGAGTGGGTCGCGGTGCACGGCTGCGGCGGGGTCGGCCTGTCGGCGGTGATGATCGCGGCGGCGTCCGGCGCGCGGGTCGTCGCGGTGGACGTCTCACCGCAGGCCCTGGACCTGGCGCGGAAGTTCGGAGCGGCGGAGTGCGTGGACGCGTCGAGCGTGCCGGACACGGCGGCCGCGGTCCGCACGCTGACCGGCGGCGGCGTCCATCTCTCCCTGGACGCCCTCGGCTCCCCCGCCACCTGCGCCGCCTCCGTCAACGGGCTGCGCCGCCGGGGCCGCCACATCCAGGTGGGCCTGCTGCCCTCGACGTCCGGCACCACCCCCGTTCCCATGGCCCGCGCGATCGCCCTCGAACTGGAACTCCTGGGCAGCCACGGCATGGCGGCGCACACCTACCCGCCGATGCTGGAGCTGGTGCGTGCGGGGGTGCTGCGGCCGGATCTGCTGGTGACGTCGACGATCCCGCTGGACGCGGTGCCGTCGGCACTGGCGGCGATGGGGACGGGGCCGGGGGCGGGGGTGACGGTCATCGAGCCGTGGAGCTGAGGGCGGCCCACTCGTGGTCGAGGATGGCCATGAGGATCTCGTCGACCCACTCGCCGTCGCGCAGCTGGACATCCCGGCGCACGCCCTCGACCACGAAGCCGACCTTCTTGTACACGTGCAGGGCCCGGTGGTTGAAGCCGTAGGCGCCCAACTGGATGCGGTGCAGGCCGAGTTGCTCGAAGCCGTGGCCGACGATCAGCCGGGCGGCCTCGGTGCCGATGCCCCGGCCGCGGCCGCGGGGGCCGATGAGCGTGCGGAACGTGCAGCACCGGGCGGCCGGATCCCATCCGCACAGGACGACTTCGCCGAGCACCTCGCCGGTCGCCCGGTCCGTGACGGCGAGGTCGAGGCGGTCGGACTGCTCGGACCGGGAGCCGTACCAGGACCGCAGCCGCTCCTGGGTGAGCTCGGTGCCGGGGTCGAAGGCGAAGTGCAGGACCTCCGGGTCCGTGACGATCTCCCACATGACCTCGGCGTCGGCTGCACGGAACGGCCGGAGCACGGTCTTCTCACCGGTGAGCGTGGGTTGGACGGAGAAGTTCATGGGGTCACTGTGCCCCACGGCGAAGAGTGGGGCACAGGCGGTGTGACGGGAGGTCAGTCCACCCTCCGGCCGCGGTTACTGGGACGGGACGCCACCCAGGCCCGGACGGTGTCGGGGTACCAGAAGGGCTTGCCGCCCTCCACATGGTCCGGCGGCGGCAGCAGCCCGTGTTTGCGGTACGACCGCACGGTGTCCGGCTGCACCTTGATGTGTGCCGCGATCTCTTTGTAGGACCAGAGCAGTCGGTCGGTCATCGGTTGCACCTCCCCGCGCGCGCAGCGGCGGCGACCAGGGGCGGTCGTCGGGGGGACCGTTGCGCTGCGCTGGTGATCACAGAGCCTGTGACCGGTCAACGACAGGGAGTGAGGAAGGGGGAGGGGCCGTGCGCGGGCGTGACGCGAGGCCCACGTACATGTGACATCCGTGACGGGAAGGGGGCGTTTGTGACGCACGTGGTGCAAAACCGCTGTGCCGCTGGACCGCGTACGCGCACCGCAGCAGACGGTGGGCCGGACCCGCTGCGCCGGGCCCGGCCCACCAGCTCCCCCGCCTCCCTGTGGCTCGTTCGCCGAGGGCCACAGACTGCATTCAGCCAAGCTCGCGGGTCTTGGAAAAATGCGCACTGCGGTCGGATGCGAGGACAAGACTCGTCGCCTCGCCTGCCAGTCGGTCCGATGCCGGCGTCCCGGCCGGCACCTCTCGTGCCGCCGTGAACTCGCGTGGCGTGCACCCCGTCATCGCCTTGAACTCGCCGCTCAGGTGCGCCTGGTCGTAGAACCCGCAGGCCGCCGCCGTCTCCGCCTGCCCGCGCCCCGCCGCGAGCAGCCGACGCGCCCGTTGTAGCCGCAGCACGCGGGCCGCGGCCTTCGGGCCCAGCCCGATCTGCTCCCGGAACCGGTTCTCCAGGTGCCGTACGCTCCACCCCACCTCGTCGGCGAGCCGCGGCACCGGCACCGCACCCCCCGTACGCACCAGTTCCGCCCAGGCCCGCACCACCCGGCCCGAACACGGCGTCCCCGCCTGCGACCACCGTGCGAACACGTCGTCGAGCAGCCCGAACCGATCCGTCCAGGTCGGCAACGCGGCCAGCGCGGCGGCGAGTTCACCGATGCGTGTGTGCAGGGCGTGCGGCAGCTCGTCGGGATCGACGGTCCGATTGGCCAGCTCGTACTGCGGCGTCCCGAACAACGTGAACGCCGCCCAGGGCATCAACAGCACCTCGATCCCGGCGAGTCGACCACTGTGCTCGCCGACGGCCGGGGTGGTCGTGGGTCCGCAGTAGACGGAGACGAGCGTGTCCGGGGGGTGGCCGGCGCGCGTGATGCGTACCGGTTCGTCAAAACCGAGGAGCAACGTCGCCGCACCGATCGGCGCCTCAAGTCGCCGCCGCGGCCGTGCCAGAGCGAGCCGCACCCCGCGGTAACTGATCACACCGGGCCGCACCCGAGGATGGGGCAGCCCGAGAGCGACCTCCCAGGCTCCCCAGGGCCCATGCCCCGACCGAACACGAACGGGACTAGTCATCGCCCCATGCTGCAACACCCTCAGGGGCGCGGGGAACTGCGCGACAAGCCACGAACGACCCGCACTCGCCCCATCACAGAACCCGGCAGATCAGTAGGCGCTCGTCACGCCCCGCAGCTCCGAAGAAACGCCCGCGTCCGCAGAGCGATCGGCAGCGGAGCGTCCGGCTCGCACGGATACATGTCCTGCTCGACAATCGCGAACAGATCCACATCCAGCTTCCCCGCAGCCTCCAGCACCGGCCCCAACGCAGGCACCCCCGAAGGCGGCTCACACATCACGCCCTGTGCGACGGCCGGCCCGAACGGCGTCCCCTTGGCCCGGACGTCCGCAAGGATCTCGGGGTCGACCTGCTTGAGATGCAGGTACCCGATCCGCGACCCGTACGTCTCGATCAGCTTCACGCTGTCCCCACCGCAGTACGCGTAGTGCCCGGTGTCCAGACACAGCGACACCAGACCGGCGTCCGTCCCGTCGAGGAACCGGACGACGTTCTCCTCACTGTCGATGTGCGTGTCGGCATGCGGATGGACGACGATCTGCAGCCCGTATTCCTCCCGCACCCGCTGCCCCAGCCGCTCGGTCAGCGAGGTCAGATTCCGCCACTGCTCCGGCGTCAGCGTGTCCGACTCCAGCACTTCACCGGTCTTGTCGTCCCGCCAGAAGGACGGAATGACGACGAGATGCTTCGCACCCATGGCCTGCGCGAGCACCGCGTTGTCCGCGACATGCGCCCAGGTCTTGTCCCAGACGCCCTCGCCGTGGTGCAGGCCGGTGAACACGGTGCCGGCCGACACCTTGAGACCTCGGCGCGCGACCTCTTCGGAGAGGACCGCCGGATCGGTCGGCAGATACCCGTACGGGCCCAGCTCGATCCACTCGTAGCCGGACTCGGCGACCTCGTCGAGGAAGCGCTGCCAGGGGACCTGCTGGGGATCGTCGGGGAACCACACCCCCCACGAGTCGGGAGCCGACCCGATGCGGATGCGGGAGAGAGCGGAAGAGCCGGAAGAAGGCGACTGAGGTGACAACGACGTCATGCCGGTCAGCCTCCGGGCGAGGGAACCCGCTGTCAAGGTCTGGTCCGAATGTCTGGACAAAACATTGACAGGGCTGTGTGCGGCGGACTACAAAGCCGGGAGAGCCGATACGAAGGGAACGCGATGGCGTACGACCTGATCACCATGGGGCGGATCGGAGTGGACCTCTACCCGCTGCAGACCGGCGTCCCGCTGCCGCAGGTCACGTCCTTCGGTAAGTTCCTCGGCGGCTCGGCGACGAACGTCGCGGTCGCCGCGGCCCGCCTGGGACGGCGCACCGCGGTGATCACCCGCACCGGCGACGACCCCTTCGGCACCTACCTCCACGAGGCCCTGAAGGGCTTCGGCGTCGACGACCGCTGGGTCACCCCGGTCCCTGGTCTGCCCACGCCGGTCACCTTCTGCGAGATCTTCCCGCCCGACGACTTCCCGCTGTACTTCTACCGGCAGCCCAAGGCCCCGGACCTGGAGATCGACGCCCACGAGCTCGACCTCGACGCGATCCGCGACGCCCGCATCTTCTGGATCACCGGCACGGGCCTGAGCGAGGAGCCGAGCCGTACGGCGACGCTCGCGGCCCTCGCCCACCGAGCCAAGTCCGGTACCACGGTCTTCGACCTCGACTGGCGCCCCATGTTCTGGAGCAGTGACACCAGCGGCTCCCGCCGCGGGCCGGAGTCGGCCCGCCCCTTCTACACCGAGGCCCTCAAGCACACCACCGTCGCCGTCGGCAACCTCGACGAGGTGGAGGTCGCGACCGGTGTCCGCGACCCGCACGAAGCCGCCCGCGCCCTCCTCGACGCCGGTGTGGAGCTCGCGGTCGTCAAGCAGGGCCCCAAGGGTGTCCTCGCCGTCAACAGCAAGGGCGAGGCGGCCGAGGTCCCGCCCCTCCCCGTCGACGTCCTCAACGGTCTCGGTGCCGGCGACGCCTTCGGCGGCTCGCTGTGCCACGGGCTCCTCGCCGGCTGGGACCTGGAGAAGATCATGCGGCACGCCAACGCCGCCGGTGCCATCGTCGCCTCCCGCCTGGAGTGCTCCTCCGCGATGCCGACGCCGGACGAGATCGAGGCCGCCATCGCCGCGGGAGTCGTCAAGTGACCGTCGACATCGCGGAACTCGTCCGCCTGCGCACCCAGCGCCCCGAGGCGATCGCCGAGGCCGCGGCCCGCCGCACCCGCAGACCGCTGCTCGGCGACTCCGGCCGGCTGATGATCGTCGCCGCCGACCACCCGGCCCGCGGCGCCCTCGGCGTCGGTGACCGCAAGTTCGCCATGGCCAACCGCGCCGACCTGCTCGAACGCCTCTGCCTGGCGCTGTCCCGCCCCGGCGTCGACGGCGTCCTCGCGACCGCCGACATCCTGGACGACCTGCTCCTCCTCGGCGCCCTCGACGGCAAGGTCGTCATGGGTTCGATGAACCGGGGCGGCCTCCAGGGCGCCAGCTTCGAACTCGACGACCGCTTCACCGGCCACCGCGCCGAGGACATCCAGCGTCTCGGCTTCGACGCCGGCAAGCTGCTCCTGCGGATCGACTACGACGACCCGGGCTCCCTCACCACCCTGGAGTCCACCGCCCGCGCCATCGACGACATGGCCGCGCGACGGCTCCCGGTCTTCGTCGAGCCGTTCATCAGCCACCGCACCCCCGAGGGCAGGGTCAGGAACGACCTGTCCGCCGAGGCCGTCACCAAGTCCATCGCCATCGCCTCGGGCCTCGGCGGCACCTCGGCGTACACCTGGCTGAAGGTGCCGGTCACCGACAACCCCGACGACATGGCCGAGGTCATGGAGACGTCCACGCTGCCCGCCGTGCTGCTCGGCGGCGAGGTCGGCGAGGACCAGGAGGGGGCGTACGAGAAGTGGCGCGGCGCGCTCCAACTGCCCACCGTACGGGGCATGGTGGTCGGCCGTTCGTTGCTGTACCCGGCGGACGGGGACGTTGCCGCCGCGGTGGACACTGCCGTAGGACTGCTGTGAGGTCCCCATGACCACGAGCCGCACGTTCCGCCCCGCAGGGCCCCGAGGCTGCGCAGCCCCGTGGCCCGGCCGCGCGGACGTGGACGGCCATGAACGACCCGCACGACCCGTAGTTCCCCGTCGGCGCCCCCAGCGGAGCGCCGGCGCACCGATCGCCTCCGGCGCGGGTGGCCGCTTTGCTTTGGCAGGAGCGAAGTGCGAGCGAAGACTCCCCGCCCGCTACGGCCCCGCGCCGGAGGTCCCCGACCCGCGCCGTCGAGTCGTACGGGACGGCGGAGCCGTACGGAAGTGGCGGATCCACTTCCGCCCGGACCACACGGTCCGCCCGGACCACACGGAGGGTTACCGATGACCTCAACGACGAGGCTCACGGTCGCACAGGCGCTCGTCCGCTTCCTGTCCGCGCAGTACACCGAGCGCGACGGCGTACGACAGCGTCTGATCGGCGCGACCTGGGGCATCTTCGGCCATGGCAACGTGGCCGGGATCGGGCAGGCGCTCGTCGAGTACGGCGACGAGATGCCGTACCACCAGGGCCGCAACGAACAGGCCATGGTGCACGCGGCGGTCGGCTACGCGCGCCAGTCCAACCGGCTGTCCACGCATGCCGTCACCACCTCCATCGGCCCGGGCGCGACCAACCTCGTCACCGGTGCCGCCCTGGCCACCATCAACCACCTCCCGGTCCTGCTCCTCCCCGGCGACGTCTTCGCCACCCGCCCCGCCGACCCGGTCCTGCAGCAGCTCGAAGTGCCGTGCGCGGGCGATGTGTCGGTCAACGACTGTCTGCGCCCGGTGTCGAAGTACTTCGACCGGATCACCCGCCCGGAAGCCCTGATCCCGTCCGCCCTGAACGCCATGCGGGTGCTGACGGACCCCGTCGAGACCGGCGCGGTGACGCTCGCGCTCCCGCAGGACGTGCAGGCCGAGGCGTACGACTGGCCCGACGGCCTCTTCGCCGAGCGCACCTGGGTCGTACGGCGCCCGGGCGCCGACCCGACGGAACTCGCCGAGGCCGTCCGGGCGATCAGGTCCGCCCGCAGGCCCCTGGTCATCGCGGGCGGCGGCGTCCACCACAGCCGCGCCGAGGAGGCCCTCGCCGAGTTCGCGGAGGCCACCCGCATCCCGGTCGCCTCCACCCAGGCCGGCAAGGGCTCCCTGCGCTTCGACCACCCCCAGGATGTCGGCGGCGTCGGTCACACCGGCACCGCCACCGCCGACGAACTCGCCCGCACCGCCGACCTGGTGATCGGCGTCGGCACGCGCTACACCGACTTCACCACCGCCTCCGGCACCCTGTTCAGCCAACCGGACGTCAGGTTCCTCAACCTGAACATCGCGCCCTTCGACGGCCACAAGCTCGCCGGCATGCCGCTGATCGCGGACGCCCGCAGCGGCCTGATGGAGCTGACCGCGGCCCTGGACATGCACGCGTACCGGGTCGCCGACTCCTACGTCATCGAGTACACCGAGGACAAGGACCGCTGGGAGCACCGCGTCGACGCCTGCTACGAGGCCGACGAGCCGGACGTCCGGCCGACGCAGCCGCAGGTTCTGGGCGCGCTGGACGCGCTCGTCGACGAGACGGACGTGATCATCAACGCGGCCGGCTCCCTCCCCGGCGACCTGCACAAGCTGTGGCGGGCCCGCTCGCGCGACCAGTACCACCTGGAGTACGGCTACTCCTGCATGGGCTACGAGATACCGGCCGCGATCGGCGTGAAGATGGCCGCCCCGGACCGGCCCGTGTGGGCGCTGGTCGGCGACGGCACCTATCTGATGATGCCGACGGAGATCGTGACCGCCGTGCAGGAGGGCGTCGCCATCAAGGTGGTGCTCGTGCAGAACCACGGGTACGCGTCGATCGGCGGCCTGTCGGAGGAGACGGGAGCCGAGCGGTTCGGCACCGCCTACCGCCACCGCGCGGACGACGGCACGTTCACGGGCCCCCCGCTCCCCGTCGACCTGGCCGCCAACGCGGCGAGCCTCGGCATGCGGGTGCTGCGCGCGAAGACCGTGAGCGATCTGCGCGAGGCGCTCGCCGAGGCCCGGGCCGCCGACACTCCCACATGTGTCTACGTCGAGACCCAAACGGCAGACACAGTGTCGGGCGCGCCGCCGGCGCAGGCCTGGTGGGATGTTCCCGTGGCCGAGACCGCGACCCGAGCGTCGGCGGTCAAGGCACGTGAGCTGTACGAACGGCACGTCTCGACCCGACGCCGCCATCTGTGAAGGAGTAACCGGTCATGACGAAGATCGTCAACCACTGGATCGGCGGCAAGGCCGTCGAAGGCGCGTCGGGCACGTTCGGGCCGGTCACCGACCCGGCGACCGGCGCCGTCACCACGAAGGTCGCGTTCGCCTCGGTCGACGAGGTGGACGCGGCGGTCGCGGCCGCCAAGGACGCGTATCTGACCTGGGGCCAGTCCTCGCTGGCCCAGCGCACGTCCATCCTGTTCAAATTCCGGGCGCTGCTGGACGCCCACCGCGACGAGATCGCGGAGCTGATCACCGCCGAGCACGGCAAGGTGCACTCCGACGCCCTCGGTGAGGTGGCCCGTGGCCTGGAGATCGTCGACCTCGCGTGCGGCATCAACGTGCAGCTGAAGGGCGAGCTGTCGACGCAGGTCGCCAGCCGTGTCGACGTGGCCGCGATCCGGCAGCCGCTGGGCGTCGTCGCGGGCATCACGCCGTTCAACTTCCCGGCGATGGTGCCGATGTGGATGTTCCCCCTCGCCATCGCGTGCGGCAACACCTTCGTGCTGAAGCCGAGCGAGAAGGACCCGTCGGCGTCGATCAGGATCGCCGAGCTGCTGGCCGAGGCCGGGCTGCCGGACGGCGTCTTCAACGTCGTGCACGGCGACAAGGTGGCCGTCGACCGCCTGCTGGAGCACCCGGACGTCAAGGCCGTCTCCTTCGTCGGCTCGACCCCGATCGCCCGCTACATCCACACCACCGCCTCCGCCAACGGCAAGCGCGTCCAGGCCCTCGGCGGCGCCAAGAACCACATGCTGGTCCTCCCGGACGCCGACCTGGACGCGGCCGCCGACGCCGCCGTGAGCGCGGCCTACGGCTCGGCGGGCGAGCGCTGCATGGCCATCTCCGCCGTGGTCGCGGTCGGCTCGATCGGCGACGAGCTGGTGGAGAAGATCCGCGAGCGCGCCGAGAAGATCAAGATCGGCCCCGGCAACGACCCCACCTCCGAGATGGGTCCCCTGATCACCGCCGCGCACCGGGACAAGGTGGCCTCCTATGTCACGGGCGCGGCGGCCGAGGGCGCCGAGGTGGTCCTCGACGGCACCGGCTACACCGTCGAGGGCTTCGAGGACGGCCACTGGATCGGCATCTCGCTGCTGGACAAGGTGCCGACCAGCGCGAAGGCCTACCAGGACGAGATCTTCGGCCCGGTGCTGAGTGTGCTGCGTGTGGACACGTACGAGGAGGGCGTGGCCCTCATCAACAACTCGCCGTTCGGCAACGGCACCGCGATCTTCACCCGGGACGGCGGCGCCGCCCGCCGCTTCCAGCTGGAGATCGAGGCCGGCATGGTCGGCGTGAACGTCCCGATCCCGGTCCCCGTCGGCTACCACAGCTTCGGCGGCTGGAAGGACTCCCTCTTCGGCGACCACCACATCTACGGCAACGACGGCACGCACTTCTACACGCGCGGCAAGGTCGTCACGACCCGCTGGCCGGACCCGGCCGACGCTCCCTCCGGCGTCGACCTGGGCTTCCCGCGCAACCACTGAGGTTTTTTCGCTCGGCGCCCTGCGGTTCCCGTAGGGCGCCGAGCAACCGCATCCGACTGACTCGTGGTGCTCAAATGATCAGTGAAAGCGTCTTGCGGCTACGGATTCCGTAGGTAAACAGGCATTGACGTGACGGTTTTCGTCGGGGTTCCATGCAGCCAATCCGCTGCCCGAGTCGATCGGAACCGCCGTATGACCGACACGCTCCGCCCTGTCGAGACCGCCGTCGCCGAGGCGCCCGACAGCCCCCAGAAGCTCAAGCGCTCCATCGGGGTCGTCGGCGGCACCCTCCTCACGCTCTCCTGCGTGACCCCCGCCTCCACCCTCTTCGTGGTCGTCCCCGACCTGTTCGGCTCGCTCGGCACCGCCACCGCCCTCACCATCGCCATCGGCTCCCTCCTCTGCGTCGCGGTGGCGTTCTGCTACTCGGAGCTCGGCACCCTGATCCCCAGCGCGGGCGGCGAGTACGCGATGGTGTCGACGCTGGCCGGCCGGCTGGCGGGCTGGCTGGTCTTCGTCCTGTCCCTCCTGGTCGTGATGGTCGTCCCGCCGGTGATCGCGATGGGCACCGCCGACTACCTCGCCCCGATCGTGCACCTCGACCCGGCCATGACCGGCGCCGGCGTCATGCTGCTCGCCACCCTCGCCGGCCTGCTCGACCTGCGTGCCAACGCCTGGATCACCGGCGTCTTCCTGGTCCTGGAGGTCGTCGCGGCGGGCGTGGTGGCGGTACTGGGCTTCGCCCACGCCGAGCGCGGCCCCGGCAGCCTGGTCTCCCTGCAGGTGGCCGGCGCCGACGGTGGCACGGACACCGTGACGACCCTGCTGATCGTGACCGGCCTCGCGATCGCCCTCTTCGTCACCCAGGGCTTCTCGACCGCCGTCTACCTCTCCGAGGAACTGGAGAACCCGCGCCGCAACGTCGCCCGCACCGTCCTCGCCACCCTCGGCATCTCCACCGTGATCATCCTGGTGCCGGTCGTCGCCATCACCCTGGGCGCCTCGGACCTCGCGGAGCTGACCGGCGGCGACCTGAGCACCATGGTCACCGCCTGGTCCAACTCCGCCGTCGGCACCTTCGTCAGCCTCTGCGTGGCCCTGGCGATCGTCAACGCGGGCATCGTCATGGTCATCCAGAACTCCCGCGTCCTGTTCGCCTCGGCCCGCGACAAGGCCTGGCCCCGGCCGGTCAACACCGTCCTCGCCAAGCTCGGCCGCTTCGGCTCCCCCTGGGTGGCCACCCTCGCGGTCGGCGTCCCCGGCGCCGCCCTCTGCTTCGTCGACCTCGACACCCTGTACGGCGTCACGGGCGTCTCGGTGACCGGCATGTACCTGCTCGTCGCCGTGGCCGCGCTACTGGCCCGCCGGGGCGCTCACAAGCACGGCCCGGCATGGCGCATGCCGCTGTGGCCCGCGATGCCCGTGCTGCTGATCGTGGTCCTGGTGTACATCCTGAGCCGGCAGGAGACGAGCTACCTGCTCTGGACGGGCGGCATCACGGCCGTAGCCACCCTGTACTGGGCCCTGTACCTGCGCCCGCGCCGCGAAACCCGCTGGCTGGTGACGCTCCCGGAGGACGCGCAGGCCTGAGCCGCGGTAGGGCGACGACGGGTCCGGGCTATCCCCGGCGCGGACCTGGGCGGTGCGCCGTGAGCCACCCGACCGCGTGATCGACGGCCGCCCTGAACGCGAACAGCCGCGCCGTGGCCCTGCCCACGGTCGCGGCCCGGACGGCGGCCCCGCTCCGCTCGAAGGAGGCGCCGACGTCCACGAAGTCGCTGTCGTCGAGTGCCACGTCCGTGAAACTCCACCACGTCCGGGCACCCCGGTCCCGGATCACGCAGTGGTACTCACGGACCGGCTTCTCGGGCACACGGTATTCGGCCAGGTGGAACGCGGTGCACGAAGCGAAGCCCACGCCGAGGAGCAACACCTGCGCCCCCACGTCGTACAGCTTGGCCATGGGGGAGTCCTCACCGAGGTGGCAGCGCGGCGCATGGCCGGAGACGATCCGCCGTGCGAGCGGGCCGATGGCCGCGAACGAGGTCTGCGGATGGCTGCTGCGCAGCGCTTCGGGGTGCGTGCGCACCTCCTCGGCGAGCCGCCCGGTCGACCGGGCCGGGGTGTACGCGGGATCGAACGGGGGCATCCGGCGGCGCAGCTCGGCCACCTGCGCCGCGGTCAGCCCCTGTACCCGCTGCCGGTAGACGGGGGAGGTGTCGGAGTTCTCCGGGGTGAAGGTGGGCACCACGAGGGTGCCGTCCGGGCCGAGGGCGGCCCGCAGAGCACGCACCACGGTCCGGCTGCCTCCCCGCACCGGGCCCAGGCCCCGCAGCGAGGAGTGGGTGAGCAGGACCGTGCCGGGGCGGATGCCGAGGGCGTGGAGCTCGGCGGTCAGCGTCTCCTCGTCCAGGGCCGACAGGAACGCGGGGTTGTCGAGTCTGTGCGCCATGAGTCCCCTGTCAGCTGCCTTGGCCCAGGGCGGGCACCGGGAAGCGATTCCGGAAATGACCGATCAGCTTCGTCAGGTCGGGGCAGTGGACCGACGGGTTGTCGAATCCATTGCCGGAGCGGAAGCGGTGGGCGTACAGGCCGCCGCCGCACACCCGCACCAGCGGGCACGACCTGCACGTCGCGCACAGGTCCGCGAGCCCCCGTCGCCGCTCCCGCAGTCCGGGGTGGTCGGCGACCTCGTCGAGGCTGTGGGAGAAGACGTCCATTCCGGTGGCCGCCGCGCCGTCGTAGGCCGTCTTGAGGGAGTCCGCCTGCTCGATGGTGCCGTCCGTCTCGATCACCACGTGATCGACCGACGTGGTCCCCAGGGACTCCACGAAACTCGGGCCGCCCGCCAGGAGGCTGAGGACGGACGCGAAGAGACGCACCGGCACGGGACGCCCGGTCGCGAACCACTCCTCGGCGATGGTGATCAGCCAGTCGGCGTAGGGGGTGGCCCTGCCGTCCGGACGAGCGGGCGGCTGGTCCCACGTGGCGTGCGGCAGCAGGAAGTCGATCCGGGGAGGGGCCAGTTCCAGGAGGGCGGAGTAGACCCGCAGCGGATCGTTCTCCGGGTCGACCGTGCACAACAGCCCGGCGAACAGGTGCCGGTAGCGAGGCTGCCGCAGCAGTCGTACGCCGCGCAGCACCTGGTCATGACTGCCGCGGCCGTCCCGGAAGCGGCGGTGGCGGTCGTGCGCCGACCGGTCGCCGTCCAGCGAGACGCCGACCTTGATGTCGTGGTCCCGGAAGAGCTCGCAGAAGCGCTCGTCGAGCCGTACTGCGTTCGTCTGGATGCGCAGGTCCAGCTCGCAGTGGCCCGGCAAGGCCCGGCGCAGTTCCTCCGCCACCCGGCGCAGCCGGGTGTGCCCCGCCAGGAGCGGCTCCCCACCGTGCAGGATGACGTGCATCGTGCCGATCCCGTGGGCGGCGGCGTGCTCGGCGATGCGGGCCGCTGTCCGTGAGACCACCTCGGCGGACATGACAGGTGGCCGGCCGCGCCAGCTCCGGTCGGCGTGCTCGTAGACGTAGCAGTGGTCGCAGGCCAGATCGCAGCGGCTGTGCACCTTGAGGACGAGTTGCCGCAACGGTGCGGTGTGGGCTGCTTCGTCCGCCTCAGATGCAGGACTGGAACGTGGCGGGCCAGCCTCGGTCATCGTCGTTCGCCTCCGCCTCGGGTGCAGGATTCGTCATCACCCTGGATTCCGGGGTGCCGTGCCCGGTCGCCGGCGAGGGCTGTTCAGGGCTCGTCGGCGGCGCGAGCGCTGCGTATTTCGACTTCGGCTGCCCGAAGGCAGTGAACGATTCGCTCATGGGTGTCTCCAACCGCATCGATCACGCGTACGCGGATGTACAAGTTGTCGAGCAAAGAGATCGCCGGTATCGAAAGATGAGCCACGTACACGCCAGGGTGCTCACCCGCCACGGTGAGCGGCGATCCGGGGCCCAGTGCGTTCAGGTCGAAGTCCTTCCCGATGCGCAGGCCCAGCGATTCGAGCCTCGCGATGGCGGCCTCGAATCCCTGCCACTGAACATCCGCGGCGGGAGTCAGTTCACCTTTCGGCTGCACGTGGTAGTCGACGCTCTTCAGGATGGCGCTGTGCATGCCTCCGTTGCGGACTCGGACGACCCAGACGAGTCGGCTGCTCATGGCCGGGGTGTCCTTGCTGACGTACCCGTTCCAGCCGACGATCGGCCTCACCGTCCGCGAGTACTGTGCGCGCGCGAACACAAAGCCGATCGCCACGGCCAGAAGACTGGACAGCGCTTCCTGGCTGAGCAGCGAAAACCGCCACGGCCAATGATCTTTGCTGTGCGGGGAGAGATTCCCCCTGGTTATCTCCCAGATCGCCATGATGGTCAGTACGGCGACCAGCGCGACGGGTGTGGTGAAAAGGAGCGGGCTGCGCCGTATGCGGCGCTGGCGGTCGTCGAGATGCCCTGATCCCGGCAGAACGGTGCCACGTGTCATGTGGTTGTTCCCGCTTTCGTCCAGCAGGGCACTCGGGTGCCGAAAAGTATGACAGGGGAGGAATGTCCCGCCAGGTGCATTTCCGGACATCGCGTGGCCGGCCCGCGTACCACGGACGCGGTATGCCGCGGCGGCCCCGTACGCCCGTGGGAGGTCCCCCGGTTCGCTCTCTGGTCGACAACTCCCCGACAGCTTCACCCCGTACCGTTGAAACATGGATCTTCGACTGTCCGGACTGCGCGGACGCGTACGGAGGCCGCGCCGGTGGATCGCCGCCGCGGCCTCCGTCGTCGTCCTGGCCGGTGCCGGGACATGGACGGCCGTCGCCGCCGACGACCCGCCGCAGGTGCGCCGCGCCGACCGGGTCATGGACATGGGAGACGGGGTACGCATCGACACCTCGTTCTTCACGTCCGGCACCACGGGACGCCGCCCGGCCGTCCTGCTGGGACACGGCTTCGGCGGCAGCAAGAACGACGTACGGCAGCAGGCCGAGGACCTCGCCCGCGACGGCTACGCGGTGCTGACCTGGTCGGCCCGCGGCTTCGGCCGGTCGACCGGCAGGATCGGGCTGAACGACCCGAAGGGCGAGGTCGCCGACGTCTCCCGGCTGCTCGACTGGCTGGCGAAGCAGCCCCAGGTCCAGCTCGACAAGGCCGGCGACCCACGGGTCGGCATGGCGGGCGGCTCCTACGGCGGCGCGATCGCGCTGCTCGCCGCCGGCCACGACGACCGGGTGGACGCCATCGCCCCGGCGATCACGTACTGGAACCTCGCGGACGCCCTGTTCCCGAACGGCGTCTTCAAGAAGCTCTGGGCCGGCATCTTCGTCAACACGGGCGGCGGCTGCGCCAGGTTCGAGAAGCAGATCTGCGCGATGTACGACCGGGTCGCCGAGTCCGGCATCCCGGACGCGCAGGCCCGCACCATGCTGGAGGAGCGCTCGCCGTCCGCCGTCGGCGACCGCATCAAGGTGCCCACGCTGCTCGTGCAGGGCCAGTCCGACTCCCTCTTCCCGCTCGGCCAGGCCGACCGGGCGGCGAAGGCCATCCGCGCCAACGGTGCCCCGGTCGACGTCGACTGGATCGCCGGCGGCCATGACGGCGGCGACATGGAGACGAGCCGGATCCAGGGCCGCGTGGTGTCCTGGTTCGACCGCTACCTCAAGGACGACAAGAGCGCCGACACGGGCCCCGCCTTCCGCGTCACCCGCACCGGAGGCGTCGACTCCACCGACGGCCGGGCCCAGCTGCGGGGCGCGAGCGCGGACGCGTACCCCGGCCTGGACAGCGGCCGCAAGCCGGTCCCGCTCACCGGCGGCGAACAGAGCTTCGCCAACCCGGCCGGCGCCAACCCGCCCGCCGTCTCCGCCCTCCCCGGCCTCGGCGGCTCCGGCGGCCTCGCCCAGCTGTCCTCGCTGGGCGTGGGGATCTCGCTGGACTTCCCCGGCCAGTTCGCCGCCTTCCAGTCGGCGCCGGTCACCGACAACCTGCGCATCACCGGCTCCCCGACGGCGACCGTCCACGTGAAGTCGACCGGCGACGACGCGGTGCTCTTCGCCAAGGTCTACGACGTCGGCCCCGACGGCAACCAGCAGGTGCTGCCCTCGCAGCTGGTCACGCCCCTGCGCGTCGAGGGCGCCAAGGCCGGCGAGGACGTGACGCTCACGCTCCCCGCCATCGACTACGGCATCGAGAAGGGCCACCGCCTGCGCCTGGTCCTGTCCTCCACGGACCTCGGCTACGCCTCCCCGGCCGCCCCGGCGACGTACACGGTCTCCCTGAAGGGCGACCTGTCGGTCCCGACGGCCCCCGGCGTGAGCACCGCCGCGGCCCCGCTGCCGTCCTGGGTGTGGTGGCTGCCGCTCACCGGCGCGCTCATCGCCCTGGCCCTGCTGCTGACGGCCCGCCGCCGCACCGCCACCCCCGCACCCGATCCCGAGCTGGCCGAAGTCCCGCTGCAGATCACCGACTTGAGCAAGCGGTACGCGGGCTCGGAGGACCGTTACGCGGTCAGGGACCTGTCCTTCCGCGTCGAGAAGGGCCAGGTCCTCGGCCTCCTCGGGCCCAACGGCGCGGGCAAGACGACGACCCTGCGCATGCTGATGGGCCTGATCAAGCCGGACGCCGGCGAGATCCGTGTCTTCGGCCACGCCATCCGGCCCGGCGCACCCGTCCTCTCCCGCGTCGGCGCCTTCGTGGAGGGCGCGGGCTTCCTGCCGCACCTGTCCGGCCGCGAGAACCTGGAGCTGTACTGGCAGGCCACCGGCCGCCCGCCCGAGGACGCCCACCTCGACGAGGCCCTGGAGATCGCCGGCCTCGGCGACGCACTGGCCCGCGCGGTCCGCACGTACTCCCAGGGCATGCGCCAGCGCCTGGCCATCGCCCAGGCCATGCTGGGCATGCCGGACCTCCTCATCCTCGACGAACCGACCAACGGCCTCGACCCGCCGCAGATCCGCGAGATGCGCGAGGTGATGATCCGGTACGCGGCCGCCGGCCGCACAGTGATCGTCTCCAGCCACCTGCTGGCCGAGGTCGAGCAGTCCTGCACCCACCTCGTGGTCATGGACCGCGGCCGCCTCGTGCAGGCCGGTCCGGTCGCCGAGATCGTCGGCTCCGGCGACACGCTGCTCGTCGGCACGGCGGCGCCCGTCGAGGAGCCGGTCGTGGAGAAGGTGGCGGCGCTGCCCGGCATCGCCTCGGCGATCAGCACAGACGAGGGCCTGCTCGTCCGCCTGGACGGCGACGGCAGCGCCCAGCGCCTGGTCGCCGAACTCGTACGGCTGGAGGTGCCCGTCCAGTCCGTCGGCCCGCACCGCCGCCTGGAAGACGCCTTCCTCACTCTGATCGGAGGCTCCGCATGAGCACGCTCACCGAGCGCACCGAGGTCGCCTCCGGCTACCGGGCGGGCCGCACGCTGCCCCTGCGGGTGGAGTTCGTCCGCCAGCTGAAGCGGCGCCGGACGCTGGTCATGTTCGGCATCCTCGCCGTCCTGCCGTTCGTCCTGGTCGCCGCCTTCGCGATCGGCGGCGAGCCGGACGGCGGCGGCGACCGCATCACCCTGATGGACACGGCCACGGCGTCCGGCGCGAACTTCGCCGCGGTCAACCTCTTCGTCTCCGCGGGCTTCCTGCTGGTCATTCCGGTGGCCCTCTTCTGCGGGGACACGGTGGCGTCGGAGGCCGGCTGGTCCTCCCTGCGCTACCTCCTCGCGGCCCCCGTACCCCGAGCCCGCCTCCTGTGGTCCAAGCTCGTGGTCGGCCTGGGGCTGAGCCTCGCCGCGATGATCATCCTGCCCCTGGTCGCGCTGGCGGTCGGTACGGCCGCCTACGGCTGGGGTCCCCTCCAGATCCCCACCGGCGGCTCGCTCGACACGGCCACGGCGGCGCAGCGCCTGCTGGTGGTGGTGGCGTACGTCTTCGTGTCCCAACTGGTCACCGCGGGCCTGGCGTTCTGGCTCTCGACCAGGACGGACGCACCGCTCGGCGCGGTCGGCGGTGCGGTGGGTCTGACCATCGTCGGCAACGTCCTCGACGCGGTGACCGCCCTCGGCGACTGGCGCCACTTCCTGCCCGCGCACTGGCAGTTCGCGTGGGCGGACGCGGTCCAGCCCCGCCCCGAGTGGTCCGGCATGATCCAGGGCACGGCGATTTCCGTAACGTACGCCCTGGTCCTGTTCGCGCTGGCCTTCCGCGGTTTCGCGCGCAAGGACGTGGTCTCGTAGGTCACCGGAGGATCACCCACCGGTCTCGAAGGGCCGCCCCCGTGCCGTATTCGAGACCCATCCGCAACGCTCCGTAGCGCACGTTCCGGCCCCCTGGCCCGTCACAGTCGCAGAAGTCGACGTCAACGGACCCAGGGGGCACGAACGATGGAGAGGTACCGGATACGACGGCTGCGCGCCGCCCTCCTCGCACTCACCGCGGCGGGCGGCCTGCTGCTCACCGGTTGCAGCGCCGGGGACAGCGGGAGCAGCTCGGCGGACGGCGGCAAGAACAGCAACGGCTTCCCGGCTCCCGACTCGGGCGGAACCGGCAGGACGGGCGGCATCGGCGGAACCGGTGAGCACAACGGCACCGGCGACTCGGACTCCCGTGAGTTCGCGCCCGCCCCCGACCACCTCTCCACCTTCGCCCTGGACGTCGACACCGCCTCCTACGGCTACGCCCGCCGCACCCTCGCCGAGGGCCGGCTGCCCGACCCGTCGACGGTCCGCCCGGAGGAGTTCGTCAACAGCTTCCGGCAGGACTACGACCGCCCCGACGGCAACGGCTTCACGGTCACGGTCGACGGCGCCCGCACCGACGACGAGGACTGGTCCCTGGTCCGCGTGGGCCTGGCCACCCGCCCGGCCGAGGACGCCGGTGAACGCCCGTCCGCCGCCCTCACCTTCGTCATCGACATCTCCGGCTCCATGGCCGAACCGGGCCGTCTGGACCTGGCCAAGGACTCCCTCGGCGTGATGACCGACCGCCTGCGCGACGACGACTCGGTCGCCCTCGTCACCTTCAGCGACGAAGCCGAGACGGTCCTGCCCATGACCCGCCTCGACGGCAACCGGGACGACATCCACGACGCGATCGACAGCCTGGAGCCCACCGACTCCACCAACCTGGGCGCGGGCGTGGAGACCGGCTACGAAACGGCCGTCGAGGGCCTGCGCGAGGGCGCCACGAACCGCGTCGTCCTGGTCTCCGACGCCCTGGCCAACACGGGGGACACCGACGCGGACACCATCCTGGAGCGGATCTCCTCGGAACGCCGCGAACACGGCATCACCCTCTTCGGCGTCGGCGTCGGCAGCGACTACGGCGACGCCCTGATGGAACGCCTGGCCGACAAGGGCGACGGGCACACGGCGTACGTCTCCAGCGACGAGGACGCCCGGGAGGTCTTCTGCGACGACCTCCCGCGCAACATCGACCTCACCGCCCGCGACGCCAAGGCCCAGGTCGCCTTCGACCCGGCGACGGTCGCCGACTTCCGCCTCATCGGCTACGACAACCGTCAGGTCGCCGACGAGGACTTCCGGGACGACCGCGTCGACGGCGGCGAGATCGGGCCCGGCCACACGGTCACCGCCCTCTACGCCGTCCGCACCAGGCCCGGCACCGAAGGCCACCTCGCCACGGCGAGCGTCCGCTGGCTCGACCCGAGGACCCGGGCCCCGCACGAGGAGTCGGGCCGACTGGAGACCGGCTCCCTGCACGACTCCCTGGGCGACGCCTCCCCGAGGTTCCAGGTGACCGCGACCGCCGCCTACTTCGCCGACGCCCTGCGTGACGGAGACGACCGCTGGAGCTCCCTGCCGGGTGCCCCGTCCCTCCGCGAGCTCGAGAAGCGCGCCGCTGAGCTGGCGAAGGAGACGGAGGACCGGGAGGTGCGGCAGCTCGCCGAGGCCATCGGCCGGGCGGACAGGGTGACGGACTGAGGGACGGGTGCGGGTACGGGTGCGGGTACGGTGCCGAGGTCGCCGGTTCAGTCCGCGCAGACGGAGGGCAGTGCCCGTACGAGCCCCTCCCCATGGAGCGCGTCCAGCTCATGGCCGTACGCGGACCGCAGGGCGGCGACACCCAGGCGCGGCTCGCAGGACGGCGACGTCCGCAGCCGCTGGGTGTCCTTGAGGGTGTCCAGCAGCCGGGTGGTGATGCGGTCGAGTGCCGGGCGCACCTCCTTGACCAGGTCGGGCCGCTCGGTGGGACGCTCCTCGGGATGCGCGTCCCAGCGTGCGTACAGCCCGCGCTGCACCAGCTTGTTGGCCTCTATCTGGTCCCGGAAGACGGCCTTCGTCGCGTCCGGATCGAGGCCGAGCCCAGCCGCCCGGGCGGCGACGTCGTCCAGGATCTGCTGCTCGCGCACGGGGTCGTCGATCGGCTTGTCGGTGTCGTACTTGGCGGCGGCGACCTTGTCGGCGAGCAGCAGCCGCTCGGTGAACAGGTCGGTCAGCGAGGTGAGTCCGTGGGCGACGGACGCCGCCCGAACCGGAGCCGCGGTGTGTGCGGCGGCCGGTGCGGTGCCGGCGAAGGACACGGCCGCGGCGGCGCATGCGGCGACCAGGGCGGACCGGAGACGTCGGGAAGACACGGGTTTCCTTCCGTGGGGGATGGTCGTACAGCAACGTACAGAGGCACACACCTTCGCCACGCGCCGACCCATTGACCTTCCCTTACGCGCGAGTAAGTTGACTCCCGAGTAAGTCCAACTGGCACCGGGAGCCGTCATGGGCGTACGCAAGGATCTGAAGCGGGCGAAGCAGCGCACCGACCTGATGGACCGCACCACTGTCGAGATCGTCAAGGACGCCGAGGGCGTGGTCCGCGAGGCGCGCACCCCGCCCCTCGCCCCCCGCCCGACCACCGGCACCACCGCCGACCTGCCCTACACCAACGCGGCCGAGGCCCCCGACGCCGTAGTGCTCCGCCGCAGGCAGGGCGCCGCCTGGCACCCCGTCACCGCCACGGCCTTCGCCCGCGAAGTCACCGCCGTGGCCAAGGGGTTGATCGCGGCCGGCCTGGAACCCGGCGGCCGCGTTGCCGTCATGTCCCGCACCCGCTACGAGTGGACGGTCCTGGACTTCGCCATCTGGGCGGCGGGCGGCCAGACCGTGCCCGTCTATGCCACCTCCTCGGCCGACCAGGTGGAGTGGATCGTCCGCGACTCGGGCGCCCGCCATGTCATCACCGAGACGGACGAGAACACGCAGACGGTGACGACAGGCACGTCCGGTCACCAACAACCGCCGAAAATCTGGGAGTTGGAGGCAGGGGCGGTCGCTGCCCTCACCGCCCTCGGCCACGACCTCACCGACGACGAGGTCGCCAAGCGCCGCGCCGCCCTCACCCCCGACACCATCGCCACCGTCTGCTACACCTCCGGAACCACCGGCCGGCCGAAGGGCTGCGTCCTCACCCACGGCAACCTCCACGCCGAGGCCGCCAACACGGTCGAGCTGCTGCATCCGATCTTCAAGGAGGTCACCGGCCAGGAGGCCTCCACCCTTCTCTTCCTCCCGCTCGCCCACATCCTCGGCCGCACCCTCCAGATCGCCTGCCTGATGGCCCGCATCGAGATCGGCCACTGCCCGAGCATCAAGCCCGACGAACTCCGCCCGGCGCTCAGGGAGTTCCGCCCGACCTTCGTCGTCGGCGTCCCGTACCTCTTCGAGAAGATCCACGACACCGGCCGGGCGACCGCCGAGAAGATCGGCCGCGGCGCCTCCTTCGACCGCGCCGACCGCATCGGCGTCCGCTTCGGCGAGGCCTACCTGAACAAGTTCCTCGGCACGGGCAAGGGCCCCGGCCCCGGCCTCTACGCCGCCTGGGCGCTGTACGACCTGCTGGTCTACCGCCGTATCCGCAAGGAGCTCGGCGGCCGCATGCGCTACGCCATCAGCGGCGGGTCCCCGCTGGATCGGGGCCTCAACCTGTTCTTCTACGCCGCCGGAATCATCGTCTACGAGGGCTACGGCCTGACCGAGACGACCGCCGCCGCCACCATCGTCCCGCCGCTGAAGCCCCGGCCTGGCACGGTCGGCCGACCCGTTCCCGGAACGGCCGTGCGGATCGCGGACGACGGTGAGGTGCTCATCAAGGGTGGCATCGTCTTCGGCTCGTACTGGAACAACCCGGCCGCCACCGACGCCGTGCTCCAGGACGACTGGTTCGCCACCGGCGACCTCGGCTCCCTCGACGAGGACGGCTACCTCACCATCACCGGCCGCAAGAAGGACATCCTCGTCACCTCCGGCGGCAAGAACGTCTCCCCGGCCGTCCTGGAGGACCGCCTGCGCAGCCGCCCGCCGGTCGGCCAGTGCCTCGTCGTCGGCGACAACCGTCCCTTCGTCGCCGCCCTGATCACCCTCGATCCCGACGCGGTGGCCCACTGGCTCGCCGTGCGCAAGCTGCCCGCCGACACCCCGATGGCCGACGTGATCCGTGACCCCCGGATGCGCGCCGACGTCCAGAAGGCCGTCGACTACGCCAACGAGGCCGTCTCCCGGGCCGAGTCGATCCGTGCCTTCACCCTGGTCGAGGGGGAGTTCAACGAGGACAACGGCATGCTCACCCCATCCCTGAAGGTCAAGCGGCACGCGGTGACGGCGGCGTACGCGGCCGACATCGAGGCGCTGTACCGCAACTGAGAGCCCGTTCGGCGGTCGAGGGTCTCGGCAGCCGAGGGTCCGTTCGGCCGCACTCAAATGGCGCAGTACGTCCCTATATGACTACGTATCACTAGCGGAAGGAGCTGCACCAAGGAGGATGCATGGCCCCTCACCATCGCCGGTCCGCCCGCACCGGACTGGCGTTCATCACCGCCGGAGTGCTGGCCGCGGCGTCCCTCGCTCCCGGTGCGGCCTTCGGGGCCGACGACGACGCCTCCCGCCCCGACCCGCGGCGCCCCGCGCCCGCCCCGGCGGGGGTGGCCGCGTACAACCCCGCGTTCGGTGCGTTCCTCCACTACGGGCCCGCCGGAGTGCAGCGCATGAAGGAGCTCAGCCAGTGGCTGGGCGGGCACGAACTGCGCGTGGGACACACCTATCTGCCGGGCGACGCATGGGAGAACATCGAGGGCGGGCACGGCTTCCTCGACAGCTGGGCCGAGTGGCGGCGGGCCAAGCCCGACCGGCTGCTCGTGCTCAACGTCCCGATGATGGAACGCAACGAGGACGACCTCCCCGACCGGACCGTCAGACAGCTGTTGCAGAGCGCCGCGGACGGCGCGTACGACGACCACTTCGAGGCGCTGGCCGAGCGGCTGGTCGACCTGGGCGTGCCGGACACGGTCATCGTGCTGGGCTGGGAGATGAACGGCATCACCTACACCCACCGCTGCGCCCCCGACCCGGACAGCTGGAAGCAGTACTGGAAACGCATCGTCACCGTCATGCGCTCGGTCCCCGGACAGAAGTTCCGGTTCGACTTCGCCCCGAGCCGGGGCATGGACGCGATCCCCTGGCCCGAGTGCTACCCCGGCGACGACGTCGTCGACATCATCGGCATGGACGCGTACGACCAGCCGCGCGGGATCGGCTTCGACGAGCAGGTGGCCGAGCCCTACGGCCTGCAGCACCACGTGGACTTCGCGCGCCTGCACGGCAAGCCGATCTCGTACCCGGAATGGGGCCTGTTCCGCAACGGCGACAACATCCGGTACATGCTGCGCATGCTCGCGTGGATGGACGAGCACAAGCCGCTGTACAACACCATCACCGACTACTGCCCGCACGGCGTCTGGCTGTGCTCCGACAATCCCCGCGCCTCCGCCCTCTACCGCGCGCTGCTGTCCAACCCGCCCCTCCCGCGGCCGGAACCGGGGCCGTCGGTCCCCGCCCCGTCCGTGCCCACGGCCCCCGGCGACCCGGGCGACCCGGATGACTCGGGTGACCCGGATGACTCGGAGGACACGTACGACCCGGCGACCCCGGTGCCGGTGCCCTCCGAGCTGCCTCGCTGCACCCCGGTGGACCTCCCCGACTGGCTCGAGCACCAGACGGGCGGCAAGCTCACCGTCTGCCAGGAAGGGGCGGAGCGCTACCGGTGATCCGCGGTGCCGCGGGTGTGGCGCAGGACCTTCCTGGCCCTGTGCCGCGCGGCCCCCTCGCCGGCCGCGACGGCCAGGAGCGGGAGAGTGCGGCGCCGCGCCAGCAGGAACCGCTGGTTGGGGGCCGACTCGGGGTGCCAGCGGTACTTGTACGGTTCGTCGCCGCGCAGCAGGCTCAGCACCCGGTGCCCGCCGTCGGACACGAGGTGCTCGGTGGAGGCGTGCAGCAGCATCGCCGCCACGTCCACCTTCCGCTCCCGCAACCGCGGGTGGAAGCCGTACAGATACGTGCCCGTCATCCCCTCCGACAGCAGGTTCAGATTGACCGCCACCACCGCCCCTTCGAGCAGGAACTCCGTCACCGCCGCCCGGCCGCAGCGGGCCATGGGCGCCACCGACCGGACCAGGTGCTCCAGGAAGCGCGGCCGCATGTGCTCCGCCGACATCTTCCGGCCCTCCCACTGCAGCCGGTGCAGTTCGAGGAGCCGGCGCAGCGCGGCCCCGGTCTCGTCGTGGGGCACGACACGCCACTCGATGCCGAGCCGGGCCAGCCGGCTCACCTTGTTGCGGACCCGCTGGGCGTGCCGTGACGACAGGCGCTCGACCAACTGGTCCATGGGTACGCCGGGCAGCTCCAGGCACATCGAGTCGCGCAGCCGGTGCCGCGGGCCCCGCCAGCACAGGTAGACCCGTTCCATCGCACCGCCCGGCCGCACCTCACGGAAGTCGATCAGCGCCGTGCGGGCCAGGCCGGCCAGTGCGTCCGCCAGGGCTCCTGCGCCCGGCGCGGCCACTTCGTCGTCGATGAGCACATCGCACAGGTCGGTGATGGCACCGCCGATCGGCACCAGCGCCGGCAGCGGGTGGTGCACGCGCATCATCGGGGCCGCCGCCACCAACTCACCGCCCCTGCGCACCAGGACGAGCCGCAGCCTGCCCGCTCTGCCGTACGACAGCCACCACGAGTGCAGCCAGGCATGGCTCTGGAACGGCGTCGCCGAAGGGCACGCCCGGTACAGCCGTTCCCACTCCCCGGCCAGCTCCGCGAAGGCACGCTCCTCGGTGCACACCTCCACCGACAGGGCGCGCGCCGATGCGGTCACCCGCGTGTTCCGTGGGCGTCGGCGGCGCCTGCCGGGCCGGGCACCGGGGCCCGGCCCCTGTCCTCGCCCTCCTCCTCCGTGGCCCGCCGCGGCCGGGCCAGCAGGGCCAGGCCGCCCAGCAGACCTCCGGCGCTCGCGCCCACCAGAGAGGTCAGCGCCGGGGACGCCGACGACGGCTCGGAGGGCTTCAGGGCGCGGGCGAGGCGCTCCAGCCGGATGCCGGTGCGGTCCTTGGTGTGGTCCGCCTGCGTGATCAGCGCGTGGGACACCGCGTCGGCCATGTCGACCGCCTGACCGGGGCTCGACGACGTCGCCGAGACCGCGACCATCGGCGCGTCCGGCGAGGTCGCGACCTCCACGCTGTCGCGCAGCGTGGACACCGGCACACCCGCCCACACCTGAGCGTCCCCCAGCACCGCGAGCTGCGGGGCCATCCGGCCGTACGCCTGAGCGAAACCGAGCGCGTCGGTGCAGTCGGACTCGGTCCTGCCGGTCGGGACGGCGACGACGGAACTCGTCGCCGTGTACTCCGGCGGCTTGAACTGGCCGTAGGCGCCACCGGCCACGGCACCGAGCAGCGCGCCGGCCGGCAGCCACCACCACACGCGCCGAGCGGGGTTGTCCGTCATGAGGAACCCACCTCCGAAGTCGAGCCGGACACATCCGGAGCCGAGCCGGACACAGCGGCCGTGTACAGATCCATCAGCTGCCGCGCCGTGCACGCGATGTCGTAGCGGCGGACGACCTCCGGGACGGTCCGCTCGCCCGGCCCCGCCGCCCGCAGCCGCAGTACCTCCCGCGCGTACGCCCCCGCGCCGCCCGTGACGCGCCGGGCTCCGGGCGCGGCGTCCGGCGGCAGGTCCTCGACGGCCGGGCAGCTCGTGTACAGCACGGGCAGCCCGGCCGCGAGCGCCTCCACCACGGCCAGGCCGAAGGACTCCTCCGGCGACGGCGAGGCGAGCACGTCCATCGCGGACAGCAGCGAGACCAGGCCGGGTGCCTTGTCGCCGGGGTCGGGCTGATACGGCCGCTCGCCCGTCAGCACCACCCGCTCCGCGAGGCCCAGATCCCGGGCGGTGCGCCGCAGCGTCTCCTCCTCGGGCCCGCCGCCGACCAGCAGCAGCCGTACGTCGAGGGGCAGCAGACCCAGCGCCTGCACGAGCAGGTCGAAACGCTTGCCCGGGGCGAGACGCCCCACACCCCCGACGACGAACGCGTTCTCCGGCAGCCCGTGGAACGCCCGGGCCTCCTTGCGGCGCGCCTCGTCGAAGCGGAACCGGGACGCGTCGATGCCGTTCGGGATGACCCGGATGCGCTGCTCCGGCACGCCCCAGTGCCGCAGCCGCTCGGCCACCGTCGGCGAGACGGCCACCGTGGCGCGGCCGAGGCGCTCACCGGCCAGGTACAGCGCGCGCACGCCCGCGTTGAGTGGACGGCCCTCCAGCCGGGTCTCGCCGATCGAGTGCTCGGTGGCCACGACGGCCTCGACGCCCGCGAGCCGCGCCGCGATCCGGCCGTAGAGGCAGGCCCGGTACAGATGGGTGTGGACGAGGTCGTAGCGGCCGGAGCGGATCACCTCGATCAGGCGGGGCAGCACACCGAGGTCGCGGTTGCCGCCCATCCCGAGGTGGGTGACGCGGACCCCGTCGGCGGTCAGGCCCTCGGCGACCGGGCCGGGGTTGGTCAGCGCCACCACGTCGCACTGCGCGGGCAGGTGGCGCAGCAGCAGGCGCAGTTGCTGCTCCGCTCCGCCGACGCCGAGTCCGGTGATGATGTGCAGCGCCTTCACGACGCCTCCAGAGCACGGCCGCAGACCCGGGCCAGGCGCCGCTTCAGCTCCAGCCGCACCGGCGTGTCCGCCTGCCCCACGTGGATGCGGGGCAGCGCGAAGTCCCCGCAGCCGGCCGGGCCCGGGGCGATCGAGCAGGCGTAGCGGTAACCGGCCCGGCGCACCGCGGCGGCGGCGCGCTCGTCGATACGGCCGTAGGGATAGCAGAACCCCTCGACGTCGTCCCCGATGAGGGCGGCGAGCCGGTGCCGGCTGTCGTCGGCCTCGCTGTGCAGGACGTCCTCCGGGGCCGTGGTCAGATCGACGTGGGTGAGACCGTGCGAGGCGATCTCCATGCCCGCGGCCGCGGCACGGCGGATGCCGTCCTCGTCGAGCAGCGGCTTGCGCGGGCCGGTCGGCTCCCATGCGTTCTCGCCGCCGACCCTCCCGGACAGCACGAACACCGTGGCCGTGAAACCGTGGCGGCGCAGCACGGGCAGGGCGGCGGTGACGAAGTCGGCGTACCCGTCGTCGAAGGTGAGCCCCACCAGGCCGCGCTCCGCACCCAGGGCGCGCGCCGCGAGCAGCTCCCGGACGCTCACTCCGCGCAGACCGCGGCGGGCCAGCCAGGCGAGCTGCTGGTCGAGACGCGCGGGGGTGACGCTGATGTTGTACGGGTCGTCCGGGCAGTCCGAGACGGAGTGGTACATGGCCACCCAGGCGGCGGGACGCCGCTTCAGACGTCCTTTCGTGGCCGGTTCGGGTCCTGGTCCTGGTCCGGGTTCGGGCGCGCGAGGTGGGGCGGAGATGTCAACGACCATGGCTCAGCTTTCGTGTGACGGGGCTTTCGTGTGAGGGAGCTGCGGACGGAATGCGGGACGGGAAGCAGGAGGGAGCGGGTGTCCGCCGCGTCCAGGAGCCAGGCCAGCAGCAGGAAGACGGCGCTCACACAGATGCAGCAGGCGGCCACGGACACGGCGGGCGAGGCGAACAGCCCGGCGCAGACCAGCCCGGCCCCGGTGGCGCCGACGGCCGCGCACACCGGCCGGGCCAGCCCGGCGACGACCCGGCGGACCCGCACGGGCACGCTGCGCGGGCCCAGGCCGTGCAGCAGGAGCAGCGCCGTCAGGGTGATGCCGGCCGCGTTGGCCGCGGCGATGCCGGGCGCCCCCCAGGGGCCCACGGCCCAGGCGCCGACGACGACCGTGACGAGCGCGCCCGCGCCCATCGCGCCCAGCGGATACCAGGTCGTCCGGCCTGCCGAGAAGTACGACCGCACGAGCGCCCCCACCAGCATGTGCCCGAGCAGTCCGGCCGCGTACACCCGCATGACGGCGGCGGTCGCGACGGTGTCCTGGGCGGTGAACGCGCCGCGCTGGAACAGCAATTGGACGAGCTGCGGGGCACAGGCCACGACCACGGCGGCACCGAGCAGCACGAGGCAGGCCATCAGCACCAGGTCCCGCTCGACCCGGTCCCTGGCCCGCCGCGTGTCGCCCTCGGCGATCGCCCGCGCCACCACCGGGAAGGTGACGACACACACCATCATCGCCAGCGACATCGGCACCTGGGCCACCTTCTGGGCGTAGTTGAGGTGCGAGATGGCACCGGACGGCAGCCCCGAGGCGAAGGAGCGCTCGATGAGGACCTGCGACTGCCGGCACAGCGTGAACAGCAGGACCGCGCAGACCAGGCCGAGCGCGAGTGCCTGCGGCGCAGGCGGCGCCGTCCGCTCGGAGGGCGGGCCGGGGCGCCCCGCGATCCGCCGCCACAGGGACGGTGCCTGTACGGCGGCCATCACGCACCCGCCGAGCGCCACCCCGAGCGCGGCGGACCGCACACCCCAGTGCCGGGCGAGGGCGACCATCGTGGTGATGATCGCGAGGTTGTAGGCGATGTAGATGGCGCCCGGGACGAGATAGCTGCGGTGGGCCCGCAGTGCCGCGCTGCAGTACCCGGCCAGCCCGAAACTCAGCACGCAGGTCGCGGTCAGCCGGGTGCAGGACACGGCCAGGGCCGGGTCGGGCAGGCCGGGCGCGAGAGCCGACACCACCAACGGCGCCCCGGCCGCGAGCAGGGCGGCCGCACCGGCGAGCACGAGGCACAGTCGCGGCAGCGAGGCGGCGACCAGGGCCCGCACGGGATCGGGCGACCCGGTCCCGCCCGCCGCCCGCCGCGCCAGCGCCACGCTGAACGCGGGCACCAGCACGAACGCCATCCCGTCCTCGATCAGCAACGTCGACGCCATCTCCGGCACCGTCCAGGCCACCAGAAACGCATCGGTGTCCGCCCCCGCACCGAAGAGATGCGCGAGCGCCTGATCCCGCCCGAGCCCGAGCACCGCACCGGCGACGGCCAGCACGGCGGAGAGCAACGTCGCCCGGGCGAGCAGACGCTCCGAGGGCACGTGCGTGCGTGGGTCGGCTGCGGGCGTGGGGGCGGGGGTGGGGGTGCGCCGGTTGTCGTCGGGGCCTGCGGCTTGCAGGGTGGCCCGGTTGGCCGTGCCGGGTGCGTGCCCGCGGTGGCTGCCTTCGGCGGGCCGCAGGCCCTGCGTGCCGGACGGGTGGCCGGGAGCGTCCCCCGTCGTCGTCGGCCGGGGCCTCATCGTGGGCCCGGTTCCGCGGCCGGGGCCGCCGTCTCCCGGGGGGCGAGGGCCCACCAGGCGGCGAGGCCGAAGCACACGGCCGTCAGTACGGTGGAGGGTCCGCCGATGTCGGCGTACAGGAAGTTGACGAGCTGCCACACCAGCAGCCCGCACAGCGGGAACGCGCAGTCCCGGGCGCGTCCGCTCCGCCGCAGCCGGCGCAGGGCGCACACCAGCAGGGCCGACCAGCTGCCCGCCACCGTGAGCAGGCCCAGCAGCCCCTGCTCGCTGAGGAGCAGCAGGTACATGTTGTGCGGGGACAGCAGCGGCCGGCGGTGGTAGGCCTGGCCCGCCCCCTCCGTGTCGCTGCCCGACGACAGCGCGAGCGAGGCATGCCCGTCCCGGTGCGCGGGGAAGGCCTTCAGCCCCACGCCGGTCACCGGATGCTCGCGCCACATGCCGGCCGCCGCCGCCCACATCGTGTACCGGTCGACGACCGACTGGTCCGGCGCGTCGGCGACCCGGGTGATGCTGGTCAGCCGCTCTTCAAGCACCGCTGCGCCCACCCCGAACCCGCCCACCAGCACCACGGCCGCCGCGCCCGCCGCCGCCAGCACCGCCACCGCCCGCCGTACCCCGCCCATCAGCAGCTGCGCCCCGCAGGCCACGGCCGTGGCGATCCAGGCACCCCGGCTGAAGGACAGCGCGAGCGGCACGAGCAGGACCAGCGCACACCCGGCCGCCACGACCCGCGCCCGCCGCGCCCGCGTCCCGAGGGCCAGCCCCGTCGCGGCCACGACCCCGATCGCGACCACGGTCGCCATGCCCATCACGTCGGTCGGCCCGAACGTGCCCACCGCCCGGATGTCGGCCCCCTGATACGACGCCCCGGTCCCGGTGAGGTACTGCTGCACCCCGACGGCCCCCTGCCACAGCGCGAGGCCGATCAGGGACCACAGCACCAGCCGGGCGCCCGTCCGGCCGCGCACCAGCAGCAGCACCGCGACCGGGACGAGCACGAACACCTGCAGATAGCGGGCCAGTCCGGCGATCGCGTCCCCGGCGGTCATCGCCCCGGCCGCGGCGGCCGCGATGCCCACCACGGGCAGCCCGAGCACGACCGCCGCCGTCCGCGTCAGCGGTCGCCGGGTCCGCCGCACGGTGTCGACGACGGCACACAGCACCACCAGCCCCGACGCCGCGTCGGCAGGGGTGGCGCCGCCGTCCGGTGCCACGGGCAGCCCCAGCAGCACGACGACCGCCACGACCGGCAGCACGGACAGGAGGGACGGGACGGACAGGACGGACGGGACGACGTCGGCCCGGCGCGGCAACGCCGGCAGTGGCGGCACGAGCGGGGCAGAGGCCGCCGGCGGAGTGCTCACGGCGCTCAGCTCCCCGTCGGCCGTACGAACTGTGCCGCCGTGCGCAGCAGGATGCAGACGTCCTGCCACAGCGACCAGTTGTCGATGTAGGCGTTGTCGTAACGGCACCGGTCCTCGATCGAGGTGTCGCCGCGCAGCCCGTGGATCTGCGCGAGCCCGGTGATCCCGGTCCGCATCCGGTGCCGCGCCGGGTAGCCCGGGTGCGCCTGGCTGAACTTGGCGACGAAGTAGGGCCGTTCGGGCCGCGGGCCGACCAGGCTCATGTCACCGCGGAAGACGTTCCACAGCTGCAGCAGCTCGTCCAGGGAGGTACGGCGCAGGAACTGGCAGAAGCGGCTCATGTCCTGGTCGTTCGCCACGCTCCAGCGGGTCGCCGCCTCGTGCGCGCTGGCGGGCCGGTGCGTGCGGAACTTCAGCATCGTGAAAGGGCGTCCGTCCTTGCCGATCCGCTCCTGCCGGAACACCACGCCCGGTCCGTCCATGACCCGCAGCGTCAGCGCGCACACCAGCAGCACCGGAGCGGCCGGCAGCAGCAGCGACCCCGACAGCACCACGTCGAGCACCCGCTTGCCCAGGCCGCCGCGCCGCCGTCCGCCGCCCGGAACCAGCAGCCTGCGCGAGAAGCCGGCCAAATGCCCCGCCCGCTCACGGCGCCCACCGGGGCCGTACGGCGCCGGGTCCGCCTCCAGCTCCCACAGCACGCAGCCGTGGCCGGCGAGCTCCCGCAGCAGGGCGGCCTGCTCCACCCGCGTGGCGGGCCCCACCACGAGCACCGTCTCCACACCGTTCTGGATGAGTGCGCGGCGCGCGTCCGGCGCCGTGCTGAGCACCGGCAGCCCGGGCTCGTCGTCGGCGTCGCCGGAGACCTCCGGGTCGCCGTCGACGAGGCCCACCGGACGGACCCCGCAGTCCGGTTGGCGCAACAGCGCGGCCGCGACGCGCCGGGCCGTGTCGGCCGGGCCGACCACCAGGGCCGGAGCCGGCCGGCGTCGCAGCGCCCGGCGCCGGTGACCGTGCACCGCCGCGCGGCCCGCGCAGGCCGCCCCGCAGTGTGCGGCGACCGCGACGACCAGCACGGTCACGGGAAGCGAGCGCAGCGGGGAGAGCGCCACGACGACCGCCCAGCCGACGCCGATCCGGCCGCAGACGGCGGGAAGTTCGTCGAGAACGCCGGGGACGACGCAGGTCTCGTACAGCGAGGCCCGTCGGTTCAGACCGAGCACCCCGAGCACCAGCAGCGCGAAGACCAGCGGGTACCTGTGCGGCGCGGGCACCGGCAGCACGGCCGGCAGGACGGCGCCGACGTCGGCGAGCCACAGCAGCGCCGGGGAGGTCCGCCGCGCACGACGGGCTGCCCGTCCGGCGGACGGCCGCCGCCGCGGGGCGAGGCCGGTCGGGGCGGGAACGGAGAGGGCGCCCTCGGGCGCCCGCTGCTGCCCCGCGGCCGAGGCGAGGGTACTTTCCGCGGTCATGTGGTGATGCACTTCCTGCCCTCGTCGGGTACGGCCGGCGTGGCAACGCCGCCGAGCAACTCGCGATACACGTCGGTGACTGCGTCCGTGGTCCGCCGCAGGTCATGGGCCCCGAGCACGTGTGCGCGGCCCTGCGCACCCAGCGCCGCGCGCAGCGGCTCGTCCCGCAGCAGCGAGGTGAGCGCCCGGGCCAGCACACCGGGGTCCTCCGGCGGCACCAGGCAGAACGGCAGATGACCGGACGGCAGGCTCTCGCGCGCCCCGTCCACGTCCGTGACGACGACCGGCCGGGCACACGCCATGGCCTCCAGCGGGGCGAGCGCCATGCCCTCCCAGCGGGACGGCAGGACCACGACGTCGGCGGCCCGGTACCAGGGGGCGGCCTCGGGCGCGGCCCCGGCGAACTCCACCGACGCGGGCGCACCGGAGCGCAGCCGCCGCGCGTCCGGCCCGTCGCCGACCAGCACCAGCCGCGCACCGGCCACCCGCCGCACCACCTCGGGCCAGGCCGCCAGGAGCACGTCCTGCCCCTTCTGGCGGCACAGCCGGCCCACGCACACCACGAGCGGACCCGCCCCGGACCGCGCGCTGTCCCCGTCGGGCCGGAACCTGCCGGTGTCGACACCATTGGGGATCACCCGCCACGAGGCGGCGATGCCGCGCCGCTCCCCGGTCCGCCGCTCGGCCTCGCTCACACACAGCACCCGCGTCGCCCACCGCGCACCGAACCGCTCCCAGTCCAGGGCCAGTTGGGCGACGACCCCGTCCGCGGCCTCGAACGACCAGGCGTGCGGCTGATAGACGGTCGGCAGACGGCCGTGCACCGCGAGCCGGGCCGCGAGCCCCGCCTTCGCGCTGTGCGCATGCACCAGGTCCGGCCCCGCCACCCGCACCAGCCGCGCCAACTGCCGTACCTCACCGGCGAGTCGGGGCCCAGGGGTGCGGGTGGCGTCCCAGCGCAGTACCGTGCAGCCCCGCGCGCGCAGGGAGCCGGTCAGCGTGCCGCCCTCGGGACAGGCCACCGTCACCCGCATCCCCGCGGCGAGCTGCGCCGCCACCAGGTCCGTCACGACCCGCGCGACACCGCCCTCGAGGGGCTGCGCGACATGCAGGATGTGCGGCACGGAAATGCGCATGATCGAGGCTGCCCCTCCGAGGAAAAGAGTCCGAACCAGCAACACGATGTGTGGCTCGCGTTCCCGACCACTTATCCATGTTTATCTGCCAAACAGCCAAACATGTTGGAATGGCGGCTCTCCCGGAGTTGTTTCGCGCGTGATGTCACCCGTTCGGAGCCGTCGTGGGCCGAACGTGTTCGGCGCAACGGGTCTTTTCGTATGAGTTCCTGGAAGTTGTCGGCAGCAGAGTTTCCCGAGCGGTCCCCTCTCGTTAGCCCAGGAGAACCGAGAACGAGTCACCAGGAAAGGAACATGATGAAGAACCTGAAGGCTGCCGCCGTCGTCGCCGGCTCCCTCGCCGTTGCCGGTGTCGCCGGGCCCGCCGCCGCGGTGGACATGCCGGCATCGGGCCTCGTCGACAACGGCAGGACGGTCGCCCGCAGCCTGCCCACGGCCGCCAAGCTGCCGACGGGCTACGTGGGGAACAACGTCAAGCGCACGGCCGACAACGTGAAGCAGGGCGTGAAGCGCTCTGGAGTGGTGAAGACCCCCGTCTTCGGCGGCACCCTGCCGAACCCGATCGACGGTCAGCTGCTCGGTGGACTCCCGATCAACAGGTAGGCGATCAGGCAGGCGACTCGTTCCTCGACTTCGTCGCCCATCGGCTTGTTGTTCCGGGCCGGCTCCGCACTCCGCGGAGCCGGCCTTTCGGCATGTTCAGGGACGGCATATTTCCTCATGGAATCCCAATATTGGGCCGAATGAATGATGCGGGGTGACCCGGCATCGGCCGACCCCGTTAGTCCATCTGAATGGGCGCTCTTTCCTCCTTGCCGGCGCTCCCTGACTGTGGGCCCTGTCCGCGCAGCGATGCGGACAGGGCCCACGGGTTTGCCGTGCACACACGAAGACGAGGGCGGTCCGCCGGACATCCGGCGGACCGCCCTCGGGTGAGGCGCTGCTCAGAACAGCAGGCCGCCGACGTACGGGGCGTTCTGCTGCTGGTTGACCGTGGCCGTGTCGCAGGCCGCGTAGTGCGAGTTCGGCGCGGCAACGCCGCCCAGGACGGCACCGTTGGACCACGGGGCGAGGCAGCGGGCGTCGAGGAAAGCACCGTTGACGACGGCGATCCCCTGCTGCGGTTCGTTCACGACGACCGGGGCCGACGAGAAACCGCTACCGCCCTTGACGGTGGTGGTGTCGCCGTCGGCGGCGGCGGTACCGCCGGCCGCGAGCACGATGCCCGCGGCGAGAGCGGAAATGGCCGTAACCTTATTACGCATGAGCTGAGCCTTTCCGGGCTGCGTATGGGGTTTACCTGCTCCGAATTGCTCGGAGCAGGAGTCAGAACAGCAAGCCGCCCTTGTACCCGGCGTTCTGCTGCTGGTTGATCGTGGCCGTGTCGCAGGCCGCGTAGTGCGAGTTGGTCGCGACGACGCCGCCGAGGACGGCTCCGTTGGACCACGGCGCGGCACAGCGCAGGTCGATCACGGTGCCGTTCGCGACGAGAATGCCCTGCTGCGGGGCGTTCACGACGACCGGGGACTGCGAGAAGCCGCTGCCGCCCTTGACGGTGGTGGTGTTGGTGTCGGCCGCGGCGGTGCCGCCGGTCGCGAGAGCGATGCCGGCCGCGAGGGCGGAAATGGCCGTAACCTTCTTACGCATGAGTTGCGCCTTTCCGGGCTGCGTTGGGGGAATCAGCTGCTGCTAATGGCTCTGAGCAGACGTCAGAACAGCAGGCCGCCGATGTACGGGGCGTTCTGCTGCTGGTTGACCGTGGCCGTGTCGCAGGCGGCGTAGTGCGAGTTCGGCGCGGGGACGCCGCCGAGGACGGCTCCGTTGGACCACGGGGCGATGCAACGACCGTCGACGAGGCTGCCGTTGATGACGAGAACGCCCTGCTGGGGCTCGTTCACGACGACCGGGGCCGACGAGAAGCCGCTACCGCCCTTGACGGTGGTGTTGTTGCCGCTGCCGCCGCTGCCGCTGCCGCTGCCACCGGCAGAGGCGATACCGGCGGTGCCGACGACGGTGCTGAGGGCGAGGGCCGTGATGACCGCGAACTTCTTGGGCAACTCGGTTCCTTCCTGAATTCACGGTTGCGCACGCTTACGAAAAGGAAACCCGTATATGCATCCCTAAGTCACGGCGGGAACAATCAAACGTGGAAAGATTCCTTCGGATGGCGCAACGCAGCATGCAGAACAGAATGCGTCCGGCCCACCGGCAGGGTGCGGGCCGGTGGGCCGGAGTTGTGGTGCGGGGGTGCCGAGAACCGGATCAGAGTCTCAGAATTCCGGGGCCAAGGACTCGTACGGTTGCCGGGTCGTCACTTGGACTTGGGAAGGAAGGTGCCGAGCCCGGCGGAGGTCGGTGCCTTCAGCGGGTGCACCTGAACGGAGCCGCTGCCGGCCGGGTTCTTCACCGGAATGGTGGGCCGCTTTGCGGCGTCCGGGTCCATTCCGTCCAAGTACACGCCGGACATTCCCACCGCGCTCTTGTTGCTCTTGTCGAACGCGCTGCCCTTCGCGATTCCGCCGTCGCGGGCCAGCCGCGTCACGGCGTCGGCCGCGGGCAGGATCGCCGGGCTCACCTTGGTCGGGGACATGAGCCCGAGCGGACTGGTGGAGATTCCCGATCCGCCCGTGGCGGCCGCCGCCGCCGCGGCGGAGCCACCCACGAGACCCGCACCGATAGCCAACGCCGCAGTGGTGAAAACTGCCTTCTTCATGATTCACCTCGCTTGAAAGTACCTCTGATCCGACGGTTGGAGAACATAGCAGTCCAAGGCCCCTGTAAAAGCGACGCGTTGCTCCATACGCGTGAAAGTCGCAGGGGTGAAGAATGGAATGCACAGAGGCATTCGGAGGTATGGGCATCTGGTCCGCGCATCGATTGATCGTATGGTGCGCCCGGCTCGATTCGATCGCCTGCGCGAGCTGAATGGGGAAAGAGGGCAGGCCGTCTACCCTCGCCGCCATGACCATCGACATCGCCACGTTCACGCCGGTCTGGTCCGAGGAGTTCGACGCGCCGATCGACTGGGGTTCGACCTGGGTCGGCGACCGGTCCAGCGCCTACCGCTACTGCGATCACAACCCGGACGACAACAAGCTCGACTGGCTCGACCCCGGCTGTGTGACCGTCTCGGGCGGCGTGGCCACCTTCACCGCCGCACCGGCCGACCGCACCCTCGAAAACGGCCGGCAGGCCTGGCGCACCGGGCTGCTCACCACGGAGTACTCCGCGGAGGAATTCCGGGTGCGCACCGGCGACTATGTCGAGACCCGCGTCAAACTGCCCTCGGGCACCGGGGCCTGGCCGGCGCTGTGGACCTGGAAGGACGGCGGGAATGAGGTCGACTCCTTCGAGTACCACCCGGACAACCCGAACCTGCTGGAGCTGTCCAACCACGTCACCTTCTCCTCGGCGTACCACACCGACGCCGACACGATCGCCCCGGACCGGTGGGTGACCATCGGCACCCGCTACGGCGAGCGTTCCGTCGAGTGGTACGTCAATGGCGCGTGCGTCTGCTCCGACGGCACCGGCGTCGGCGCCGACTGGTCGGCGTACCTGATCCTGAACCTGTCGGTGTGCGCGGGCCGGTACCACCCGGCGCCCTGCGACCCGGCTCCCCTCACCTTCGCCGTCGACCACCTCCGCGTCTACCGCGAGGCCGCACGGTGGTGACCGCGGCCCCGGTCACGCGGCGGACCGCGGGCGCCGGCCGCGCGTTCGCCCTGCTTCTGGTGGTCACGGGGGCGGCCGGGCTGCTGGCCTCCTGGGTCATCACCCTGGACAAGTTCAAGCTGCTGGAGGACCCGGACTTCACCCCCGGCTGCAGCCTGAACCCGGTGGTGTCCTGCGGCAGCGTGATGGAGAGCGACCAGGCCGAGGCCTTCGGGTTCCCCAACCCGATGCTGGGCCTCGTCGCCTACGGCATCGTGATCTGCGTCGGCATGAGCCTGCTGGCCGGGGCCGTCTTCCCGCGCTGGTACTGGCTGGTCTTCGAGGCCGGGTGCCTCTTCGGGATCGGGTTCGTCTCCTGGCTGCAGTTCGAGTCGCTGTACCGCATCAACGCGCTGTGCCTGTGGTGCTGCCTGGCCTGGCTCGCGACGATCGTGCTGTTCTGGTACCTGACGTCCTTCACCGTGCGCAGCGGCTTCCTGCCCGCGCCGGGCCCGGTGCAGACCTTCTTCGCGGAGTTCACCTGGGTGCTGCCGGTCCTGCACACCGGGATCGTCGGGATGCTGGTCCTGACCCGCTGGTGGGACTTCTGGACGAGCTGACCACTGCACCGTATGGGCGCTTCTGCGGTGACCGACGGGCGTCCCGGACGGTTACTCGTACGAACAGCCGAACCGTACGAGGAGTGAGCGATGGCCGTCAGTGCAGACGGGGTGTCGGTGGGTGCGGGACAGGGGGCGGGCACCCCGGGGTGCAGCCGGCCGGAGGGGCGGACGCGACGGGAGGTGGCGCGGCTGCTGCTCGGCTCGGCCGCCGTGGCGCTCACCCCGATGCTGGCCGCCTCCCGGCCCTCGCAGTCCGCGGACCGGCGGCAGCCCACCGACATCCCCTTCGACGAGACCTACCGCGGCCGCCACATCCAGGGCTCCCCGCTTCCCGCCGCCGGACTCAGCGCGCTCGGCGTCGCCTGGCACGTCACCGTGGACGGCCGCCCGCTGCACCTGATGCGCCGTGCCGACGGCACCTGGCTCAGCATGCTCGACCACTACAGCTGGTACCGGACCCCGCTGGAGGCGACCCGCGCGGCCGTCGACGAACTCGGCCCCAGCAGGCGGCTGCGCGACGTGGCCCCCGGGCCGTTCGGCGGCGGGCACCCGCACAGGGAGGCACAGCATGGTGTACGTGCGTAAGAACGTGAGCACGCTGACGCCGACCGAGCGGCGGCGCTTCGTCGGGGCGCTGCTGGAGCTCAAACGGCGCGGGGAGTACGACGAGTTCGTACGGCTGCACATCGCGCACTTCCGCGGGGACGGCGACCGGGGCCTGCGCGCCGCCCATATGACGCCCTCCTTCCTGCCCTGGCACCGCCAGTTCGTGCTGGACCTGGAGAACGCCCTGCGCCGCATCGACCCCTCGGTGACGGTGCCGTACTGGGACTGGACCCGGGACCGGTCGGCCACCTCGGTGCCGTGGACCGACGATCTGCTCGGCGGCAACGGACGGCGCGGGGACCGGCAGGTGATGACCGGGCCGTTCGCCTACGCGGCGGGCCGGTGGCCCCTCAGGGTGAGTGTCACCGACACGGAGTTCCTCACCCGGGACCTGGGCCGCGCCCGCAGACCGATCGACCTGCCCACGCGGGACGATCTGAACCGGGCGCTGAAGGACCCCGTCTACGACGTCTCCCCGTGGGACTCCACGGTCACCAAGGGCTTCCGCAACAAGATGGAGGGCTGGGGCACCGGCAGCGTCCCCTGGGACAACCACAACAGGGTGCATCGCTGGATCGGGGGCGCCATGCTCGGCGCCGCCTCCGTCAACGATCCCGTCTTCTGGTTGGTCCACGCCTTCATGGACCTGCAGTGGCAGCGGTGGCAGCGGCGCCACCGCAATCACCGCTACCTGCCGGCGCGGCCGCCCGGCCGGGGCAGCGCGCAGTACGGCCGGATCGTCGCCCGGCACGAGAGGCTGCCCCCGTGGGACGTCACTCCGGACGACCTGGAGGACATGTCCACGATCTACCAGTACGCGTGACGCCCTGTGCGCCTGGCGACTGGCGCGCGTGACCGCCGGTATACGTGACCTGCGGTGTGCTTGGCCGCAGCCCTCAGGGCAGCCGTCGTACCGGTGAACCCGCCAGGTACGCCCGGATGTCCTCGACCGCATGGCCGTAGTACGTCGCGTAGTTGGCCTGCGAGACATAGCCCAGGTGGGGTGTGGCGAGGAGGCGCGGGGCCGTGCGCATGGGGTGGTCGGCGGGGAGGGGCTCGATGTCGAAGACGTCGACGCCGGCTCCGGCGATGCGGCCCTCGTGCAGGGCGGCGAGCAGGGCGTCCTGGTCGACGATCGCCGCGCGTGAGGTGTTGATCAGGTAGGCGGTGGGCTTGAGCAGGGCGAGTTCGGCGGCGCCGAGCAGGCCGCGGGTGCGGTCGCTCAGGGCGAGGTGGATCGAGACGAAGTCGCTGTCGCGCAGGAGGTCCTCCTTGCTCGCGGCGAGGTCGACACCCACCTCCTCGGCGCGCTCCTTGGTGAGGTTCTGGCTCCACGCGCTGACCTGCATGCCGAAGGCGAGACCGACCTGCGCCACCCGGCCGCCGATCTTGCCGAGCCCGAGGAGGCCGAGGCGGCGGCCGTGCAGGTCGGCGCCGACCGTGGACTGCCAGGGGCCCTGTGAGCGCAGGGCGTTGCTCTCCTGGACGATCCCGCGGGCGAGGCCGAGCAGCAGGGCCCAGGTGAGCTCGACGGGCGGGGTCGAGGAGCTGGCCGTACCGCAGACGGTGACGCCGTGCGCCTCGGCGGCGGCGTAGTCGATGACCGAGTTGCGCATGCCGGAGGCGATCAGCAGCTTCAGCCGGGGGAGACGGGCGATCAGGGAGGCGGGGAAGGGGACGCGTTCGCGCAGGGTGACGACGATGTCGAAGTCGGCGAGGGCCGCGGCGAGGGTGTCCTCGTCCGGGAAGTGGGTGGTGAAAGGGACGACCTCCACGTCGTCCGCGAGCGGCGACCAGTCGGCGATGTCGGTCGCCACGTTCTGGAAGTCGTCGAGCACAGCACAGCGCAGCCGCACAGCAGTTCCTTTCCATGGTCAGGGAACCGACTCTACGGAAGCGGGGAGGGCGGTGGGTCGCGCTCCCGTGCGAGTGCGCCGCGCTCCCGTGCAAGGCTGAGCGAGGCGCGCATCGCCGGCGGGAGACCGGAGAGAGAGGACCCACCTTGTCACCACGCATCCTCGTCACCGGAAGCAGCGGCTTCATAGGCGGGCATGTCCTGGCCGCCCTGCGGGAGTCGTCCGGTGTCACACCGTCCCGGATCCGGCTCCTGCTGCGCGCCCCGGCGACCGCGCCGGCGGTGGACGTCGTACGGGCGGACCTCACCGACCCGGCGTCCCTGCGCGGTGTCTGCGACGGCATCGACGTCGTCCTGCACTGCGCCTCCTACGTCGGCGACGACGATCGGCGCACCGAGACCGTCAACGACCACGGCACCCGGGCCCTCGTCGAGGAGGCGACCCGCGCCGCGGTCACCCGCGTCGTCTACGTGAGCACGGCCGCCGTGTACGGCCGAGGGCCCTACACCGACGCGACGGTGGGCGAGTTGACGCACGCCCCGGCCTCACCGACCAGCCGTTCCCGGGCCGCGGCCGAGCGGCATGTGCTTCGGGCGGGAGGGGTCGTGCTGCGCCCGCACCTGGTGTTCGGGGCCGGCGACCGATGGGTGGTGCCCGGACTGGCCACCCTGATGGGAGCGCTGTCGGCGGGCCTGAAGGACTGCACCGCTCGGCAATCCGTCATCGACGTACGGGCGTTGGGGCGGGCGGTCGTGGCCGCAGGGCTGTCGGACCGGGTCGTGGCGGGGGCGCATCACGTCAACCACCCCGAGCCGGTGACGACTTCGGAACTGCTGGACGCGGTAGCGGACCGGCTGGGCCTGCGCCTGCCGGGCGCCCCCCTCGACCTCGACGACGCCCGGACACGGCTCACCGGAAGCCCACGCGCACTGCACCACCTCGGCTTGCTCGCCGTGGACCACTGGTTCTCGGACGGCGGTTTCTGGGCGGCTGCGGGCGTCGGCCCAGGGGCCGGATGGGAGGAGGCGATGGCACAACATGCCGCGTGGTACCGGACGTTCATGGACCACTGACGTATATGCACAAGTACATGTACACATACGCACACGTACACACGCACGCGCACATACACGTACACGCACCTTCTCACCCCGTCTCCCCGGAGTTTCTCCTTCGTCTCCTCCTCCTTCCGATACACCTGTCCTCGTGAACAACAAACGCGCACTGACGGACAAGATCGCACTGGTCACGGGGGCGGGCCGGGGCATCGGCAGAGGCATCGCCGAGCGGCTCGCCCGCGACGGGGCGCTGGTCGGCGTCCACTACGGCCACAGTGCGGCCGCCGCGCTGGAAGTCGTCGCCGGCATCCGCAAGAACGGCGGGCGGGCCTTCCCGGTCCGGGCGGAACTCGGCGTGCCCGGTGACGCCGACGCCGTCTTCGCGGCCTTCGACGCCGGGTTGCGGGAGGAGGCCGCCTACGACGCCGGGTTGCGGGAGCGGGGAGACACGGAGACGGCGGCCGATGTCGCGGCCTCGCTCGACATCCTGGTGAACAACGCGGGCACCAGCGGATCGGGGCCGATCGGGGAGGCGGTGCCCGAGGTCTTCGACCGCATGATCGCCGTCAACGCCAAGGCACCGTTCTTCCTCACCCAGCGCGCCCTGCCGCGCATGCGGGACGGCGGGCGCATCATCAACATCTCCTCCCTCGCCTCCCGACGCGCCTTCCCCGAGTCCGTCGCCTACGCCATGTCCAAGGGCGCACTGGACACGATGACCCGCTGTCTGGCAAAGGAACTCGGCGATCGCGGCATCACCGTCAACACGGTCGGCCCGGGCTTCGTCGAAACGGACATGAACGCCCGCCGCAGAAAAACCCCCGAGGACCGCGCCGCCCTCGCCGCCCGCTCCGTCTTCAACCGCATCGGCAAGCCGTCCGACGTGGCCGACGTGGTGGCGTTCCTGGCTTCCGACGACTCCCGGTGGATCACGGGGCAGTATCTCGATGTCAGTGGCGGCACTGATATGTGAGAGGGGTGCGGGTGCGCGGGTGCCGGGGGGAGTCCGGATCACGGCGGCTTGTCACCAGCCGTCGACACACATTCGACACGGCCCCGAGCCGGTTCACGGTCGCCGGTAGGCCGAGGGGTCGACACCCGCTTCTGGCGTCCTGCTGAAGGAGACGTAAGCGGACCGGGAAATTGATCGGGGGTCGTTGTGGCGCGCGGTGCGCGCCCGGCACCGTGGTTCCCTGCGGTTCCCCATACGATCGGGCACGGGTGGGCCACGGCACGTCCTGATCAGAAGCTCATCGATTCACCCGCGAATAGGTGCCGTCTGCTGATTCCATTGGGGTCATGTCGACGCCCCCACCCCCGAGCGACGGGCAAGCACTCCTCCAGTATCAAGCGGTAGCCGCCCGCCGAGCTGGATTTGACTCGATGATGTGGCAAGTGCCCGGTCTGGGACTGACGGCTCAGGCGTTCCTCATGACGATCGCTCTCAGCCCGGATACGGGGCAACTGGCGCGGCTCACTTCTGGGGCGCTGTCGATGGTGGTGTCCTTCCTGTGCGTGCAGCTCTTGGCGAAGCACCGCCTCCACGAACTGGCTGACAGCATCTGGCTGCAGGAGTTCGAGAGGGCGAGGGGACTGCCCGAGGTCCATGCTCCAGCAGCAATGCGCTGCCAAGCTGCGGGTATACCGTCCAAAGGCCTGGTCAAGCTCCGTTCCCATCGAGTGTGGACGGTGGGGTTGGCTGTGTTCGGGCTCGTCGGCCTTGGTGTGGCCGTCGCAGCCGTGGTGCGGCCCTAGATCACAACTGAGCGGACGTGCGGCGCTCTCAGCTTGGGAAGCTGCGAACATTTGTGGCGGTTCGTACGCCGACCTGGGCCAACGGTTGGGCTGACGGCTCAACGGCTGCGGCGGCTTTCACCGTGATTCCCCACTGCCCGTACCGCGCGACCATCCGATACGCTGCCCGCATTCGGCTCGCGGAGAGCCGAAGGGCGGCAACATTCCACAGGCCCGGCACCTGCGGACGCCGCAGATGGGTGTGGTGCACCCAACTCCGCATAGGAATTCGGTGGGTTCACGAGGTATGTGACCGAGAGCGCCAGCCGGGTGGCATCGAGGTGTCAGCATGCCTGAAAGTGTGAAGAGTCGTCCTCCCGCTTGGACAGGACAGATCCGCCTGACCTCATGGGCTGGCTGCACTCAGGGCAGTCCGGGGCATCGCCGGTCATGCGGCGCACGCTAACGGAATGACCTCTTCGTTCCGAAGCAACTTGGCTGGGCGCATGGCCCTACGTGACGGAGTGCAGTGGCGGCAAAGTCGCTTCCTGGCTTTTGCTCAGGCTCCGGCGCAGTGCTCCTTCCGCCCGCTCAGGTGGCGGAGTGGCCCGGAAACCGTGATGAACTGCTCGGCGCGCACGCGTTCGCTCCACAGGGGCGCGTCCCAGTAGCGCGGCACGTAGGCGCTGCTGTGCAGCGCGAACAGGTCGTTCGCCTCCGCGTCTTCGAAGGCACGCAGTCGAAGGCGAGCGGTGTGCAACGAGGGAGTGGACAGCGACATACTCATGTTCCCTCCCGTGATCGGTGGCCGATCGCCGCGAAAAAGGTGAGAACGGCCGCCGGACTGGCGGTTACGGCCTGCGGAGCGCAGGTCGGACCAGAACTCGTCCCGGCACAGCGCGACGAAGCGGGAAGTCACGGATTCCCGTCCGTTGCTGTCTCACGTAGAGGCACAGCAACGGACGGGAAGGCCGGAATTCTCGGGCTTCACCCCGAGGAGCAAGTCAACGCGGTGCGGTTACGCGGCGCGGGTGAACTGCCACCAGTTGACATTGAACAAGTAGCCGCTGCCGCCGCTGAACGTCAGGTAGAGGTCACGGGTTCCCGTCACGCCGCTCACTGGGCAGTTCACCGTGGTCCAGGACTGCCAGCCACCGGTGTTCGGCACACCGCACCGGCCCACGATCGACCCGCTCGGACTGTCCAGGCGCACTTCGAGGGTGCCGCCGCTGGTGGCCGAGGCGACGCGTGCGGCGAAGGAGGAGGCGCCGGCCCCGAAGGCCACTCCCTTGACCTTGATGTAGTCGCCGTTCTCGATCCAGCCGACGTCCATTCCGCCTTCACTGTTCCATTCGGTCTCGATCCCGGAACCCCAGGCGATCGTCTCGGCCTCCTGGCGGACGTACGGATCGAGTGAGCCGGCCTGCGGGGCACCCGTGCTCGTCATGTTGATCGTCGGAATGGTGCCGTCGGCGTTGTAGGAGAACTTCTCCACCGCGACCGAGCGGGTGAAGCCGCCTCCGCCCGGGAGGGCGCCGTTGTGGTAGAAGAAGTACGAACCGCCCTTGAAGTCCACGATGCCCGGGTGGTTGGTGAAGCTGTTGCCCTGGGCGGGCATGACTGTTCCACGGTAGGTCCACGGCCCGGTCGGGGTGGGTGCCGTGGAGTAGGCGATGAACTCCTGGCAGCACCTGGCCGCGTACACCAGGTAGTACAGACCGTTCCGCTTGTAGGCCCACGGCCCTTCTTCGTACAGCGTGGGACGGTCGGGGTTGTCGGTGCGGGTGCCGAATCCCGCGGTGGTGAGCGGGATCTTGGTGGGGCTGCCCGAGTAGGAGGTCATGTCGGCGTTCAGCTTGACGTACCACAGGTTGGGGTTGCCCCAGTAGAGGTAGGCCTGGCCGTCGTCGTCGATGAAGACGGTCGGGTCGAACTCGGTGTTCTCCAGCAGCGGGTGGCCGAGGGCGTCCCGGAACGGTCCGGTGGGGCTGTCCGCCACCGCCACGCCGATGGCGAATGCGCCGGTCGCCCGGACCGACACCGGAACGTACCAGTAGAACTTGCCGTTCCGTTCGATGGCCTGGCCCGCCCACGCGTTGGCGCCCGCCCAGCTGAAGGTGTTCAGGCTGAGCGGTGAGCCGTGGTCCGTCCAGTTGACCATGTCGGCGGAGGAATACACCCGCCAGTCCTTCATCACGAAGGAGGAGGTGGAGCCGTCCTCGTCGTGCCCGGTGTAGAGGTAGACCCGGCCGTTGTACACCAGCGGGGCCGGGTCGGCGGTGTAGATGTTCTGCACGATCGGGTTGTCGGCCCTGGCCGCGGTGGGATGCACCGCGGCAGGAAGGACGGCGAACGCCAACATGAGGATCAGCACCCAGGTTGCCCGGGCGAGTCTCGTAACGGTGGCGGGTGGTCTCACCGCGGTCGGGGGAACCGTTGGTCTGTGGACGTCGGTACTGGACATGGTGTGGTCCTTCCTGATGCTGCGGCTCGGGGACTGAGCAGCCGGTCAGATGCGGGGGAGAGGGACGTCGCTGCGCTCGGGGTGTGGTCAGCCAGGCGGGTGAAGTCGGTGCCGTCGGTGCTGTGGAGAAGGTTCCCGGACGGGAGGCGCCGGGGCGGATGTCGGCGGCCGCGCGCAGCCAGATGCGACCGCCCGTGACGTTGGCGCTCGCGACTTCGGTGCTGGTGCCGGCGGCGTTCCGATTGCTGTCCATGGTCAAGCCGTTGACCATCACTACCGTGTTGTGCCGCCGTCTCGTTCGATGCCGATCCACGCGAAGAGGTCGCGCAGCAGGGCGAGTCCGGCCCGGCCGCCGTCGCGCATCGTCGCGTAGTCCAGCTGGATGGTCGCGGTGGAGGTGGTGAGGGGAGGAACCCCGGCCGACGCGCGGCTGGGGTTCCTCAAGGTGGTGGGTCGGTCAGCGGATGGGTTCGCCCACGTCGTGGACAGCTCGTCCACGCGTCGGCGGGCCGACCCGCGTCGCGATCACCGTTGAGCGGGCGGGGTCAGCGCTGCAGGGTGAGCAGGGCCGGCCGGTACGGCAGCGACAGGTAGTCGGTGCCGTCCGATGAGGGAGACCTGCCCTGGTAGAGGAACTGCAGGTTGCAGGGGTCGATGGTCATGGTCTGGTCGGAGTTGACGCGGATCATGTCACCGTGGCTGATGTCGTTGGTCCAGGTCTGGTTGGTGTTGGCCTTGCCCGCGAAGGGGTTGCTCTCGGTGCCGGCCTGCTCGGTCCACTTGTCCTTCAGGCTGGGGGCGGTGAAGGAGCGGAAGTAGCGCCCGTTGGCACCCCGCGCCTCGACGATCATGAGGTACTGGTTCTGGCCCTGGACCTTGTAGACCTCCGGGGCCTCGAACAGGCGCTCCTCGGTGTCGCTCATGACCGTCTCGTACGACGAGCCGAAGCTGCTGGGGAAGTTCGCGAGCGGCATGGTCGACTTGAAGATGCCGCCCTTGTCGTTGGCGAAGAACAGGTACATGTTCTGGTCGTCGGCGATCAGGGTCGGGTCGATCGGGCCGCCGACGGGGAGGCTGCCGGTGAACAGCGGCTGCGGCGCGGACCAGCTGTTGGGGTTGGTGGGGTCGCTGGACGTGCGGTAGGTGAAGGGCCAGGCGGTGTCCCACCCGTTCGAGGCCATCACCCAGATGTTCTTGGTCGAGAGGTAGAACAGTTCGGGCGCGATCACTGACCCGCTCACCTTGCTCTGGGTGGCTGTCCCCATGTCCGACCAGTTCGTGAAGGGACTGAACATCGTCGCGCCCCACGACTTTCCGTCGGAGGTGGTGGCGTAGACCAGGTTCTGGCCGTTGATCTTCGCGGTGGTGAAGTCCTTCACCGCGAGCGCGCCGTTCTGCGGCTGCGCCAGTGGGCCGGTCGAGGACCACCGGTACGTCGACGGAAGTGCGCACGTGGTGCTCGTCCCGGACAGGCCGGTCCACTTCTGGTTGTTGCCGCCGTTGCAGTCCCACAGCTGCACCGCCGTGCCGTTGGCCGTGGCGCCGCCGCTGACGTCCAGGCACAGTCCGGACTCCACGGCGACGATCGTGCCGTCGGCGTTCGCCCGCCACTGCTGGTTCGTGCCGCCGTTGCAGGACCAGAGGACCGGCCGGGTACCGGCCGTGGTGGCGTGGTTCGGGACGTCCAGGCACTTGTTGCCGTACACGGTCAGCTGGTTGTTGTCCGTCAGGGTCCACTGCTGGTTGGTACCGCCGTTGCAGTCCCAGATCTGCACGTTCGTGCCGTCGGTCTGGCTGGCGCCCGGCACATCGAGGCACCGGTTGGAAGCGACGCCGCGTACGGCGCTGGTGGTGGCCGCCTGAGCGGGGCTGGCGAGCAGCGTCGCCGCCAAGGCGGCCAGGGCAGCAACGGTAGCCGCGAGCACCGCAGACGGGTGTCTGCGGCTGAAACTACGTCTGTGCATGCGAACCTCGTCATCGTTGGAGCTGGCGGTACCGGTTCGCCCGTCAGAGGCTGTCCTGAATCCGGCAGGGGTGCGGCCCTAGCGTGTTCGAGATAACGAACGAGGGTCGAAGTGTCGATCGACTGGATCTTAAGGTTCCGGTGAAGTGCGTCAATACTTTTCGCACGATTCGCGAGCCGAAATCGCAGATTGAACCAAGCGGCTTCGGGTTCCGTGGTTATGCGGGTCTCTTGTCGTGAGGGGGGAGGCAGCAGCGCGTGCGGGTGCGGGCTTGGTGATCATTACGGGCCGCGACGGCGGGGGCCCCGACCGATCAGGCGCGCGTGTGCCTCGCTGCCCTGCTCTGGTTCGAGACGCTCGAAGGCACCGGCGTTGAGGGAATCGTGGCCAAGCCGCTCCGGTCGCCCGGGCGGCTGATCGCCGTCTGAAGGAAACTCCTGTTGTTAGACCTGCGTCACGAGTTGATCGAAGGCCGGGCAGATGTACCCCGTGTCGGTTCGCTCATCGAGCTGGAGACGATTCCCTGGCACGCGGTTGTCGACGGTGAGGGCTTCCGGGGTCAGTTGCGCCGGCGTCCGAGCCAGCCGCCGGCCTTCGAGGCCTGCGCCCTCTCCGCCTCCTGGCGCTCCTGCTCCTGGCGCTCGTGTTCGGCCTGTTCCGCCTGCCGCTCCGCTTCGACTGCCCGGGCCTTGCAGTCGTCGCACAGGTGCGGGTGGCTGTCCCCGCGGCCCCAGTCGACCGCGATGCCGGCCTTCCACCGGTCGTCGGTGAACGTCCCGGCGGGGGTTGCCGATCGCTTCCCACAGGTTCTGTCGGTCCTCGCGGCCGAAGCGCCAGAACGCGGGCCCGGTCGGGCCGTGCTCGCGCAGCAGCTCCAGAGTGGTCGCCACGATCGGCATCTTCTGGTTGTAGATGCGGAAGCCGCCTTCGGCCCGCTGGCCCTGCCAGTGGCCAGCGGGTGAGGTCGGCGACGTTCTTCATCTGCTGAAGCGCGGGCCGTTTGCCGACCTGGTGGAAGACGAGAAGGTATGCGTTTGAGAATCGCTCCGGCGTTCGCCTCTATGCGCGGACGGAGTGCACCGTCGTGTCGCGCGTATTGCGGCTAGATGCTTGATCCGCCGCCGGAGGTGTTGCTCCACCAGGCGCTGTAGGAGTTCAGCGAGTACCGCTTCTGCACGCCGCTGGTCGAGCTGATCTCGACGCCGAACTGCATCGTGTCGAAGGTGGTGTTGCGCAGGAGGTTCTGCGACGCGGCCCATCGCCAGACCGCCGCGGCGTCGATGGTGCCGGTGTTGCTCTGCTGGGCGGGGATGAACTGCAGGACGTTCCAGCCGGGATCGGCCTGCCAGACCGACGCGTACCGGACGCCGCCGATGGTCACGTTGGACGCGACCTGCCTTCCCCAGCCGCCTAGCGGTCCCGGGTTCCAGCTGGTGAAGACCATGATCTCGTCCTGGTTGTTGGTGGACCAGAGGTCGGCCGTCCAGCCCCAGTTGTCACCGCCGGCGGCGGGAGCCGACGACGTGTTGTACCAGAAGCCCGCCGAGTTCAACTGCGACAGCGGCGTCTGGGGCCGGACCGAGGTGTTCGAGTAGGACTTGATCCCGCCGCCGGAGTGGTTCGCATCGATGTACCAGGACTTGATGCTGTCGACGGTCAGGCACTGCCTGCCGTAGTTGTCGCCCCATAGGTTGTTGTGGATCGTCCAGGTGCCCTGGGTGTACTGACCGTACCGCTCGCAGGTGGTGTACACCGCTGCCTGCGCCGGAGACGCGAAGCTCAGGAACCCGGCGATCACGGCGACGATCAGGGCCAGCCGACCGAACCCGGCCGACTTGCCGCTTATGGATTTACGGGCTTGCCATCTCATGTGTCCCTCCAAGGACGGCGATGGGTTGTTCCGGTCCCCCCTGGTCTGGTGGCGGACTCTGCCGTCGCGAGGTGTCGCTCGCAGGCGAGTCCGGGCTCGGGACGGCGCGACTCAGCTCCGTCCGAGGTGCTTGCGCAGTCAGCCGACTGATCGCCTTGAAGGCCCGCCCTGGGCGAAGTGGTTCCTTCCACTGCTCGCAGTTGGAGTCCCGCCGAAAGCGAGGCGGCCGAGACGGTCGGTCAGCTGACGTGTTGACACCTTCGCTCCGTTCACATGCGGTGCTGCTCGCGATGGTGGGTGGCTCGTGTCGTCGAGGTGGCGCGCTCAAGAACTGCGGGAACGGTGCTCGGTCCCCTTACTTCAAGCACCGGACTGGCCAGACACAGGCGCGAAGTGTCGAAGCGCTTGCGTCTTCGGGGACAGTAATGATGGGACGTCTGAACAGCAACACTCTGCGCAGGAAGACACATTTCTTTCACCTGGCGACATCATTGTCGAAGCGCATCGAATGGCTTCGGCCGCGCCCGCCACCTGGCTTTCGCTGAACCGCAACTGGTCCTGGCGGATGTGGCGGAAGGTGCCGGGGCAGGTGCCGACGTGAGGGGTGAAGAACTTCGCGAAGTTGGTGGGGTCGGGAAACTCGGACGGCGGGCGGTGGTCGCCACCGGCTCATCCGTGTGCGTCGGCGATCGCTTCACCTCCAACGCTGCACGAGCATGACCTGCTCGGCTGCGACGACACCGAGCTCAAGTCGGTCCGCGCGTACGGGGCGCTCTACCGCGAGCTTCGCGACCTCCTGCACAGCGGTACCGTGATCCACCCCGACGACGTCGACCCGCGTTGCGGGTGCGCGGCGTCGTCACTCATGATCGATCACAAGCCCCGTGGACCGTCGCGGCGGTCGCCCAGCCCGAGGAGTCCCTCGCTGACCGGTTGCGGCTGTCCGGGCTCGACCCCGGCCGCCGCTACACGGTGCAGGTGCGTAACGACGTCGGCGCATCACGGACCGAGTGGGCGCCCCGAGCCGGCTGAGCGCCACCACCCGACTCGTGCTCTCAGGCCGGCTGCTCGCCGAGGTGGGTTTTCAGCCCCACCCTGCTGCCTGTGCAGGCCCTGGTCTTCCACCTCACCGCCGTCGTGTGACGACGGCACCCGGACCTCCTACCAGGTCCGGGTGCCGCCCAGGCCGTTCGCCGATGCCATCAGCCCTAGGTAGGGCCTGTCCTCCGCATCAGGGCACCACCACTTCGAGGCGAATGTCGGTCAGTTCCTCTCGCAGGTCGCGGGCCGGGCTGAGGTTGAAGGCGGGAACTCCGTCCTTGCCGAAGCGGACTCGGTGCATCGCGGACGAGACCACATCGTGACCCACGGGCGAGGCGACCGCGTGGTAGCAGATCCAGGTGTTGCCGTCGTGGTCGGTGAAGAGGGAGTTGCGCCCGGCACCATAGAGCCCTTCCACCGACTGGAACCGCCTCGGGGAATACTCAGCATCCCGATGGAGCAGGTGTAGCCTCTGGCCGCTCCACCGGAGTACGTGATGTACACGGTCTCGTCGGTCAGGAACGGGTACGGGCCTTCGTTGTTGATCGTCCCCTGCACGTTCTCCCAGCCGTACAGCGGGCGCGTCAGCAACACCGGTTCGCTGATGAGACGAGTGGGATCAGCCACGGTCGTCTCCGCGATGTAGACCATGCTGCCCGAGTCCGTCGGCGAGCCCAGACCTGTCCGGAATGACCAGACGAGGAAGCTTCGCTCACGTTCACGTGGTCGGCTCCACGTCGTCCCCCCAGGCTGGGGTAGGGGTGGTGAGGCGGCGGAGCATGTCGGCGGCGGAGCATGCCGGCGGTGGAGGTCCAGTAGACGCGGGAGGCCGCGTTGTCGGGTCGGTGGTCGTGGTCGCGGGCGAGTCGCCGGTGCAGCATGAGGGTGTCGTTGACCTGGCACACTCCCGCACCTGGCAGCGCGGGCCTCGTGGCCAAGAGGCTCCGCATCACGGGTGGTGTCGAACCGGTTCGCAGGAACTTAGCAGCGAGGAAAGCTCTCAGCAACACCTCTGACGCGAGCGGAGTCCGCAGAACATCCGGGTTACGGGACGGTTTCGAAAAGTTTCACCGCAGGCGTTGACAGCCCTCCGCGTCGTTCCTATCTTCGCTTCACCGAACCGGTTCGACGACCGGTGATCGGTTGACTTGCCACCGCAGTGCCGAAGTACCCACTCCAACTCCACCACCTACGCGGTTCGAGGTTCCGTTCCACGGAACATCGAACCGGTTCGACCAAGGAGTCGCCGTGAACATCGGTGAGATCGCCAAGCGGGCCGGTGTCTCGCGCTCCACCGTCTCGTACGCGCTGAGCGGCAAACGGCCGGTGTCGGACGACACGCGCCGGAAGATCCAGGAGGTCATCGACGAACTGGGCTACCGCCCGAACGCCAGCGCCCGCGCCCTGGCCAACGGCCGGACCAGCACGATCGGCCTGGTCTTCCCGCCGGCCGGGAACCACTACACCGGGATGCAGCTGGACTTCATCGGCAGTGTGGTGGAGGCCGCGGCGGCCTACGACTACGACGTACTGCTGTCCCCGAGCGGCGTGGACAGCGACCGCTCGTTCCAGCGGCTGCTGGGGGAGCGGCGGGTCGACGGCGCGATCCTGATGGAGATCAGGCTGCAGGACGACCGGATCGATCACCTGGCCGCCCTGGACTTCCCCTCCGTCGCCATCGGCCGCACCGCCCGTCCGGAGGGCGGTTGGTGGGTCGGCCTGGACCACACCGCACTCGCGGCGGCGTGCGTCCACCACCTCGCGGACCTGGGCCACAGCCGGATCGCCCTCGTCAACCGGCCCGAACAGCTTCTGCGGGCCGGTTACGAGTCCGCGCACCGGGGGCTGGAGGGCTTCACCAAGGCCGCGGCCGAGCGCGGGCTGACCGTGCGGACCTACTGCTGCGGGGACGACGCCGCCTCCGGTCAGGCGTGCCTGGAGCGGATCCTGCAGGACGATCCGGCCACCACCGCTCTGGTCACGCTGAACGAGGCCGCGCTCGGTGGCCTCTACCGGGGGCTCGCCGAGGCGGGCCGCCACGTACCGCGCGACTTCTCCGTCACCGGAGTCGTGGCCAGCCGGTGGGCGGAGACGGTGACCCCGCAGCTCACCGCGGCGGACGTGCCGGCGGAAGAGATGGGCCGACGGGCCGTCGACCTGCTGGTGGAGCGGCTCGGCCATCCCGACGCACCGCCCCGGCACCATCTCCTCGCGCCACCGATCTCCCTGCGGGCGAGCACCGGGCCCACGCAAGCCAGACCCACCGCGGGCGACGGGCCCGCCACCCCCCTCTGACCCCCTCCACGCACACCGCCCCAAACACCGCCCCACGCCGAACTGCTCAGCGGCGCCGTTCTCCGTGCCCGCCTCTCCTCCTCACCCCGTGCCCTCGGCACCCGCATGTCAGAACAAGGGAACCCTCAATGAACCACTTCTCCAGACACCGCCGTCTGACCGCCGCAGCCCTGACCGTCCTGACCGTGGCCGCCGGTGCCACCGCCTGCTCCTCCGGCTCGGGCAGCGCCGGCTCCCAGGGCGCGGACAGCGGCACGTACGCCATCTGGGACCCGTACCCGCAGTTCGACAAGACCTCGGCCTGGGCGAAGCTGCTGGACGACTGCGGCACCAAGGCCGGCGTGAAGATCAAGCGGACCGCCTTCGACACCAGCGACCTGTCGAACAAGGCGCTGCTGGCGGCGCAGCAGGACAACTCCGCCGACGTGCTCATCGTCGACAACCCGGTGGTGTCGACGCTGGCCGAGGCGGGCGTGCTGACCACGACCGACGAGAACAAGCTGGACACCTCGAAGGTCGACCCCAATCTGCTGGCGGCCGGTCAGTCGGAGGGCAAGACGTACGGCACGCCGATCGGCGCGAACACCCTTGCGCTCTACTACAACAAGAAGGTCCTCAAGGACGCCGGGGTCGACGTCGCCTCGATCAAGGACTGGAAGTCGCTGACGGCGGCCCTGGACAAGGTCAAGAAGGCCGGCAAGAAGGGCATCACCTTCTCCGCCATCGGAACGGAGGAAGGCAGCTTCCAGTTCCTGCCCTGGTTCTGGGGTTCGGGTGCGAAGCTGACCGAACTCGACTCGGCCGAGGGCGTCTCCGCGCTGAAACTCTGGACCGACTGGCTGAAGAAGGGGTACGCGCCCAACTCGGTCATCAACAACACCCAGACGACCAGCTGGCAGGAGTTCGCCGGCGGCGACTACGCCTTCGCCGAGAACGGCACCTGGCAGCTCGCCAACGCGAAGAAAGCCGGCTTCGACTACGGCGTCCTGCCCATCCCCGGCGCCGGCGGAGGCAACGCCGCGGCCCCGACGGGCGGCGAGTTCGTCACCGTCCCGGTCCAGGGCGACACCGACCGCTACGCCACCACGCAGAAGCTGGTGTCCTGCCTGACCAGCACCGAGAACCTCAACGCCACCGACACCACCCTGTCCTACGTGGCCCCGACCAGTGAGGTCCAGGACAAGCAGGTGGCGGCGAACGCCGAGCTGAAGCCCTGGGTGGAGGCGGTCAAGGCCGCCAAGGGGCGCACCAGTGACGACCTCGGCACCAAGTACCCCAAGATCTCCGAGCAGATGTGGAAGGCCGTCCAGTCCGCCCTCAGCGGCTCCAAGTCGCCCAAGGACGCGCTCTCCGCGGCACAGGACGCCGCCACCAAGTAAACCGTCAGGCAACCCCGACCCAGGGCCTTTGATGAAACGCACGACACCCCTGCCGGACCCCCGGCCGGTGCGTGACCGGAACGGGGCGGCGGCCATCGCCGCCCCGCCCCCGGCCCCCACCGCCGCCCGGCGCCGCCGCCCCACCTCCCAGCAGTGGGCTGCCTGGGCCTTCCTCGCCCCGGTCACCCTCTACCTCGTCCTCTTCTACGCCTATCCGCTCTACCGCAACCTCGACCTGAGCCTGCGTAACTACACCGTCCGCTCCTTCGTCCAGGGCGACGCGCCGTTCACCGGACCGGACAACTACCAGAAGGTCTTCGACGACCCGACCTTCGGCCCCGCCCTGACCCACACGGTCGTGTTCACCGCCGTGTGCCTGTTCTTCCAGTACGCCATCGGCCTGGCCCTCGCGGTCTTCTTCAACCAGCACTTCAAGCTCTCCGCGACCCTGCGGGCGCTGTTCCTGGTGCCGTGGCTGCTGCCGCTGATCGTGTCGGCCTCCACCTGGTCGTGGATGCTCAACAGCGACTCCGGCATCGTCAACGCCGCCCTGCACGCCCTCGGCGTCGACCCGGTGAACTGGCTGACCTCACCGGACTGGTCGCTGACGTCGGTGATCATCGCGAACATCTGGATCGGCGTCCCGTTCAACCTGGTCGTGCTCTACAGCGGACTGCAGTCGATCCCTGGCTCGCTGTACGAGGCGGCGGCCCTCGACGGCGCGAGCGCCTGGCGGCGCTTCTGGAGCATCACCTTCCCGCTGCTGCGCCCGGTCTCCGCGATCACCCTCCTGCTGGGCCTGGTCTACACGCTCAAGGTCTTCGACATCATCTGGATCATGACCAAGGGCGGCCCGGCCGACTCGTCCACCACCTTCGCCACCTGGTCCTACCAGCTCGGCTTCGGCAACCTCCTGCCCGCCTTCGGCCCCGGAGCGGCCGTCGGCAACCTGCTCGTGGTCGCCGCCCTGGTCTTCGGCCTGGTGTATCTGAGGGTCCAGCGAAAGCAGGCACTGGCATGAACAACCTGCTGCACCGGCTCCGGCTTCGCGGTACGGGGTGGAAGACCGGCCTTGGCCTGGCACTGACCGCCGTCATGCTCTTCCCGGTCTACTGGATGCTCAACGTGTCCTTCACCCGCGACCAGGACATGCGCAAATCCCCGCCCGACCTGTTCCCCGTGCACGGCACGCTGGCCGGCTACCGCGCCGTGTTCGACGAGCAGTTGCCCTACCTGGCCACGAGCCTGGTCATCGGTCTCGGCACGGTCGTGCTGACCGTGGCGCTGGCAGCGCCCGCCGGATACGCGCTGGCGAAACTGCGCCCCCGGGGCGGGGGAGTCCTCAGCTTCCTCTTCCTTGTGGCGCAGATGATCCCCGGGATCATCATGGCGATGGGCTTCTACGCCATCTACCTGCAGCTGGGCCTGCTCCAGTCCGTGCCCGGCCTGATCGTCGCCGACTCCACTCTCGCCGTGCCCTTCGCGGTACTGATCTTCACGGCGTTCATGTCCGGCATCCCTGGCGAACTCCTCCAGGCCGCGCAGATGGACGGAGCCGGGCCGCTGCGCACCTTCCGGTCCGTGGTGCTGCCGATGAGCCGCAACTCGGTCGTCACCGTGTCGCTGTTCGCGTTCCTGTGGTCCTGGTCCGACTTCATCTTCGCCAGCACCCTCGCCAACGGCGGCGCCCACGAGCCGATCACGCTCGGCATCTACCACTACATCGGCAACAACAACCAGGAGTGGAACGCCATCATGGCCACCGCCGTCGTGGCCTCGCTGCCCGCCACGGTGATCCTCGTCCTCGCCCAGCGCTACGTGGCCGCCGGCGTGACCGCCGGTGCCGTCAAGGACTGACCACCACACGAACCCCCCGTCGGTCACCCCTGCTCAAGAAACGAGTCACACCACATGACCGCCGCCCGATCCGGCCCGGCCTTCTCCCTCCACGACATCCCGTTCAGCACGCACGGCTCCTGGTTCGGCATCTCGCCCGTACTCGCGGAGAAGACCCGGGCCGAGGACCTGCACCTCGTCTCGCACCAGAACGGCATGCACGCGATCCTGCGCTTCACGCCCCTGGAGGCGACGACGGGCGAGCGCGCGGGGACCCGCACCGAGGCGACCGCGGGCCTGCTCAGCTGGACCGGTGAGCAAGGGCACATAGCCCTCGCCTACGCCTCCCCGGACACCGTCCGCCTGCGCGGCGAAGGACTCGGCCTGCGCATCACCGCGGCAGCGGACACCCTGACCCCCTTCACGGGCACCTACTTCTACCGCGACCCGGTGGACGGGGCGTACGTGTTCACCTCCTACGAGACCGGGCGCCGCTACCGGGTCACCGTGCTGTCGGGTTCCGTCGAGGTGTCCGGTGGTCAGGCCCTCGGCACCAGTGCACGAGGCGTCACCGTCACCGCGGACCCAGGCGGGGTCTGGGAAGCGGCGATCGAGGAACTGGACAGCGCACGCCTGCCCTACGCGTCCTCGGAGACGTTCGACGTCGTAGTGGCGGCCGCGGAGCAGGCCTTCGCGACGTTCGTGGACGCGGTGGCTCCGTGGCGCTCGTCCGCCACGCCGGCCGCCGAACTCGCCGCCTACGTCCTGTGGTCGGCCACGGTCCGTCCGGCGGGCCTGGTCACCCGGCCCGCGGTGCTGATGTCCAAGCACTGGATGGACAAGGTCTGGAGCTGGGACCACTGCTTCAACGCCCTCGCCCTGGCCCCCGGCGCACCGGCTTTGGCGTGGGACCAGTTCCGTCTGCCGTTCGACCACCAGGACGAGACCGGCGCCCTGCCCGACTCGGTGACCCACTCCGAGGTCCTCTACAACTTCGTCAAACCGCCCATCCACGGCTGGACCCTGTCCCACCTGCGCCGAAGACTCCCCGAACCCCTCAGCCGGACCGAACTCACCGAGGTCTACGGCAGGTTGGCCCGCTGGTCCGACTTCTGGCTCACCGCCCGCCGCGCACCCGGCGCCGCCCTGCCCCACTACCAGCACGGCAACGACAGCGGCTGGGACAACGCCACCACCTTCGACCCCGCACGCGTGGTCGTCACCGCCGACCTGGCCGCCTTCCTCACCCTCCAGCTCCGCGAACTCGCCCGACTGGCCACCGAGCTGGACCTGCCCGACGAGGCCCGCCACTGGACCCGCACCGCCGAGGTGACCCAGGCCGCGATGCTCGACGAGCTGTGGACGGGAGAGCGGTTCGTGGCCCGCGGCGTCGACAGCGGCGCGACCTGGAGCACCTCCAGCCTGCTGGACCTGATGCCGATGGCCCTGGGCGAGCACCTGCCCGAACACATCGGCAAAACCCTGGCCGCCCGCATCGAGGCCCACCTGACCCCGTACGGCCTGGCCACCGAACTGCCCACCTCACCGCACTACCTCTCCGACGGCTACTGGCGCGGCCCGATCTGGGCCCCCGCCACCGTCCTCATCGAGGACGGCCTGCGCCGCGCCGGCCACCACCGCCTCGCCGACGAGATCAGCGCCCGCTTCCGCGCCCTGTGCGAAACCCACGGCTTCGCCGAGAACTTCGACGCCCTCACCGGCACCGGCCTGCGCGACCGCGCCTACACCTGGACCGCCGCCGCCTACCTCCTCCTCGCCGAAGCCCACACACTCCGGCACACCACACCCGCACCGGCCGCGCACACCGGCGGCTGAACGACCCCCTGGGCACCCCCCTTCCGCCCAGGCAGCACCCACCCCTCCCCGGGAGACCCGCCATGCACGACGCACCTCGCCCCCTTCCCCGATCCGGACGCACGAGCAGCCCCGCCCGGATGGGATCCCACCCGCGCACGGTCACCGCGCTCGCAGCCCTCCTGGCGTCGGTCGCCGCCGTCGCCCTTCCCGGCACGTCGGCGCAGGCCGCCGACACGACCGTGGCCGTGGACTTCGCCACCGCCGGGGGCGCCCCCACCTACCGTGCCTCGGGCACCATCTACGGGATGTCCGAGAACGGCTCGCTGCCCCAGGAGCACTTCTACAAGGACATCAAGTGGAAGTTCATGCGGGCCGGAGGCGCCCAGCTCGACAACCCGGGAGGCTGGGTCGCCGGCAAGTACGACCGCCGGTGGAACTCCACCCTGGCCCAGTACAAGCGCACCAAGGCGCTCGGCGGCACCTTCGTCATCCTGCCGCACGACCTGTGGGGCGCCGACGGGACCGGGACCGCCAGCCCCACGTACCCCGGTGACAACGGCGACTGGACCCTCTTCGACGCCTTCTACGACCGCCTCATCGCCGACGCGAAGGCGGGCGGCATGACCGACGTCGAGTGGGACATCTGGAACGAGCCCGACTGGCATCCCTTCTGGGACCGGCCGCAGGCCCAGTACCTGGAGATGTGGAAGCGTGCCTACCGGAAGATCCGAGCGGCCTTCCCGGGCGCGGTGATCGTCGGCGCCAGCAGCGCCGGCAAGCCCGGGTCGACCGGCTCGTCCTGGTGGGACACGTACCTGGACTACGTCAAGGCGAACAACGTCGAGCCGGACATCTACAGCTGGCACGACCTCCCCGGCGACCCGGTCGCGGACTCGAACGCGGTCAACTCGAAGCTGTCGGCGCGGTCGATGACGACGAGCCGTCCGTTCCAGGTCAACGAGTACGCCTCCCCCACCGAGCAGAACCCGGGCCGCGGCGGCTGGTACATCTCCCGCCTGGAGCGGGCCGGAGCCGACGGCCTGCGCGCCAACTGGGCGTCCGCCAACAACCTGCACGACTTCGAGGCGAAGCTGCTCACCAAGAACAGCGCCGGGCAGTACCTGCCGCTGGGCGAATGGTTCCTCTACCGGTACTACGGCTCGCAGACCGGGAACGTCGTGAAGGTCACGGCCGGTACGAACACCGACGGGCTGGCGACGAAGGACAACTCCGCGCGTAACGCGAAGATCCTGCTGGGCAGCAACGGCAACACCGGCAATGTCAACGTCAGCCTCAACCGCCTCGACACCACGTCGGTGGTGGAGAACGGCCGGGTGCGCGCGGTCGTCCAGCGCATACCGAACAACGGCGGCGGCGCGGTGACGGGTCCGGTGACGGTCTCCGACCAGACGCTGACCGTGAGCGGCAACTCGGCCTCGGTGAGCGTGCCGTGGACGGATGCCTCGGACGGCTACACCGTCACCCTGCTCCCGCCGTCCAACACGACGGTCTCCACGGTCGCGGTGGCCCAGCACAGCGGTCAGTGTCTGGACGACACCAACCTGTCCACGGCCAACGGTACGCAGTACCAGCAGTACTACTGCGAGGGCGGCTACCAGCAGATGCTGGACTTCAAGCCGGTCGCGGGCCGGGCGAACACCTACACCATCGTGAATGAGCACAGCGGCAAGTGCCTGGATGTCTCGGGCGCCTCCACGACCGACGGTGCCGCCGTCATCCAGTACACGTGCAACGGCTCCACGAACCAGATGTTCACTCTGAAGCCCGTCACCGCGCTCGGCAACAGCAAGGACTACCAGCTGGCCGCCGTCCACAGCGGCAAGTGCGTCGACGTCAGCGAGATCTCGACGGCGGCCGGCGCGAAGATCCACCAGTGGACGTGCGACCCGGAGAGCGCGCTGACCAACAAGAGGAACCAGATCTGGCGCCTCCAGGGCATGGGCTGACCTACGCCCCCCGGTTCCCCATGGGGGCTCCCGGCCGGCCACAGCCGGGAGCCCCCACCTCCTCCTCGCCCAACTCCGGCAGGAGTACTAGGCGAGCCGGATCACGTTCCAGGACAGCGGTTCGAGGACGGCGCTGAGGGTGCCGTCGCTCAGGGTGGTCCCGGAGACCTGGTGCGGGGTCACGCGTTCCGGACCGGTGAGGGTGTTGCGTGCGTCGGGGTCGGCGTCCGCGAGGGCGCTGTGCTCGACGACCGATGCCAACGCGAGGCCGTTCAGGGTGACTTGCAGGGGTAGGGATTGCGTGCGGCTGCGGTTGACGGCGAAGACGGTGACCGAGCCGTCCTCGGCGCGCACGGCGGTGGCGTGCAGCAGGTCGCGCGGCGGCCGCACATACTTCTTCGGGCCGAGGCAACCTTTGCGGAGGCTGTGACAACTGGGGGATGTTCGGACCAGACGGTCCGGTCAGAGGCAACAGCTGAAAGAGAGCACCGAGCATGTTCCCTCCCCCATCCACGTCGCCTGAGGGGGCACCCGTCGGCGGTCGCGCCGCCCGCCGCCGTCGCCGTCGTCGCCTGTCGTTCCGCTCAGCTGTTCCGGGCCGACAGCAGGGGCACCGCGGCCGTCGGTTGTACCAGCGTCGGAGCCTCTGGGCGGCCGTCGCCCTGGCAGTCGTAGGCGGCTCCGTGGCCGTGGTCAACACGGCCTCAGCGGACGTCGTCGACACGAAGTCCTGGTACGTGCTGGTCAACCGCGACAGCGGCAAGGTGCTGGACGGCCTTGCCTACGCCTCGCACGACGGTGCGGCGGTGGTGCAGTGGCGCCGTAACGGCGGGGCCAACCAGCAGTGGCGGTTCATCGACTCGGGTGACGGAAACTACCGGCTGCAGAACCGGAACTCCGGCAAGGTGCTGGACGACTACCGCTGGTCGAAGAGCGCCGGCTCCGCCCTGGTGCAGTGGAACGACCACAAGGGCGCCAACCAGCAGTTCCACGTGAAGAAGTCGTCGGGCGGCTACGTGCGTCTGATCAATCGCTTCAGTGGCATGGCCGTCGAGGTCGAGAAGGGCTCCAAGGCCGACGGGGGCCGCGTCACCCAGCACCACGACAAGAGTGGCGCCAACCAGCAGTGGAAACTCGTCCCGGCCGGGAGTGTCGGCGGCACCGGGAGCTCCGGCAGCACCACCGCGCCCAACAGCCCCACCACGCCGGACGACAGCGTTCCGACAAGCCAGGCTCCGAGCAGCGGCACCCGCCCGCCGTCGCCGTCGCCGTCGTCTCCGGCCACCGGAAACGGCAGCTCGGCGAAGCGTTTCATGGGCAGTGGCACGGTGCTCATCGGTGCCTCGATGTCCGACGCCTCGGCGACCGCCGCGCCGTTCGACATGCGATACAACTACGTGCACAGCCACCCCGCGCCCTCCTCGGAGTACTACACGGCCAAGCGCTGCAAGGCCGAGTGGTCGAACTGGTGGGGGTGCTGGAACGGCGAGACCACGGCGCCCGGCACCTACGTGACCTGGAGCAACGAGAAGGCGTCCAAGACGACGTACCAGGGCAAGCCGCGCCCGCAGAAGTACTTCTGGACCTGGTACTCGCTGCGCGACCTCGGGGATCTGGCGGGCCAGGGCGACGGTCCGGGCGAGGTCGTCGCCATCAACAGGGCCGACCTGCTCACCCGTTACCTGAACGACTACCGCTTCTTCCTCCAGAAGATCGGCAACAGGGACGACATGATCGACATCGAGCCCGACTTCTGGGGCTTCGCCCGGTCGCTCGGCGATCTGCACAAGGTCCCCGCGCAGGTCAAGACCGCGAATCCGACGGACTGCGGGTCGCAGGAGAACAGCGCCGCCGGGCTCTCCCGTTGCCTGATCGACATGGCGCGCAAGTACGCGCCTAACTCCGGCGTGGGGCTCCACCTCTCCTGCTGGGACTGGCAGACCAACCTCCAGGACTGCATCAACGACTACAAGGAGCTCGGGGCGAAGAACGCCGACTTCCTGGTCTCCGACGTGGTGGACCGCGACGCGGGCTGGTACGCGAAGCCGGAGCACGGTGGCAAGAACACCTTCTGGACCGACCAGAAGGCCACCGCCGAGCTGGGCTTCTGGAAGAAGATGGCCGAGGCGGTGGGCAAGCCGGTGGCCCTGTGGCAGATCCCCGTGGGCAACATGGCACAGAACAACACCACCAACCACTACAAGGACGACAAGGTGGACTGGCTCTTCGCGCACATGGACCAGGTGGCGAAGGCGCATATCGTCGCCCTCCTGTTCGGCGCGGGGTGGCAGGAGCAGACAACGGTCGAGTCCGACGGCGGAAACCTGATCAACAAGACGATCGCCTACCGCAAGTCGGGTGGTACGCCGCTCCAGTAGGCGCACGCAGCCGGTCGGCCCGCCCTTCGAAGGGGTCGCGTTCGTCCCCTTCGTCACGCTGAGGGCTCCTCGGCCGGTGCCGACCGGCTGCCGCCGCCCGTAGCCGCCTGCCAAGAGTGCCTCGGCCGGCGGCTACGGTCCGCCGAGGACGGCCGTGGCCTGCCCCGGCCGTTCGTGCGGAGACTGCGGATCGCGTACGCATCCCTCCCAGGATGGGGTGAGGACGCGGTTGCTGCGGATGCTGGTGACCAGGGAGCTGTCCTGCCGGCCACTCGACATCGCCGACCTGTGTGCCTGCCAGGGCCGACTCCTCCGGCAGGGTCAGCTCAACGAGGTTGGCGTCGCCGTGGCTGAAGCGCAGCAGGCGGACCAGGTCCCTCCCTGTGCGTCATATCGATCGGATACCGGCGTTCACGCACCCGCGCACACTTTCGCCTGGCTGCACGGCGCCGGTCAGGAATGCACCGCCTCCGGCTGCTGCGGCCGCGCCCTGGGGCATCTGCTCCATGAAGTGGACGGCCCGCGGCTTCCGCCATGGAGCCAGACCAGAGTTGCGGATACGGCCCGGTCAAGGCCAATCCTGCGGACTGTTTCGACGAGCAGGACCGACTGCGCCACACCTGCCTGACCACCTGGCTCGACCACGGCATCCCACCCGCCCAGGTCGCCGAGTGGGCCGGCAACAGCGTCCCCGCCCCTGCTCGCCACCTCCCCCCCTGCATCACGGGCCGGCTCGCCGAACTCCAGCAGCGCATCGAAGGCCCCCAGCGCCTGCCCGCCGGTCCGGCCCCGAGCAGGCCGGTGCCCAAGCCTGGATCCACGCTCGCACCGCGTCGTCGGGCTTGACCCGGAAGTAGGGACGGACAGATCTCCGCTTCCGGCACCGGCGTTCAGTCGGCGATGTCGACGCCGTATCCGCGTGCGAGGGCGTCGAGGCCGTGGTCGTAGCCCTGGCCGACGGCGCGTAGGCGCCAGACCGGGCCTCTGCGGTAGATCTCCGCGAGCAGCATGGTGCGTTCGGTGGTGGCGGCATCCAGAGTGGCCCGGGCGAGCGGTGCCCCGCTACTACCGGGGGCGGCACCGATCTGGATCGCACCGACCGCCCCGAAGGTGGCGGCGCCGTCGATGGCCGCTGCGATGACGACCTTGCGCGTCGCGGGCGGCAGGGAGGCCAGGTCGAGGGCGATGGTCTGTTCGGCAGGGCCGCCGGTCAGCAGTCGCACGGTTCCGGCGGGGCTCTCGGGAGCGCCGTAGAAGATGAAGTCCTCGTCGAAGGTGACCTGTTCGTCCTCGTCGAGGAGGAAGGCGACGACGTCGATCTCGTAGCCGGACTGCGGGGCCCAGCCGGCGGTGACGTACCACTCCGGCGCGGGGCTGCCGTGCGGCATGGGCAGGTCGATGACACCGCCTCTCGGCATCACCTGCGGCTCTTGAGTCCGCAGGGCCGCCTCGGCCGGGGCGGTGGCGGTCGGAGCGGTGAGCCAGTGGAGGTCGTGCACGGGGAGTTCAAGGGCGGTGATGCGGCTCATGCGCCGGTCGCCCGGCCCTCCCTCCAGGAGTACGACGTCGGTGACGCTGGCGGACAGGTTGACCGCCGCGGACCCGCCCAGCTCGACGACGCGGGTACGGGCCGCCGCGGCATCGGCATGGACTCCACCGAGCACCAGCACGCGACGCCCGGCCAAAGGCTTGTCCAAGGTGCCGACGGAGGGCACCGGTCGACGCGGTGCGGGTACCCCCGCACCGGGTGCGGCCGTGGGGAGAGCTGCGGCTTTTAGGGCGGGTGCGGCAGAGGTTGTGGTGGGCGCCAAATCCACCGGTCCGGCGACGGGTTCTGCTTCCGGCTCGGCCGACGGGGCGACAGCGACGGCTGTCGCCTCATGGGCTGTCCCCGGTCGTACGTCGGCCAGCAGCCGCAGGAAGGTGTGCTCGTCGATGACCGGCACGCCTTCGGCGAGTGCGCGTCGGGCCTTTGCCGAATCGGACGCCGGTTCATTGGTGACCAGCAGGCTGGTGTGCCGACTGACGGAGGTCATCATGTTCAGCCCGGCGGCGACCGCCCGCCCGACCAGCTCCGCCCGGGCATGGGCGGTCTCGCCGGTGATCGCGACCTTCATCCCCTGCTGGAGAGGCCCGCAGGGAGTCAGCCGTCCCGGATTGCGGTAGGCGCAGGGAGTCTTCGGTGGCTTCGGCGTGAACTGCGACTCTGCCCGGGGCGGGCAGGTCACCAGCGGCAAGGGCAGATCGAGCCGCGCCGCCTCGCGCAGCGACGCCCGCAGGATGCCGGCCAGCACACGAGTGTCGTCCAGCGCATCGTGCGCACGCTGCTGGGGGACGCCGTAATGGGCGGCGAGGGTGCCGAGCTTCATGTCGTCCGTCGGCGGATCCACCTGGCGATTCAGAGCCAGCGTGCACAGCCGCTGCGACACCGGCAGCCACATCCGCGCACGGGCGAACTCGTGGGCCAGGAAGTCGTAGTCGAACTGGGCGTTGTGGGCGACCAGGACCCGGTCCTGAAGCATCGCCCCGATCCGCCCGGCGACCTGATCGAAGGTCGGCGCACCCTGCAACCGTTCGACGGTCAGCCCGTGCACCTCCACCGGCCCCGGATCGCACCCCGGATTGAGCAGCGTCGAGAACTCCCCGGTCTGCCCGCCGTCTGGACCGATCGTGATCACCGCGACGGACAGCACGCGATCTCGTCGGGCCATGAGGCCCGACGTCTCCACATCAACCAAGGCCCAGTCGTGTGCGTAGTCGCCCATGTCGGGCACATCGAAGGAGGTGGAGACGAGACTCATGGCGGCAAGGATGATCTGATATCCAGCGCTCCTTCAACCTGTATGACGATTTGCACTTGTTTGGGACGCTGCAACGAGGCTGTCCTGCGGCGTCGAGAGCTGAACTGGCGGGTGTCGTCACTCTGCTTGGAGCGTGTCGCTTGCTGAAACGCCGGAGAGCCATCGCGCGGCCCAGGCTTCGGCACTGTCTCGCCTCTTGGCGTGCGCGATTGCCTGAGGCTCGCCTTCGAGGAGCGCACTGAGGCTGTCCATCAGACCAGTGCCCGCCAGGAAGTGGACGAGTGGTGCTACCGCCACGCACAGCAAGCAGCGCCGGCGTGCTGAGAACATGGCGGGCCGAGTAGCAGGAGGCGAGGCATGCGCGCCTGGTACGAGGAGCTGAGCTTCGGTCGGGCGGGATGACACGGACGGTCAGGGCCCCACTTTGCGCGGCGGAGGGCGATGCTGGTGGCTGACCACAGACCGCGGCGTGGGTGAGCGGTTCGACGGCAAGAGACCGCACCGAAACATCGGGAAGTTTTCGGGAAGAACACCCGCCGAGGGCCGGACGAAATCGTCTCCAGCCGGACATCAGCCGACTCCGCCCGAGGGCCCACCCGCACCCGCGAAGCTGCTCTGCCGGGCCCGATGGACGGCCTCTGACCAGCAAAAACGCCCTCCCGAAGGAGGGCGGAGAGAGGGCGCCCCCGGCAGGACTCGAACCTGCGGCCAAGCGCTTAGAAGGCGCTTGGCGGGTCGAGTGACACACCGCTGCTGACCTGCTTACTCGTACGGTTCGCAGGGCATTCACCCGTAAACTCGACACGCATTCGACACGTGCTCTCGCGGTGCCGTCCGATCTCAGCGGAAGAGATGCGGCACCGGGCAGGCCTCTAGAGGCTCGTCCGGCCGGTCTGTCCAACCCCACCAGACATGCCGATCGGTACACCGCCACAGAGATCGGCATGTCCGTCGGCCATCGTCCGCCCGTCCGGAGAGCACGAGTCCACCGGACTTCATGGGTTGGCCGCACTCGGGGCAGACCGGGACCTCGTTGGTCATGCGGCGCACTCCAGTAACTCCGGCTCGGTGTCGACTGCCGGCTAGCGGTTGATGGGGATCTCGTACACGATCTCGCAGTGCGCGGCGGGCACCACGATGTCCGCCGTCTCCACGGGCCGCCCGTCGTCGCTGTAGTAGGTCCGCCGGATGTGCGTCACGAGTGCGGCCTTCTGGAGGCCGAGAAGTGACGCCTCCTCGGCGGTCGCCGGCCTTGGCTCCGGCTGCTCCACGGCGTGGCTGACGGTGACCCCGATCGCGGCCATGCGGTTCACGACACCGGCCCCGGCGTGCGGCCCTCCTTCAGGGAGAACGACGAGTGTGCCGGCGGTGAGGTCGAACGGCTCCCAACTCGTCGACAACTGCACCGGCCTGCCGTCGGCCAGGAACTCGTACGCCGTACGGACACACAGGTCGCCCTCGGCGATGCCGAGCCGCGCAGCGATGTCCGCCGGCGCTGGCACCTTGGCCTCGGTCCGGCTCTCCCAATCCCCTTGCCTGCCCACGGCCTTCATGTCCGCCCGGAACGGTGACGCATCGGGCCGCTCTCGCGCCGACGACCGGACGACCCGGACCCGTTGCCGGGGCTCGGCGACGTAAGTGCCCGATCCGGCACGGCCCTCCAGCACGCCCTGGGAGATCAGCAGCTCCTGCGCCCGACGGACCACGTTCTCGCCCACCCCGCACTCCTGGCCGATCTGGGCGCGGGAAGGCAGGCGGTCCCCGGGTTCCCACACGTGCTCCGCGATCCGCCGCCGGAGTTCGTCAGCGATGCGGAGATAAGGCGGCTGCTCAGGCATATGGAAAATCTAGTCCACTAGCTCTAATCTAGTTAACTAGCTTCACTCAAAGTGATCGCCGGTTAACGGAGGCTGCCCTGTGCCCGCTTCGGGATTTAGCGCGGCGGCCATCGCTGCCCGACTGTCCGGCGTCGGGCTTCACGCGCGTGTGGAGGAACACGACCGGTACACGTCGATCGAAGCGGAGCTGCCGGAGTCGCTCTCCGCCGACTTATGGCGGGAGGTCCTGGAAGTGGTGGCGAATGCCGACCGATTCGGGCTCATCGCCACCAGCCTGAACGGCCGCACCCTCTGGGCGGTCGTACACAAAGCGGTCCCCACGACGGGCGATGTCGGGGGACCGAGCCATCAGCGATAGGAGCTGAACAGCGTGCTCAACCGTATCCGCCGTGCCGCCTCGCTTGCCAGAGCGCGTTACTTCCCCAGGGGCAGGCACCGCCGCCCCTTACGGCCCTCCCGGCCGACGGCCGCCCTCGTTGTCCCTGCGTCCGCTGATCCGTCGACGGTCGTCCTGGGCCGGGTCCCCGATACCGCGAACCACCGCCACCCTCTCGCGGGGGAGGAGAACGCGCTCGTCCGCCCGTACCTGCTGGCTTGGGAGCGTCGGGTACGGCCGCGCGCGGTGGTAGTCGCTCCTCACCTGCCCGCTGGGGCCTGGTCGTCGCTTGCAGGGGTGCGTTGATGCCGGCTCGCCAACAGCCCTACACCATCGAGGTCTCGGCTGTTCCCTACTGGTCGACCGCCTGCTGTATCGGCACACACCCTGCTTGCGCGGAATCCTCCCCGATCCCCGCACCGGTCGACGTGCCGATTGTCTACGAGACATGCGCCTGCCCGTGTCACTCGGCATCCCACAACTGCACGCCCACGGAGGCGGAGCGGTGAGCAGCTGGGAACCTGGTGGCGCGCTGGCATCCAACGTCGAGGTCACCGCGGCCACCGTGCAGCGCGGCGACATCATCCAACTCGGCGGCCAGGCGCGCCGGGTGAGCGACCTCTTCCAACTTCCCCAAGGCGGCAAGCAACTCCTCTTCGAGTCAGGCGAGTTGCTGACCATGCACTCGCGAACCCGGCTCGTCGCCGTTCGGATGCAGGGAAGGCGGTGATCCGGTCCGTGCCTTCACGCCATCACGAGATCGCCGACGATCTGCGGCGCCAGCTCACGACCGGCCGCATCAAGCCCGGCGAACGCCTGCCGTCCGAGGCCGGCCTCGCCGATCGCTACAAGGTCAGCACGGTGACCTTGCGGAGGGCTCTCGGGGTCCTCCAGGGCGAAGGCCTCATCGAGAAGATCCACGGCAAGGGCAACTTCGTCCGTCGCCCGCCCAGGAAGATCGTGTACGTCGGGGGATGGGGAACGCTGGACCCGCGCACCGCTGCTGAAACGGCCCTGCGTGTCACGGTTCGCACCAACACGGTCCCAGCAGAGGGGCAGCTGACGGCCTTGCTGAAGGTGCCGACGGGCAGCCCTCTCGCCGAGTTCTTCTGCGTAAGCCACGAGGGGGAGTCACCGCACGGGTTGGCCCGCATCTACATCCCGCGCGACCTGGCACCGACCGGAGTACTGGACGATGAGTCCTCGTGGCGGGAGACAGTCACGCGATTCGCCGTCCTGAGCTCGCCGCCGGCAGCTGTTCGGGAGACGGTATGTGCCCGCCCACCGACGCTGGACGAAGCATCGGCTCTCCGTCTCCGCTCCGCCGTGGCAGTCCTCGCCGTCACACGCGTCGCGACCGACGCCACCGGGCGAGTCGTCGAGGCCGCGCTTCTGGTGTTCCCGGGGAACCGCGTCGACGCGGTCTTCACCACCCACCACATGACCAATGAGGGGCAGACGCAAGGATGACGGCACCGAACGAACTGCGACTCCTCCCGTGGTCGGGGCCGGAGGGCAAGCCCTGCTACCTGAGCACCGACGACAGGGAGGGCTACATGTCCCGCCTGGCGGACAACATCGAGGCGGTGCAACTGGGGACGGCTGCCGAGCTGCTGGAGCAAGCCTCGGACAAGCTCGACGACCAGGGCACGGGCTCGGAGGACCTGCGACGGCTGGCCAAAGACCTGACCGGGGCCTTGCGCGATGTGCTCCGCGTTGCGACCAGCCGCGGTGACCTCCTAGCGGTGAGCGATCCTCATTGCCCCTGAAAGGGGAAGGCTGCGTTTAGTGGCCGGCAGCGACCTTCCGCTTCTTAGTAACGGGGAGAGGAACTCGGTTTCGCACCGGGTTCCTCTCCCCGTTGCTTCTGTGCTTACGCCGAGAGAGGCACTATCAGAATGCTCGACTGACTTAAGGCGGCTCGCCCCAGCACAACATGGACGGATCTGACGTGGTCCGTTGCTGCACAGAAACGGCTCCGGAGAGTTTTAGGTAGGAAGGGCTGCCGCTGGTCAGAGCGGGGTCTGCGAGCGGCTGGCCTGGGCTTGTCCACAGACAGTCCGCGACTGAGTAGACCTCCCTTTCTTCGGGGCGGCGGGACGCTGACGGGTAAACGCTCGTTACCCACCCCATGCGCTCGCTGTGCTGCTGAATTAGACGGAAAGTGAAACGCCAGAGCTCTGAATGCGGTGAGGAGAGTGCCGATCACCGAAATGAACCAAACGGACAGTAGTGGGCATCATCGGTCATTCTGTTGCCGAATCGCGGCAGTGGGTGATCTAGTGTGGCCGGATCGCTAGATTCCCTTCACGCTCCTTGCCATCTGCAAGGCGACCTTGGGGGGATCATGAGTGAGCTGACCGGAAGTACACCGAGTCCCGCTGGGTTCTGGGGCTATCAGAAGGAATCGTGGCGCAGCCTTGCCCTCACAATCAGGCAGGCGTACCGCAATCGCCGTGGTGGAGTGGTCGCAACAGCCGCGGCTGTGGTGGCGCTTCCGGCAGGAGGCGGGTTCCTGTTCTGGCCCGACAGTGACGACATCCACATCACGTCACACGACGACAGCAAGGACGTCGTGATTCCTCGCTGCGTGCAGAGCCTGCGAGGTAGCGGAACTCTACCGAAAGGACACCACCTCTGGATCGCGGTCGAGTTTCCGAACAAGGCGGGAGACAACCGGGTCGTCTTCGCCCGCGAGGCCACCATGCGTAGCGGACGCTGGCACGCTGACCAGATCAACGTTGGTGGTCCCGGCCACATCGGGAACACCTATACGTTGACGGCTGTCGATGTCGATGGACTGACTCACGAGATGCTCGCGACAACAGTGATCGACATGTACGGCAGCAAGGCCGACACGCTCTCTGCCGGTGCTGATCTGTGGAGATTCTCTTCCCACGGCTATACCACAGGCGCTCGACCACGCGACGAAGTCAACGTCAGTCGGGGCACCGACCAAAGATCTTGTGCTGAGATCGCCGACGGACAGCGAACGAGGTCCTGATGGGTGATCCCTACTTTCCTCCGTAACCGACCTCGGCTTGGGAAGCTGCGAGCATTTGCGGACGGCTGGGTCGCTGACTTGGGCAAACAGCCGGGGTGGGGCCTCTCCCGGCTGGGTTGCCTTCATCGTGATTCCCCGGTGTTCCTCGCTCCATCTGGTGCGGTTGTGGTGCAGAGCTGCGGCTTGGTCAATCGGTCCGTCTGGACGGCTCATTGGACGTCAGAGGGCTGCCAACCCGGAGGTGTCTTCGGGAGGCCGATCAGGACGTCCATGTTCAAGTACTCCTTGAGTAGCGCCTTCAGGTTGCGTCCGTTGATGAGTTGCATCCTGCCCGTTCGGTGAGCGAAGTCATCGCTTGCTTTTCCGAACCATGAGGTCGTCACCAGGACTCCACGGCTTGCAGCCTTGTCGTGCATCACGCCTGCCAACGCGCGGACTGTCTCAACGGGCACGGCGTTCTTCGACCGCTTAGCCTGTATGGCGAAGACCGTGATCCCCACCGGGTCACGCTGTACAGCGACGGCGTCCACACCATCATCCCGAGAACCTTGAGTCCGCCAGGTCTCGAAGCCCATTGCTTCGAACAGCTCGCGCACGAGCCGCTCGAAGGCGTAGGGGTCCATCTGCAGGAGGTCGGGTCGGCTGTCGAGCCCTGCCACGGCGCCGGCATCCGCGGTGATGCGGTACCTCGACAGGTCGATCTCCACGACCGGGGGCACGGGCTCCAGATCGTGCGGATGGCGGGAGACTAAAGCCCCCAGGTATTTAAGGCACTCCTGCGGATCCAATTGGGGTTCGTCCAGTACAAGTTCGTCGAAGTCTTCGCGCCGGGCGACCACGCTCACAAGGCAGGGGTGCACTGGACGGCCGGTCGCGCGATCCTTAGCGCTCACATGCCCGTTGAACACCACAGTGGTGACGAGACCGGCTGGAGTGGTCGAGAACGCTTCGTCCAGTGCCCGCAGGGCGAGGCGTGCGACCAGAGTGCGGTAAGTCTCCTTGGTCTCGGCCTCTTTACGCGGCTGGGCTACGATTTCGGTCCGCTGGACCATAACCCTGTAGGCGGCCACGGTCGGCACCACCTCATGCTGCGGCAGTTCGACCTCAATCAGGAGTTGCTGAGCCTCCGGAACATAAGCCGCTCCCGCACCCGCTCGGCATCCCTCGGGCACAGCCGAGCCATTAAGCACTTCCTCCACAGCATCGGCCACGCCCTGCGGGCCCCGCTCAGCGAGTGCCTGCTCGACGTATGGGTGCCAACTCGTCAGTCTTCTGGGCCGTTCCGTCAGCACCGCCTGTAGCTCCGCCAGGCGCTCTTGGGCCTGGAGCGTGCGTTGATCTGCCTCATCCTTCAACTGCGCCAATCGGGCCTCTCGCGCCTGCTTCTGCCGCTCCTTCTCCGAGCGGGCCTGCTCCCGTTCCCGCTGCTCTGCAGCGCGCTGCCGCTCGGCCTGGCGCTTAGCTAACTCCCGCTCAATACGGGCAACCTCGCGTGCCTTTGCAGCCTGTTCCCGGTCGAGGAGCTTCTCCCCTGCGGCTAGCAGACGGGCATGCTCGGCCTCGGCCTTGGCGGCTTCCGGCTTCGGACGGCGCCGACGCTCCTCAGCAGCCTTCGCTGCCCGCTGCTCCTTCTGCTGGGCACGCTTTAACTCAGCAGCCTTACTGGCTCTAACAAAAGCGGGTTGATCATGTGACTGTTGAATTGATCGCTCGTTGATGTGGGCATGGGGAAACGTCAGTCGCGGCCGTGGAT